>NZ_CP098325.1:3965144-4330288 GCF_023639785.1 Leclercia adecarboxylata
TGTTCTCGACCAAGCTTGAAGATGCTGGCGTGCGCTGGCTGGAGCCAGCCTGGAAGAGCATCATCTCCAACAAGGCCCTGCTGCCGCTGCTGTGGGAGATGTTCCCGGACCATCCGAACCTGCTGCCAGCCTACTTCGCGGAAGATGATTATCCGCAGATGGCCAAGTACGTTAAAAAGCCGATTTTCTCCCGCGAAGGGGCCAACGTATCGATTATCGAAAACGGTAACACCTTGGAAGCGGTAGAAGGTCCGTATGGCGAAGAAGGGATGATCGTCCAGCAGTTCTGTCAGCTACCTAAGTATGGCGACAGCTACATGCTGATCGGCAGTTGGCTTATCAACGATCAGCCAGCCGGGATTGGCATTCGCGAAGATCGCGCGCTGATCACCCAGGATCTGTCGCGCTTCTATCCGCATATCTTCGTGGAGTAGGCTGTGGTGCCGGGTGGCGGCTTCGCCTTACCCGGCCTACATAACTCCGTAGGCCCGGTAAGCGCAGCGCCACCGGGCGCTTTACCCCACCTGCACCGACAACATACTTAAACTGCCCATCTCGATGCCGTCCACCGGCGTCGTAATCGGTTCCTGACCATCCCACGCGCCTAAGATATAGAGCAGCGGCAGGAAGTGTTCAGCCGTCGGGTTGGAGAGCGAACCGCCGTCGTGCGCCAGGTAGTTCACCAGCGGATGTTTTTCTGCTGGCCCCTGCCAGGTCAGGTTTTCTTTTACGTAATTGTTAAATGCTGTCGCCCATGGATACGGCGTGTTTTCGCCATGCCAGCGGGCAGTGCGCAGGTTATGCACCACGTTACCGCTTGCCACCAGCATGATGCCCTCGTCCCGCAGGGCGGCGAGCTTCTTGCCCATCTCCAGGTGCCAGACCGCCGGTTTAGTGCTGTCGATACTCAGCTGCACCATCGGGATGTCGGCCTCGGGGTACATTTTGATCAGCACGCCCCAGGAGCCATGGTCAAATCCCCACGCCTCTTTATCGAGGGCAACCGGGACAGGTGCCAGCAGTTCTACCAGCCGCTGCGCCAGCGCCGGTGAACCTGGAGCCGGATAGTGCGTGTCGTACAGCGCCTGCGGGAAGCCGCCAAAATCATGAATCGTTTTCGGCGCTTCCATCGCGGTGACGCCAGTGCCACGGGTAAACCAGTGCGCAGAAATCACCACGATAGCTTTCGGCCGCGGCAACCTCTCTCCCAGATGACGCCAGGCGCGGGTGTAGACGTTATCCTCCAGCACGTTCATGGGGCTACCGTGGCCCAAAAACAGCGCTGGCATACGGGAAGAGGTCATGATGATATCCTTACACAAGATGTCGATTTGATAGCTTTACCTTACCTGTTACCAGGATAAGATGAACTCAGATAACCATGATGAAGATCATCAGGAAATTTGAATGTAAGGGATCTGTAAAGGCGACTATACCCGCTCGCTTTACGCGCGTTTAGCCTTTAGTATGAATGAGAATCATTATCATAAGGAGAGGTGAATGTCAGTTCCCCTGATTCTGACTATTCTTGCAGGCGCCGCCACCTTTATCGGTGCCGTGCTCGGCGTGTTGGGCCAGAAGCCTTCAAACCGCGTGCTGGCCTTTTCCCTGGGCTTTGCCGCCGGGATTATGCTGCTCATCTCCCTGATGGAGATGTTACCCGCCGCCCTTGGCACCGAAGGTATGTCGCCTGTGCTCGGTTACGGCATGTTTGTCTTTGGCCTGCTGGGCTATTTTGCGCTGGACAGAATGCTGCCCCATGCGCATCCGCAGGATCTGATGCAACAAGGGAGTCAGCCGCTGCCCCGCAACCTGCGCCGTACCGCGCTGCTGCTGACCCTGGGTATCAGTCTGCATAACTTCCCCGAAGGCGTTGCCACTTACGTGACGGCCAGCAACAATCTGGAGTTAGGTTTTGGCATTGCGCTGGCGGTGGCTTTGCACAATATCCCTGAAGGGCTGGCCGTTGCCGGGCCGGTCTATGCGGCCACGGGATCGAAGCGTAAAGCGGTGTTCTGGGCAGGCATTTCCGGTTTGGCGGAGATCGCGGGCGGCGTGCTGGCGTGGCTTATTCTCGGCAGCCTGATCTCACCGATCGTAATGGCAGCCATTATGGCGGCGGTGGCGGGCATTATGGTGGCGCTGTCAGTGGACGAACTGATGCCGCTCGCCAAAGAGATCGACCCGAATAACAACCCCAGCTACGGCGTGCTGTGCGGGATGTCGGTGATGGGGCTCAGTCTGGTGCTGCTCCAGACGGCAGGAATAGGATAAAAAAAACGCCGGGTTAACCCGGCGTTTTTTATGCTGCGTTCTCAGCTGGCTTTGCGCTCGTGCGCCTGGCGATAGGCCACCAGATCTTCGATAGTCACAACAGCCATGTTGTGTTTAACCGCAAAGTCGATGCACTCCGGCGCGCGGGCCATAGAGCCATCATCATTGGTCAGTTCACACAGGACACCGGCGGGTTTGAAACCTGCCAGCGTCACCAGATCGATAGTCGCTTCGGTGTGACCGCCGCGGGTCAGGACGCCGCCCGGCTGCGCACGCAGCGGGAAGACGTGGCCAGGACGGTTCAGGTCAGAAGGTTTTGCCCCATCGGCAATGGCTGCACGCACGGTGGTAACGCGGTCAGCGGCAGAAACGCCGGTGGTCACGCCACTGGCGGCTTCGATGGTGACGGTAAAACCGGTACCAAAGGCACTGGTGTTGTTCTCTACCATCATAGGCAGTTCCAGCTGTTTACGGCGATCTTCGGTGATGCAGAGGCAAACAATACCGCTGCCGTGACGGATGGTCAGCGCCATCTGTTCAACGGTCATGGTTTCGGCGGCGAAAATCATATCGCCTTCGTTTTCACGATCTTCATCGTCAAGTACCATCACGCCGCGGCCTTCGCGAAGCGCAGCAAGCGCTTGCTCAACACGGTCAGTAGAGGTACCGAAAGAGGAAAGGAGCGTCTGATTCATGGTAAAAAAACCTCATTAAAATTATGGTTACCAGAATCAGGGCAGTCTTAGGAGCGCCGTAGCACGGCAAAAAAATAACGTGAGCGGGCCTCGCCCGGCTGGTTCGTTACTCTCTCCCATCCGGACTTTAACCGTCGGCCCCGGAATTACACCGGATCTGCTGACCTTTGAGTTTGCACCCAAAGCGCTCGCGGGCTTTCAACATGGTGTTGATTTACCGCCGGTGGGGAATTTCGCCCCGCCCTGAGAATAAGCGGGATAACTATAACGCTAATGATTATGTTCGGCAACGCATAAGCTTCACACAATTCTGGTTTAAGGATCCCTGTAACGCGCTACAATGGTTCTAAACACCTTTTCTTCAAGGGAACTATGATGATCGACCCAAAAAAAATTGAACAACTTGCCCGCCAGGTCCATGAATCCATGCCAAAAGGCGTGCGTGAGTTTGGTGATGATGTTGAGAAGAAGATCCGCCAGGTGCTGCAGGCGCAGCTGATGCGTCTGGATCTGGTCAGCCGTGAAGAATTTGACGTGCAGACGCAGGTGCTGCTGCGCACTCGCGAGAAAATTGCCCTGCTGGAGCAGCGCCTGACCGAGCTGGAAAACCGCAGTGTTGTTGATGAAGTGAAACCGGCTCCGGCGATCCCACCGGTAGACGATCAGGCATAATTGCGGCCTGTGATGCCCGGTGGCGCTTCGCTTACCGGGCCTACAAACCGCCACCCGGTAAAAAAAACGGGCCTTTCGGCCCGTTTTTTATTTCTCGCTGTCTTTCTGGATCTTCTTAATGATGTTGGTGGTTGAACACCCGTCCTCAAAGTTGAGCACCATCACTTCTCCGCCGTTAGCCCACACCTCTTCGCTGCCCGCGATCTGTTCAGGCTTGTAGTCACCGCCCTTAACCAGCAGATCCGGCAGGATCCCGGCAATCAGACGCTGCGGGGTGTCCTCTTCGAACGAGACGACCCAGTCCACCGCTTCCAGCGCACCCAGCACGATCATCCGCTGCTCGAGCGGGTTCACCGGACGGGTTTCGCCCTTCAGGCGTTTGGTGGAGGCATCGCTGTTGACCGCCACAATCAGGCGATCGCCCAGCTTGCGCGCGTTAGCCAGATAAGAAACATGGCCCGCGTGCAGGATGTCGAACACGCCGTTAGTCATCACCACTTTTTCACCACGTTTACGCGCGGCGGTAACGGCCACTTTCAGCTCGTCTTCGCTCATCACGCCAAAACCGGTATCGGCACGGCCACGCACGGCGTTTTCCAGCTCGATAGGGGAAACGGTAGAGGTACCCAGTTTGCCCACCACGACGCCTGCGGCAGCGTTAGCAAAGTAGCAGGCCTCTTCCAGGGTGTTACCCGCCGCCAGTGTGGCCGCCAGCACGCCAATCACCGTATCGCCCGCACCGGTAACGTCATACACTTCCTGCGCCTGAGTCGGCATGTGCAGCGGTGCTTTACCCGGCTGCAGCAGGGTCATGCCCTGTTCGGAACGGGTCACCAGCAGGGCGGAGAGGTCAAAATCGGCGATGATCTTCATGCCGCGTTCGACAATTTCATCCTCGGTTTTGCACTTACCCGCCACCGCTTCAAATTCAGAGAGGTTAGGCGTCAGCAGCGTCGCACCGCGATAACGCTCAAAATCGGTCCCTTTCGGGTCGATCAGCACCGGCACACCGGAAGCGCGCGCCAGTTTAATCATCTGCTGAACGCTTGCCAGGGCCCCTTTCGCATAGTCAGAGAGCACCAGCGCGCCGATATTGCCCAGCGCCTGGTTGATGCGCTCGTGCAACGGCTCAGGATCCACGCCTTCAAAGCCCTCTTCAAAGTCGAGGCGGATCAGCTGCTGGTTACGCGACAGCACGCGCAGCTTGGTGATGGTCGGGTGCGTCGGAACAGAAACGAAATCACATTTGACGTTCACATCCGCCAGCGTCTTGCTCAGCGCCCGCGCGGCATCATCGATGCCGGTCAGCCCGACCAGACGGGAATGCGCGCCGAGAGAAGCAATGTTCATCGCCACGTTTGCCGCGCCGCCAGGACGCTCTTCAATGGTATCCACCTTCACCACCGGGACCGGGGCTTCCGGGGAAATGCGGCTGGTTGGCCCATACCAGTAGCGATCCAGCATCACATCGCCAACAACCATTACTCCAGCACGTTCAAACTCTGGCAGTGTTACTTTCATTCCTGACTCCAGAAAGATTCACAATTTGCGCGCGATAATATCACACTTGTTTTGTTACGCACGGTTCCACCAGCCACTTCTGCCAGCAGGCGCGCACCAGCTCTCGCTCGGCGTTGAAGCAGTCGAGCGGCAGATGACCGGGCTGCTCCTGCAGCGCCAGATGGTGCAGCTCATCGCGCAGCGTGGTGTAAGCCCGGGTCAGCGCCAGCGCTTCGTGCTCGTCCATAATGTCGTTTTGCGCCAGCAGTTCCAGAATGCGCACGTTATCCGACCAGCGGGTCAGCTTCGGTTTGGCGTGGGCGTCGCGCAGCACCAAATACTGGGTAATAAACTCAATATCGGTGATGCCACCCTCATCGGCTTTAATGTCAAAGCGATCCCGGTGTTTATTGCCCAGGTGGGCGCGCATTTTCTCGCGCATCTCACGCACCTCGGTCTGCAGCGTCTGGCCCTCGCGCGTGGCGGTAAGCACGTCGCGGCGAATGGCATCAAACTGGGCGTTAAGCTGTGGATCGCCGTACACCACCCGGGCACGCACCAGGGCCTGATGTTCCCAGGTCCAGGCCTCGTTCTTCTGATACTCGGCAAACGATTCGGTAGAGGTGACCAGCATGCCCGCCGCCCCGGAAGGACGCAGGCGGGCATCCACTTCGTACAGAATGCCCGACGAGGTGCGGGTGCTGAACAGGTGCATGATGCGCTGCGCAAGGCGCAGGTAGAACTGACGCCCGTCGATCTCACGCTCGCCGTCGGTCATCACATCCACCGGGCAGTCGTGCAGGAAGATCAGATCCAGATCGGAGCTGTAGCCCAGTTCCCAGCCGCCCAGCTTGCCGTATCCCACCACCGCAAAACCGCGCCCTTCCCGTTCGGCCAGGTGTGTCGGCTGGCCGTAACGCGCCACCATCTGCACCCACGCCTGATGGACCACAGCGTCAATAATGGCCTCTGCCAGCCAGGTTAAGTGATCGCTTACTTTCATTACCGGCAGCGTTCCGGCGATGTCGGCGGCGGCTACGCGCAGCAGCTGAGCCTGCTTAAACTGGCGCAGCGCCTCCAGCTGTTGCTCCTCGTCCTCTTCCGGCACGCGCAGCAGATACTGGCGCAGCTCGTCCCGGTAGGCATCGGTCGCCGTCGGCTGATAGAGGGTGTTGGGATCGAGCAGCTCATCCAGCAGCAGCGGATAACGGGCCAGCTTAGTCGCCACCATCGGCGAGGCGGCGCAGAGCGAAATCAGGTGCTTCAGCGCGCCAGGGAACTCGCTCAGCAGCTCCAGATAGGTTGTACGGGTGATAATCCCGCTAAGCAGCGGAGTCAGGCGCGACAGCGGCACCGGGGCGTCGGCCCGGGAGCAGACGTCGCTAAGCAGGTGCGGCATCAGGTGATCGAGCACCTGCCGCCCGCGCGGGCCAATGGCGCGTTTGTTCAGCTCGAGGCGGAAATCAGCGATCAGCGCCACCACCCGATGGCGATCGTCGTCACTCAGATGCGCCAGCACCGGGGTGGTGTCATCTTCCTGGAGCGCATCCTGCCACAGCTCGCGCCAGTGCTCAGACAGCTCATCCTCCTGCGTTTCGCTTTCATCATCGCCGATCAGGTCGTTAAAAATACGCCGTACCGCGGCCATATGCGCATCCAGCGCGGCGGTGAGCCCCTGCCAGTCATCCATGCGCATCCCCCAGGCGAGGCGGGCGCGATTGAGTTCATCCCCCGGCAAGGTCTGGGTTTGTTCGTCGTTAATGCTCTGCAGCAGGTTCTCCAGCCGACGCAAAAAGAGGTAGGCGTCACGCAGGATTTGCGCGTCGCCTTCCGGCAGCAGGTTAAGCCGGGCGATAGCCTCGAGCGTGGGCAGCAGGGAGCGGGACTGTAGCGACGGCTCGCGCCCGCCGCGGATCAGCTGGAACACCTGGACGATAAACTCGATCTCGCGAATGCCGCCCGCCCCCAGCTTGATGTTGTCTTTCAGGCCGCGGCGCCGCACTTCCCGGGCAATCATCCCTTTCATGTTGCGCAGGGACTGAATAACGCTGAAATCAATGTAGCGACGGAACACGAACGGGCGCAGCATGGCGCGCAGCTCGCTGGCGTAAGCGCCGTCGTTATCCCCCATGATCCGCGCCTTAACCATCGCGTAGCGCTCCCAGTCGCGCCCCTGCTCCTGGTAATAATCTTCCAGCGCGGCAAAGCTCAGCACCAGCGGGCCGCTGTCGCCGAACGGGCGCAGGCGCATATCCACGCGGTAGACAAAGCCATCCTGGGTGGGTTGGTCCAGGGCCTTAATCAGCCGCTGGCCCAGACGGGTAAAGAACTGGGCGTTATCCAGCTCACGGCGTCCGCCGCGGGTGGTGCCCTTCTCCGGCCAGGCGAAGATCAGGTCGATGTCCGACGAAAAGTTGAGTTCGCCGCCGCCGAGCTTGCCCATCCCTAAAATCAGCAGCGGCTGCGGGATGCCTTCGTCGCTGCACGGCGTGCCCCATTCGCGGCAGCAGGCGTCGTACAGCCAGTCGCGCGCGGCGACAATCAGCGTTTCCGCCAGACAGCTTAGCTGCTGCAGGGTACTCTCTTCACTCACCAGCATCAGCGCCTGCGCCCAGGCGATGCGCACCATCACCCGACGGCGGAAATGGCGCAGCACGCGCATCAGCGCGACTTCATCGCTGACCTCCGCCAGCGCGTCGCCCAGCCACCGGGCGTAATGCTGCCACTCATCCGCCCGGGGCGGCGTGGCCTCAAGTTCGGTCAGCCAGTCAGGATGGGCCGTGACGCTCTCCTGCACAAAGTCGCTGAACGCCAGCATCTGCCGGGCCTGCTCGCTTAATGACGAGGCGGGTAATGCTTCCGGCAGACGCTCACATACCGTCTGCCACTGCTGCTGTAAAAGTGAAGAAAGCGGCATCATTGGGGTTCCTTGCCTGCGTTAACGTTTTCCGCTGTGCAGCCAGAATGGCTCCTGCGAAATGGCTTCGTTACGGAAATGCTCAATTTCAATGTGCTGGCGGGTCTTAATGGCATACAGCAGCCCCTGCCAGTTCTCCAGCCAGGCGCGGGCCACCGGGCCGTCATACGCCCCGGACAGAAGCAGCATGCTGTCGACGTTACGCGCCAGACGAATCAGCTGATCGCCATACTGGTCGCCCAACGGATGCGCGAAAATGGTTTTCAGTTCAGCCGCGTGGCGGGAGAGATGAATATCGGCGAAGCGCTTGAAGTTATCGGCAATTTTGGCCTGCGCTTTGGCATCCAGGAAGGTACGCCAGCCGCGGGTCACCAGAAACTCGGTCAGCGCCAGTTTCGCGGTGGCGGTTTGCGGGCTGTATACCGCCGTCTCGGCAGAGACATCCGACGCCATCAGGGTCTCTGTCTGGGTCAGCAGATCGCGTAAGTGAGCACTCGCTTTACGCGGCACAATGCCGCCGAACAGCGTCAGGCTGTGACGCACCAGCGCAATCGCGGCCTGCACCTCCGCTTTGGCCCCCTTCACGCCGCGGATCCACAGCTCTTCGTGGTACTGCCACTGGCTCAGCGCCAGCTCCAGCGAGGCTTCAAACCCCTGCTCGATGGACGATTTTGGCGCGACGCGCATAATCTCAAGCGGTTTCAGGGTGCGCGGCGCATTGCCCTGGGCCAGATGATAGCCACGGGCCGCCTTGCTCAGGCTCCCCTGACGCAGGCCGCTCTGGGTGACCAGTTTGCGCGCCAGCTTCAGCACGTCGTCGGCGTGGCCTTCCAGCAGCTCAAGCTCCAGTTCGCAGATCGGTTCCTGGAACTCGCCCGCTTTCACTTCGCCCCGGTCGAGGGCGATTTCGATACGGCTTTTACCTTCGTTTACCAGCCACTTTTCACGCCAGAAATCGGTGCTGAACAGCGGGCTGGCGCTCTCCTGCAGCCCTTCAGGCAGCTGGCCGTCCGGCCACACTTCCGCCGGGAAGCGCGCCAGATCCAGCGCAGGCTGGTCAATTTCAATGTTGTATTCCGGGCGCTGGTGCAGCCCTCCGACCACGCGACCGGCGATTTTCATGGTCATCTCGTAGCGACCATCTACACCGCGGATACGCAGCCCCATATCATGGCGACGCAGCCACAGGTCCTGGGTTTCGTAATAGATGTTGAGCAGTTGCACCGGCGCGTGATGTTCACCTGTCAGCTGATGCAGATGGTTTTTCAGCGCGTCAACGCTGTCATTTTCAACGATAAACTTTAATTCGATTTCCTGAGCCATGGCCTTGTTCTTTTGATTGCAGCACTGCGGGGTAAATTTAGGCGAACTTAGTCGCCAGTTTTTTGTCAGTAGATAGTATTTTGCGCCAGATTGCCACGCAATGAGCAATTTGACGGGCGTAAAGTTTGTTAATGTGGCAAACAATACACGGAGGATTCCGAATGCTGACGAATCCTTTGCGTGGAGAAGCCGTTACCACTACTATCGTTCCACTTTTTATGAAAATAACGACTGCCTGATGCTTAAATTACGCCTAATCGGACTGACATTACTTGCCTTTAGCGCCGCGACAGCGGTCCACGCTGAAGAGAAACGCTACGTTTCTGACGAACTGAATACCTGGGTACGCAGTGGACCGGGTGACAATTATCGCCTCGTGGGTACGATTAATGCCGGCGAGGAAGTGGTGCTGTTACAGAGCAACGCCGACTCCAGCTATGGCCAGGTGCGCGACAGCAGCGGCCGTACCGCCTGGATCCCGCTGAAAGAGCTTAGCACCAGCCCAAGCCTGCGCACCCGCGTGCCGGATCTGGAAAACCAGGTCAAAACCCTGACTGACAAACTCACCAACATCGACGCCACCTGGAATCAGCGCACGGCTGAGATGCAGCAGAAAGTGGCCCAGAGCGACGGGGTGATCAACGGTCTCAAAGACGAAAACCAGAAGCTGAAAAACGAGCTGATCGTCGCCCAGAAAAAGGTGAGCGCTGCCAATCTGCAGCTGGATGACAAACAGCGCACCATCATCATGCAGTGGTTTATGTATGGCGGCGGCGTGCTCGGTATCGGCCTGCTGCTGGGTCTGGTGTTGCCGCATCTGGTGCCGAGCCGTAAGCGTAAAGACCGCTGGATGAACTAAATCGCTATCTCTGCCACACTTACGTATTATTGCCATTTTGATACGGGAGAGTGTGGCGTGAAGATTTATCTGGTCGGTGGTGCGGTTCGTGATGCGTTGTTAGGTCTGCCGGTCAAAGATAAAGACTGGGTGGTGGTGGGAGCCACGCCTCAGGAGATGCTTGATGCGGGCTACCAGCAGGTAGGCCGCGATTTTCCTGTGTTTCTGCATCCCGAAAGCCGCCAGGAGTATGCTCTGGCGCGTACCGAGCGCAAATCCGGTGTTGGCTATACCGGGTTTATCTGCCATGCCGACCCGGACGTTACCCTCGAAGAAGACCTGCAGCGCCGCGACCTGACCATCAACGCTCTGGCGCAGGATGAACACGGCCATATTGTTGATGCGTATGGCGGTCAGACGGATCTGAAAAACCGCATTCTGCGCCATGTATCCCCCGCTTTTTCTGAAGATCCGCTCCGCGTGCTGCGCGTGGCGCGCTTTGCTGCCCGCTATGCCCATCTGAGCTTTCGCATCGCCGATGAAACTATGGCGCTGATGGCCGCGATGACCGAAGCGGGCGAGCTGGAACACCTTACCCCCGAACGCGTGTGGAAAGAGACCGAAAACGCGCTGACCACGCGCAATCCGCAGGTTTATTTCCAGGTGCTGCGCGACTGCGGCGCGCTGAAGGTGCTGTTCCCGGAGCTGGACGCCCTGTTCGGCGTACCGGCCCCGGCGAAGTGGCACCCGGAGATCGATACCGGTATCCATACCCTGATGACCCTCAGCATGGCGGCGATGCTCAGCCCGGAGGTGGATATCCGCTTTGCCACCCTCTGTCACGACCTCGGCAAGGGATTAACCCCGCCTGAGTTATGGCCACGTCACCACGGCCACGGCCCGGCGGGCGTGCGTCTGGTGGAAAAGGTCTGCCAGCGGATGCGGGTGCCCAACGAGATCCGCGATCTGGCGAAGCTGGTCGCCGAGTTCCATGACCTGATCCACACCTTCCCGATCCTCAAACCGGCCACCATCGTTAAGCTGTTCGACAGCATTGATGCCTGGCGTAAGCCGCAGCGCGTGGAGCAGATCGCCTTAACCAGCGAGGCCGACGTGCGCGGGCGCACCGGGTTTGAAGCCAGCGATTACCCGCAGGGGCGGTTGCTGCGCGAAGCCTGGGAGGTGGCGAAAGCCGTGCCGACAAAAGCGGTGGTCGAGGCCGGATTTAAAGGCCCGGAGATTCGGGAAGAGTTAACAAAACGGCGGATTAAGGCCGTCGCAGACTGGAAGGAAAAGCGCTGCCCCCAGCCCGAAGGCTGAGGGCGGGCAATCAGAAGAAGACCACGTACACCGCGGCCGCCACGATAAAGCGATAGATGGCGAACGGGATAAACGAGATGCGTTTGATTAGCTGCAGGAAGGTTTTAATGGCGATCAGCGCCACGATAAAGGCAGTGATAAAGCCCACCGCAAACATCGGGATGTCGCTGGCGGTCAGGAAGTGGTAGCTCTTGTAGAGATCGAGCGCGGTGGCGCCCATCATCATCGGCACCGCCAGCAGGAAGGAGAACTCAGAGGCCGCATAGCGGCTCACGCCCATCAGCATCCCACCTGAAATCGTCGCCCCGGAACGGGAGAAGCCCGGCCACAGCGCCAGACACTGGAAGCAGCCAATCATAAACGCCTGACGGTAGGTCATGTCATCCAGACCCGGTGCGCGCGGCTCTTTCGGCTTAAACAGCTCGGCGGCAATCAGCAGGAAACCGCCAACCACCAGGGCATACATTACGTTTATCGGGTTAAACAGTGACTTGATGGTATCGTGCAACACCAGCCCCAGCACCACCGCCGGGATCATCCCGAGCAGAATGTGCAGCAGCGTCAGACGCCCTTTACCAGAACCTTCATGCGGCGGATGGCCAAAATGAATGCCAATCAGGCCGAACAGGCGACGCCAGAACATCACCACCACCGCAAGAATGGATCCTAACTGGATCACCACTTCAAAGGTTTTCGCCGTTTCGCCCTCGAACCCCAGCAGGTGGCCGACAATGATCATGTGGCCTGTACTGGAAACCGGCAAAAACTCTGTCAATCCTTCGACCACACCCAGTATTGCTGCCACCAGCAGGGAGTGTATATCGCTCATCAATTAACCCCTAAAAAGACAAAAAAACAGGCTACCCGAAGGGTAACCGTAGAAAGAATCTCTGAAAGACTGATTTAACAGGAATTAGCTGAACTATTATACCGTTAAATATTCCCTTTCAGATTTTGGCTACGCTCAATAATGACGCCGACGTTGGCGGCCCGCGCCACCGCGCCAGGCTTGCTGACTTTGATGCGTACCCAGGGGGAATTAAAGCGACTCAGCAGCAGCTCCGCCACCTCTTCCGCGACGCGCTCCACCAGCGCAAAACGCTGGCCTTCCACGTGGCTGATGATCGCTTCACTCACGTCGGCATAGCTCAGACAGTCGTTCACATCATCGCTTTTTGCGGCGGCGACGTTATCCCAGCCCATTTTGATATCGAACACGAGTTTCTGTTCGATGGTCTGCTCCCAGTCATACACCCCGATAGTGGTGATTACCGAAAGTTGCTCTATAAATACTATATCCATCACGACCTGCCTGGTTTTTGGCTAAACCGGATACCACTCCCGGCGAATTATGCGTATTATCCACAGATGCTAAGTACAAAACGACATTTTCAAAACGGAACAGCGTTATGAGTGCAATCGCGCCTGGAATGATCCTCCTTGCCTACCTTTGCGGCTCAATTTCCAGCGCCATTCTGGTCTGCCGCATCGCCGGGTTACCTGACCCACGCGAGAGCGGCTCCGGGAATCCGGGGGCGACCAATGTACTACGAATTGGCGGCAAAGGAGCAGCCGTAGCGGTTTTGATTTTTGACGTACTGAAAGGAATGCTTCCCGTCTGGGGCGCGTATGCACTGGGCGTCACGCCGTTCTGGCTGGGGCTGATTGCTATTGCCGCCTGCCTGGGCCACATCTGGCCGGTCTTCTTTGGTTTTAAAGGCGGAAAAGGCGTTGCCACTGCATTCGGTGCCATTGCACCTATTGGCTGGGATCTGACCGGCGTGATGGCCGGTACCTGGCTGCTCAGCGTGTTGCTTAGCGGTTACTCTTCTCTTGGCGCCATCGTCAGCGCGCTGATTGCGCCGTTTTATGTCTGGTGGTTTAAGCCGCAGTTTACCTTTCCGGTGTCGATGCTCTCTTGTCTGATCCTGTTGCGTCATCATGACAATATTCAGAGGTTGTGGCGGCGTCAGGAGACGAAGATCTGGAGCAAGTTGAAGCGGAAGAAGAAAGAGCCGCGGTAGGGTTTTTATTTAGTTTTAGTGGAATTATTCCGTTCACTTTATGACCAACAGAATATGACGTTCACCTCAGCGGAATGGATATAAAGCAGAGAAGCCATAGTGAACGGAACCCTTCCATCGTTGCCCCAAAATTCTTCATCCCCGCTGGCAATAGCCCCCCATCCATAAGCGACTCATATGACAGCCTTCATTTCCGCCAGGGCATACTAAAAAAACCCTAACGGCGAGCAGATGGACGAAGCATGTCAGCAACTCAGGCGCATGAAAAAACGGCAAAAGGCTGGCAGGCATCCCTTGCCCTGCACTTTTGCCACACGCCTGAAAAAACCCTTCTCCACTCTGCCCGCCACGTCGGGCCGCTCACCGTGCAACGCCCGTTCTATCCCGAAGGGGAAACCTGCCACCTCTATCTGCTGCATCCCCCCGGCGGGATTGTCGGCGGAGATGAACTGGCGATCAGGATCCATCTTGAGCCCGGAAGCCATGCGCTGATCACCATGCCCGGCGCCAGTAAGTTCTATCGCAGCACGGGCGCTCTGGCGCGGCTGGATCAACACTTCACTCTGGACGAACAGGCGACCCTCGAGTGGCTGCCGCAGGACACCATTTTCTTTCCCGGCAGCAACGCCGCCCTGCGTTCGGTGTTTCATCTGCAGCGCAGCAGCACGCTGCTGGCTTGGGAGCTGTTTTGCCTGGGCCGCCCGGTCATCAACGAAACCTTCAGCCACGGTCGTATTGAAAGCCGCCTTGAAGTCTGGCTTGAGGGCGAGCCGCTGTTAATTGAACGCCAGCATCTGGCCGATGGCGATCTCACCCCGGTGGCGGAACACCCGTGGATCGGCACGCTGCTGTTTTATCCGGCCAGTGACGCGCAGCTGGAAGACGTCCGCGCGCTGCTGGCTCCACTGCAGCGCTTTGCCGGAGCCACACTCACCGACGGCCTGCTGTCGGTGCGCTTTCTTGCCCATGACAACCTGATTTGCCAGCAGGCGATGCGCGAGATCTGGCAGCACCTGCGTCCGCAGCTCACCGCCAGAGCGCCCTGCTCACCCCGCATCTGGCACACCTGAGAGAAGCACGATGGAACTGACCCCCAGAGAAAAAGACAAGCTATTGCTGTTTACCGCCGCACTGGTGGCCGAGCGTCGCCTCGCCCGTGGCGTAAAGCTCAATTACCCGGAATCGGTGGCCCTGATCAGCGCCTTCATTATGGAAGGCGCGCGCGACGGTCAGACGGTTGCGGAACTCATGGAGGCGGGCCGCCATGTCCTGACCCGCGCGCAGGTGATGGAGGGCGTGCCGGAGATGATCCCGGACATTCAGGTGGAGGCCACCTTCCCGGACGGCTCCAAGCTCGTCACCGTCCACAACCCGATCCTCTGAGGGGGCAGCATGATCCCAGGTGAATACCAGATAAAACCCGGCCAGATCGTTATTAATGCGGATCGCAACACCCTGACGGTGATCGTCGAGAACCATGGCGACCGCCCGATCCAGGTGGGATCCCATTACCACTTTTATGAGGTGAACCCGGCGCTGAAGTTCGATCGTGAGGCGACCAGGGGCTACCGGCTGAATATTGCCGCGGGTACTGCCGTGCGCTTTGAACCAGGGCAGAAGCGTGCCGTCACGCTGGTGCAGGTGTCTGGCGCACAGCGTATTGTCGGCTTTCGCGGCGAAGTGATGGGCGAGGTCAACCATGGCTGAAATTTCGCGTCAGGCGTATGCCGACATGTTTGGCCCTACCACCGGGGACAAGGTCCGGCTGGCCGACACCGAACTGTGGATCGAGGTAGAAAACGATCTGACGATCTACGGCGAAGAGGTGAAATTCGGCGGCGGAAAAGTGATCCGCGACGGCATGGGCCAGGGGCAGATGCTGGCGCAGGAGTGCGTGGATCTGGTGCTGACCAACGCGCTGATCGTCGATCACTGGGGGATCGTCAAAGCTGATATCGGCGTGAAAGACGGCAGGATCTTCGCCATTGGCAAAGCGGGCAACCCGGACATTCAGCCCGGCGTGACGATCCCGATTGGCGCGGCCACGGAAGTGATCGCCGCCGAAGGGAAGATCGTCACCGCCGGCGGCGTCGATACCCACATCCACTGGATCTGCCCGCAGCAGGCGGAAGAGGCGCTGGTCTCCGGCGTCACCACCATGATTGGCGGCGGCACCGGTCCTGCGGCAGGCACAAATGCCACCACCTGCACGCCGGGGCCGTGGTATATCGCCCGCATGCTGCAGGCCATCGACACCTTGCCGGTGAATGTCGGCCTGCTGGGTAAAGGCAACGCCTCGAACCCGGATGCCCTGCGCGAACAGGTTGCAGCCGGTGCCATTGGCCTCAAAATCCACGAGGACTGGGGCTCCACGCCTGCCGCCATCGACTGCTCCCTGACGGTGGCGGATGAGATGGATATCCAGGTGGCGCTGCACAGCGACACCCTCAATGAGGGCGGATTTGTGGAAGATACTCTGGCGGCCATCGCCGGGCGCACCATCCACACCTTCCATACCGAAGGGGCAGGCGGTGGCCACGCGCCGGATATTATTACCGCCTGCGCGCATCCCAACATTCTGCCCTCCTCCACCAACCCGACGCTGCCCTACACGGTTAATACCATAGACGAGCATCTGGACATGCTGATGGTCTGCCACCATCTCGACCCGGACATCGCCGAGGATGTGGCCTTTGCCGAATCGCGCATTCGCCGGGAGACCATTGCGGCAGAAGACGTGCTGCACGATATCGGCGCATTCTCGCTCACCTCGTCAGATTCGCAGGCGATGGGCCGCGTGGGGGAAGTGATTATCCGTACCTGGCAGGTGGCGCACCGCATGAAGGTCCAGCGCGGCCCGCTGGCGGAGGAGACGGGTGATAACGATAACCTGCGCGTGAAGCGCTATATCGCCAAGTACACCATCAACCCGGCGCTGACCCACGGCATCGCCCATGAAGTCGGATCGGTTGAGGCCGGAAAGCTGGCGGACCTGGTGGTCTGGTCCCCGGCCTTCTTCGGCGTGAAGCCCGCCACCATCGTCAAAGGCGGGATGATTGCCTGCGCGCCGATGGGCGACATCAACGCCTCGATCCCGACGCCGCAGCCGGTGCACTACCGGCCGATGTTTGGCGCGCTGGGTGCGGCCCGCCACGCCACCCGTCTGACGTTTCTCTCCCGGGCCGCCGCCGATAACGGCATTGCCCAGCAGCTGAACCTGCAGAGCGCCATCGCCGTGGTCAAAGGCTGCCGGACGGTGAAAAAGGCCGACATGATCCACAACGGCCTGCAGCCGAACATTACCGTCGATGCGCAAACCTACGAGGTGCGCATTGACGGGGAACTGATTACCAGCGAACCGGCAGACGTCCTGCCGATGGCGCAACGCTATTTCCTGTTCTGAGGAGCCTCTATGATCGCCTTAACTCAACGCCTTGATCATCCCCATCCCGTGACCGCACAGGTGACGCTGCCCATTGATGTGCGGGTAAAAAGCCGCGCCCGCGTGGTGCTTAACGATGGCCGTGACGCCGGTCTGATGCTGCCGCGCGGCCTGCTGCTGCGGGGCGGCGATCTGCTTGCCAGTGATGATGGTCAGGAAGTGGTGGAAGTCATCGCCGCGCCCGAACCGCTGTCGGTGGTGTATTGCACCGATCCGTTCCTGCTGGCCCGCGCCTGCTATCACCTGGGCAACCGCCACGTCCCGCTGCAGATCATGCCCGGCGAGCTGCGCTACCACCACGATCACGTGCTCGACGAAATGCTGCACCTGTTGGGTCTGGAGGTGGCTTTCGCCACCCTGCCTTTTGAACCGGAAGCGGGCGCCTACGCCAGCGAAGGGCACTCACATTCGCACTCACACGCTCATTCACATTAAGGATTCACCATGCGCACGTTGTTACCCCTGCTTCTGCTGGCCTTCTCCCTGCCCGCCCTGGCCCATCCGGGACACGGCGCCGACAGCTTTCAGGCGGGCTTTTTCCATCCTCTGACCGGGCTCGATCATCTGCTGATGTTGACCGGCGCAGGCGTGCTCGCCGCCCTGAGTGGCCGTAAGCTGCTGATGCCTTTTGCCACCCTCGGCATGATGCTGGCCGGTGCCGTGGCGGGCAGCCTGCTGGGCGGCTTTAGCGGCATGGAGATGCTGATTATCGCCTCGCTGGCGGTGTGTGGCGTCATGATGTTCAAAACCGAAAACCGCCTGCTGCTGGCCGTGCCGGCGCTGGCGATGTTCCACGGCTGGGCGCACGGCGTGGAGATGGCGGGCCACAGCTTCTGGCTTTTCACCAGCGGCTTTATGCTCGCCAGCGCCGCGGTGCTGTGCGCAAGTTTTGCTGCGGGCATGCTGCTGCGCCGCCATGACGGGCTGCGTAAAACCTTCGGCGGCGGGCTTATCGCCTCGGCCCTGCTGGCGCTGATGAGCTGATGACGTCGTCCCGCCAGTGGCTGCGCCTGATGCAGCTCTCCAGCAGCAGCCTGCCGGTGGGCTCTTTTACCTGGTCCCAGGGGCTGGAGTGGGCGGTGGAAGCGGGCTGGATCACGACTGCCGACGCCTTTAAGCGCTGGCAGTGCCAGCAGATGGATCAGGGCTTTTTCTGCGTCGATCTGCCGCTGTTTTACCGCCTGTACCACGCCTGCGAACTGCACGATATAGCAGCCGCCTCGCACTGGACCGCCTGGCTGCTTGCCTGCCGGGAGACCCGGGAGCTGCGCGAGGAAGAACGCAACCGCGGCGCGGCGTTCACCCGGCTGATTAAGCACTGGGAGCCGGAGTGTCCGCCCGAATGGCTGTCGCTCTTTGCCCGCAGCCAGCTGTGCGGAATGGCGTGGCTCGGGGTGCGTTGGGGTATCGGCATGCGCGAGATGGCGCTGAGCCTCGGCTACAGCTGGATCGAAAGCGCGGTGATGGCGGGCGTAAAGCTGGTGCCGTTTGGGCAACAGGCCGCCCAGCAGCTGATTATCGAACTCTGCGACCGCTATGCCGACGGGCTTGAGCAGGCGCTGCTGCGCAGCGATGACGAGCTGGGTGCGGCCACACCGCTTGCGGCCATCGCCTCGGCGCGACACGAAACACAATATTCACGGTTATTCCGTTCCTGAGGAGTCTCTATGTCTGAGTACAAACACCCCCTGCGCGTGGGCGTCGGCGGCCCGGTAGGTTCGGGTAAAACTGCCCTGCTGGAAGCGCTGTGTAAAGCGATGCGCGACACCTATCACCTGGCGGTGGTCACCAATGATATCTACACCAAAGAGGATCAGCGCATCCTCACCGAGGCGGGGGCACTGGAGCCGGAGCGCATCGTGGGAGTAGAGACCGGCGGCTGTCCGCATACCGCGATCCGCGAAGATGCCTCGATGAACCTGGCGGCGGTGGAAGCGTTAAGCGAAAAGTTCGGCAATCTGGATCTGATCTTTGTGGAAAGCGGCGGCGACAACCTGAGCGCCACCTTCAGCCCGGAGCTGGCGGATCTGACGATCTACGTGATCGACGTGGCGGAAGGCGAGAAGATCCCGCGCAAGGGCGGGCCGGGGATCACCAAATCCGATTTCCTGGTGATCAACAAAACGGATCTCGCCCCGTACGTGGGCGCCTCGCTGGAGGTGATGGAGCGCGACACTAACCGCATGCGCGGCGAACGACCATGGACCTTCACCAACCTGAAAGCGGGTGACGGGCTGGCGACCATCATTAGCTTCCTGGAAGAGAAAGGGATGCTGAAGGTGTAAAAAAAAAGCCTGGCATTACGCCAGGCTTTGCACACTTATTTACAGCTGTTGCCCGTGGCGCCTTGCGCGCGCCACACGCCCCACGTGCCGCCTTTACCGGGCTCTTCCTGACCCGGATTCACGTACCACTGGTTAAACCAGATTTTGCCGTTGTGCGACACTTTGGTGCACTTCACCGGATAGGCAATCTTTGGATTGTAAGCCGGGGTGGTGTCTTTAGCCGGGGTTTCATCCTGCGCTGGCGTTTCGTCTTTAGCCGGAGTTTCGTCCTGCGCTGGCGTTTCGTCTTTCGCCGGGGTCTCGTCCTGCGCCGGAACGGCCGGTTTAGTGACCCTGATGGTCATGCTGTCCTGTGCCGTGCGGCCATCTGCACCGGTAGTGGTCAGCGTATAGGTCGCTTCACCTTCACTGTTCGCCGGAATAACCGCATAAGCATGCGCACTGTTGACGCTGTTCACCAGCGTGCCGTTCAGCTTCTCTTCGACAAAGAAGGTGCCTGCGCCTTTGGTTACGCTCCAGTTCCAGGATTTCGCATTCAGACTCTTGCTGCCATCCAGCGGATAGGTACTGATGCCCGTTGCCGACGAGACCATGGTGTAATCTGCCCCCGCTGCTGCCGTTGGGGCTGGCAGCGTTTCACCGCCGTTCTTCAGTGCCATAATTTTAGCCACGGCACGCTCCATATCCGGCTGCGTACCGATAATCGCCGAAGTACCACTCGCGGCAGGCGTACCGGTTTCCTGCAGAATTTGGCGCATCTGTAGAGGCGTCACCGTAATACCGTGGGCTTTAGCAATCCCCGACAGGCTGGCAACCACACCGGCGACAATCGGTGTGGATGACGAGGTCCCACCAAAGGAGTGGGTGTAGTTGGCATTCAGCGTGTTAATAAACGCGCCATAACCCGTCGTGAAGACATCGCTGCAGCCCCATGATGAACTGGTCACACGCTTGCCGTAGGTACTAAAGTTGGCTCTCTGCCCCGTTTTTGCGCAGAACGCCCCGGCGATAATCGCCCCGGAATCACGTACATGGGTGTCGAATTTGCCGTTAAAGCCCGGCGCATCAAGGTTAATGTTTCCGTTACCCGCAGAGGTCACCACAAAAACGCCTTTATCGGTAAGCGCTTTGATGACGTTGAAATAGCCCTGATCGTTTTCAATAGGCACATAGCAGGCCGATTTGCAGGTCCCGGCCACTTCACCGCCATAGGTTTGCATGTTCAGCGAAACAACGTCCCCCGCGTTTAGCTGCGGGATCAAATTATACAGATATGATGACGGCCAACTTGCATAGGCGACCTTGCTTTTCCAGGTGATACCACGCACGCCGGTGCCGATATCCCGCGCGGCCAGGATCCCGACAGAAGCGGTATTATGTTCCCGCTCCTTGCACGTAGTTGCCGTACTGGTCGCACTCCCCTGACTGAACGCAACAGGCGGTAAATTCAGGTGGCTGCCATTCCATGCGCAGTTTTCGGAAGAGACAATGGTAACGCCTTCACCGTCACTGCCTTTGTAGGAATTGACGCTGTCGCGGTTAATTCCGCCCATATAATAGTCCGCCCGCTTTTCAAGAGGCGACTTTAAATAATCCTGCTTATTACGATAATCGGCGATAGCCGCTGCACCCAGGGTACCGTTAATCGCCGATTTTAATTTAGGTTTTGCGGGTAAGTCCCCTTCCGGCGTTTCGTCCAACGAAACAGGAATGGCTTCAGGATAAACGGATTCAATATTGTGATTGTGTTCCAGCTCATTAATAATGCTGTTGATATAGTTTTTATTTTGAATCTGATTACCCGGTAAGGTAATACGTAAGTAACGATCAAAACCATAGCGCTTATTCAGCGCTGTCATTTCGGCAGCGGCCTCGCCAGCGTTTTTATCGACAGGATACATAGCGGCGACAGTGAGTGCAGGGTCGTTCAGTTTCAGTGCCGACTGGTCTGCTAAATCTGCATCGGGTTTCAGCTTAATCACAATCGAGTCGTATGCCACGCCTTCATCGGCGAGCTGTATTTGAGGGGCGGTTTCCGCATGTGCGGCGCAGGTAATGGCTGCGCAAATCAACAGTGATAAAATACTTTTTTTCATTTTAGCCAACGTTCCTTTATGACATATTATAAATAACCTTCCTGATTTTCAGCATGAATGAAAATTACACCTCGGCCAATGAGAGTCTTCTTTCAAAAAAACAAGAACAATCTCGCCACCACAATTCCCCCGCAAACAACGACCCGGAAAAATATGTCAACAAGAAGCGAGGATAAAAATAACCAAATTAAGCGCGTGAAGTTTAAAAAAAGATAAATCAAGTACAGTTTATGCTATTAATGTTTTTATATCACCAGTAGGCCATTATTCTCTTCCTGTAAAATATATTCCTGTTATCACCCTCAACCTCGCATAAACGCGTCAGGAATCCAATGACCATTAATATTGTAATTGCGGATGGACACCCCCTTATTCGTCGGGGCGTGCACGCTATGATCATGAACAGCGACGCGCGCGCTGCTGATGCCATCCTTGATGACGTTTACATTTCGGGTGAAGCGGCCACAACGGGCGAGTTAATCGCCCTGCTTGCCCGGCAGCCAACGGATGTTTTATTCCTGGGATATACCCTTATCCGTTCGCTAAACGATATGGAAGGCCTGGCGCTGGTGAAATGGTTAGTGCATCACTATCCGACGCTTAAAATCGTTATGCTCTCGCCCGATACCAACCCGCTTATCATCCGTCTGTCGCTGGAGGCGGGGGCCAGCGCGTATCTGAGCCAGAATATGAATGAGACGATCCTTCGCCAGGCGCTTCAGTCGGTGATGAGCGGCGAAGTCTTTGTTGAGCGCACGCTGATGAACACGCTTTTCCAGAAAGGCGCAGATAACGACGCCCTTTCACCGCGAGAAACGGAAGTGCTGCGTTTGATCTGCAAGGGGCTTAGCCTGACGGATATCTCACGGCGTCTGCATCTGAGCATCAAAACCGTGAGCGCACATAAAATGCGGGCGATGGAGAAACTGCGGGTGAAAAATGATTGCCAGCTTTACTGCCTGCTGGCGAAAACCCGGATGTTCGATATCGCACTCTGACATCCGGGCAAGGCTTACATCACGCGGCGGGTAACTCCGCCAGCGGCCAGCGCGGGCGCACAGAGACGCTGAGATCTGCCGTGGCGTTCGACTTCAGACGCACCATTCCGGCATAGGCGATCATCGCGCCGTTATCGGTGCAAAATTCCGGGCGGGCATAGAACACTTCACCCCGGCGTTTTTGCATCATCTCGGCGAGCTTCGCGCGCAGGGTACGGTTAGCGCTGACGCCGCCCGCCATCACCAGGCGCTTAAAGCCGGTCTGATCCAGCGCGCGCTTGCACTTGATCATCAGCGTATCCACCACCGCATCTTCAAAAGCACGCGCAATGTCGGCGCGAGTCTGATCGTCGCCTTCATTATTACGGATAGTATTTGCCGCGAAGGTTTTCAGGCCCGAGAAGCTGAAATCCAGCCCTGGCCTGTCGGTCATCGGACGCGGGAAGACAAAGCGCCCTTCCGTGCCCTGCGCCGCCATCTTCGACAGCATCGGACCGCCCGGGTAATCGAGTCCCAGCAGCTTGGCGGTTTTATCAAAGGCTTCACCCGCCGCATCGTCAATGGATTCACCCAGCAACTCATACTGACCGATACCGGTCACGCTAATCAGCTGGGTATGGCCGCCGGAAACCAGCAGCGCGACAAACGGAAATTCAGGGGGATTCTCTTCCAGCATCGGTGCCAGCAGATGCCCTTCCATATGGTGAACCGGGATCGCCGGTACATCCCACGCGAAGGCGAGGGATCGTCCGATGGTGGCCCCCACCAGCAGCGCGCCCACCAGGCCTGGACCGGCCGTGTAGGCCACGGCGTCGATATCTTTCGCCGTAAAGCCTGCCTCTTTCAGCGCCGCCTGGATCAGGGGCACCGTTTTACGCACATGGTCGCGGGAGGCCAGCTCCGGCACCACGCCGCCGTAGTCGGCATGTAATTTTACCTGACTATACAGTTGGTTGGCGACCAGCCCTTTTTCATCATCGTAAATCGCGATGCCGGTTTCATCGCAGGATGTTTCAATACCCAGTACACGCATGACTTGTTTTACCTCACTCAGATACCGCGCAGTGTAGAGCCTGGGCGGGTTGATGTAAAACTTTCCTCACCCCTGGAGTTCTCTTCGTGTATACTCCTCACCCTTATAAAAGTCCCTTTCAAAAACGGCCGCGGTGCTTTACAAAGCAGCAGCAATTGCAGTAAAATTCCGCACCATTTTGAAATAAGCTGGCGTTGATGCCAGCGGCAAACCGAATTTATAAAGGTGAGAGTTACATGCCGGTAATTAAAGTACGTGAAAACGAGCCGTTCGACGTAGCACTGCGTCGCTTCAAGCGTTCATGCGAGAAAGCAGGTGTTCTGGCTGAAGTTCGTCGTCGTGAGTTCTATGAAAAACCAACGACTGAACGTAAGCGCGCTAAAGCTTCTGCTGTGAAACGTCACGCGAAGAAACTGGCTCGCGAAAACGCACGCCGTACTCGTCTGTACTAATCTATTGAGGACGCACGTCCTCAATCGTCAGACAGAGTAGTAGTCGTAAGGCCGTGCTTCCGGAAGGAATGCGCGGCTTGTTTTCGTTTATGAGTTCCTAAAAATTTCTGGGGCCTATGGCTGGACGAATCCCACGCGTATTCATCAACGATCTGCTTGCAAGAACCGACATCGTCGATCTTATCGACGCGCGGGTAAAGCTGAAAAAGCAGGGCAAGAACTATCACGCGTGCTGTCCATTCCATAACGAAAAAACCCCCTCTTTCACCGTTAACGGTGAAAAGCAGTTCTACCACTGCTTCGGCTGTGGCGCGCACGGCAACGCCGTCGACTTTTTGATGAACTACGACAAGCTCGAGTTCGTTGAAACCGTCGAAGAGCTGGCTGCCATGCACAACCTTGAAGTGCCGTATGAAGCAGGCAGTGGGCCAAGTCAGATAGAGCGTCATCAACGTCAAACGCTGTATCAGCTGATGGATGGCCTGAATTCGTTTTACCAACAGTCTCTTAAGCAACCTGCTGCTGAGCCTGCGCGTCAGTATCTGAACAAGCGCGGTCTGAGCGACGATGTCATTGCGCGTTTCGCTATTGGTTACGCCCCTCCCGGCTGGGATAACGTGTTAAAGCGTTTTGGCGGCAATAGCGAAGATCGTAAATCACTCATCGACGCGGGCATGCTGGTCACCAACGACCAGGGACGTAGCTATGACCGCTTCCGCGAACGGGTGATGTTCCCCATTCGTGACAAGCGTGGCCGGGTAATTGGTTTTGGTGGCCGCGTGCTGGGTGATGCCCTGCCGAAATACCTCAACTCCCCGGAAACGGATATTTTCCATAAAGGCCGCCAGCTGTACGGCCTGTATGAAGCCCAGCAGGATAACGCTGAACCGCAGCGGCTGTTGGTTGTCGAAGGCTATATGGATGTGGTGGCGCTGGCGCAGTTCGACATTAACTATGCCGTCGCGTCTTTGGGGACCTCCACCACCGCCGACCATATTCAGCTGCTGTTCCGGGTGACCAACACGGTCGTCTGCTGTTATGACGGCGACCGGGCCGGACGCGAAGCCGCATGGCGGGCGCTGGAAACGGCACTACCCTATATGACCGACGGGCGCCAGTTGCGCTTTATGTTCCTGCCCGACGGCGAAGACCCGGATACGCTGGTGCGTAAAGAGGGCAAAGCGGCATTTGAAGCGCGGATGGAGCAGGCTCAGCCGCTCTCCACGTTTCTGTTTAACAGCCTGATGCCGCAGGTGGATTTGAGCACCCCGGATGGCCGTGCGCAGCTCAGTACGCTGGCGCTGCCGTTGATCACCCAGGTGCCCGGCGAAACGTTACGCATCTATCTGCGCCAGGAGCTGGGTAAGAAGCTCGGCATCCTGGATGACAGCCAGCTTGAACGTTTAATGCCAAAACTGGCTGAAAGCGGAGCGGTTCGCCCTGCGCCTCAGCTAAAACGCACAACCATGCGTATACTGATAGGACTGCTGGTACAAAACCCGGAACTGGCCCCACGCGTGCCGTCTCTTGAGGGTTTGAACCACGAAAAGCTGCCCGGACTTGGCTTATTTGCAGAACTGGTCAACACTTGTTTGTCACAGCCAGGTCTGACCACAGGGCAACTTTTAGAGCACTATCGCGGAACAAAAGCGTCCGCAACCCTTGAAAAACTGTCGATGTGGGACGATATAGCAGATAAAGATATCGCTGAAGAGACCTTCACCGACTCGCTCAACCATATGTTTGATTCGATGCTTGAACTGCGCCAGGATGAGTTGATTGCTCGCGAGCGCACACAGGGTTTAAGCAGCGAAGAACGCCGGGAGCTCTGGATGATTAACCAGGAACTGGCGAAGAAATAGAAAAGAAAGCGAAAGACAAAATCATTCGCGTTGTATTAAGGCAGCAAGTGAGCGAACGCCTGGGAGTGTACATAAGTACATGACCAGGATGAGAGAACGCAGCTAACGCAGAGACAACGTGAAGGATGAAGTATTTAACGGCTTAAGTGCCGAATATCGTTCGGGTAGATCCCGACAGCCGCACTGAGAGGCAGCGGCAAAAATACAAGTACGCCCTCGCTTTAAAGGTTGGCAGCCGTATCGCCGACACCAATCAAACGAATAAGTGTGGATACCGTCTTATGGAGCAAAACCCGCAGTCACAGCTGAAACTTCTTGTCCAACGTGGTAAGGAGCAAGGCTATCTGACCTATGCCGAGGTCAATGACCATCTGCCGGAAGATATCGTCGACTCCGATCAGATCGAAGACATCATCCAAATGATCAACGACATGGGTATTCAGGTGATGGAAGAAGCCCCTGATGCCGATGATCTGTTACTTGCTGAAAACTCAAACAACACCGACGAAGATGCAGAAGAAGCTGCTGCACAGGTTCTGTCGAGCGTTGAGTCTGAAATCGGCCGCACCACCGACCCGGTTCGCATGTACATGCGCGAAATGGGTACCGTTGAACTGTTGACCCGCGAAGGCGAAATTGACATCGCAAAACGCATCGAAGACGGGATCAACCAGGTTCAGTGCTCCGTTGCCGAATACCCGGAAGCGATCACCTATCTGCTCGAGCAGTACGATCGTGTTGAGGCTGAAGAAGCGCGCCTGTCCGATCTGATCACCGGTTTTGTCGATCCGAACGCGGAAGAAGACATGGCTCCAACGGCGACGCACGTCGGTTCTGAACTGTCTCAGGAAGAGATGGATGATGACGAAGACGAAGACGACGAAGATGGCGATGACGACAGCAGCGATGACGACAACAGCATCGACCCTGAACTGGCACGTGAGAAGTTTGCCGAGCTGCGTACCCAGTACGAAGTGACGCGCGACACCATCAAAGCCAAAGGTCGCAGCCATGCCGCCGCTCAGGAAGAGATCCTGAAGCTGTCTGAAGTGTTCAAACAGTTCCGCCTGGTGCCAAAACAGTTCGACTACCTGGTTAACAGCATGCGCGTAATGATGGATCGCGTACGTACCCAGGAACGCATCATCATGAAAGTGTGCGTTGAACAGTGCAAAATGCCGAAGAAGAACTTCATCACCCTGTTCACCGGCAACGAAACCAGCGAAACCTGGTTCAACGCGGCTATCGCGATGAACAAGCCGTGGTCTGAAAAACTGCGCGACGTGGCTGACGACGTACATCGTGGCCTGCAGAAACTGCAGCAGATTGAAGAAGAGACCGGCCTGACCATCGAGCAGGTGAAAGACATCAACCGTCGTATGTCCATCGGTGAAGCGAAAGCCCGCCGTGCGAAGAAAGAGATGGTTGAAGCGAACTTGCGTCTGGTTATCTCCATCGCCAAGAAATACACCAACCGCGGTCTGCAGTTCCTGGATCTGATTCAGGAAGGTAACATCGGTCTGATGAAAGCGGTTGATAAGTTCGAATACCGTCGTGGTTACAAGTTCTCCACCTACGCAACCTGGTGGATCCGTCAGGCGATTACCCGCTCTATCGCGGATCAGGCGCGCACCATCCGTATTCCGGTGCATATGATTGAGACCATCAACAAGCTCAACCGTATTTCCCGCCAGATGCTGCAGGAGATGGGCCGCGAGCCGACGCCGGAAGAGCTGGCCGAGCGCATGCTGATGCCGGAAGACAAGATCCGTAAGGTGCTGAAAATCGCCAAAGAGCCAATCTCCATGGAAACGCCAATCGGCGACGATGAAGATTCGCATCTGGGTGATTTCATCGAGGATACCACCCTCGAGCTGCCGCTGGACTCTGCCACCACCGAGAGCCTGCGTGCCGCCACCCACGACGTTCTGGCTGGCCTGACCGCCCGCGAAGCGAAAGTCCTGCGTATGCGTTTCGGTATCGATATGAACACCGACCACACGCTGGAAGAAGTGGGTAAACAGTTCGACGTTACCCGCGAACGTATCCGTCAGATCGAAGCGAAGGCGCTGCGCAAACTGCGCCACCCAAGCCGCTCTGAAGTGCTGCGTAGCTTCCTGGACGACTAACGGTCCTGATGTTAAAAAAAGCTCCCAATCGGGAGCTTTTTTTTTGTTTATTCCCTCTCCCTGTGGGAGAGGGCCAGGGTGAGGGCATCAGGCCGCAGAGGCCCCTAAAGCCCCCGCACTACCAGCGCCTCGTCCAGCTCCCGGTACGCCTCCACCAGTTTCTCCAGCGTCGCCCGGTTCAGCCCGCTTGGATTGGGCAGCACCCAAACCTGCGTGGCGCCTATCATGATGTTCTGCTTCCCCCACTGCACCCCACGCTGGCTGAATGCCTGCTCGTAGGCCTGCTTGCCGAGGATCGCCAGCGCCGCGGGCTGATAGTCCTCAATCTTCTTGATTAACTCCCGCCCGCCGCTGCGCAGCTCATGCAGGTTGACCTCGCTTGCCTGCACCGTGGGCCGCTCCACCAGCATGGTAATGCCGCAGCGGGTATCCAGCAGCTGCTGCTCCTCTTCCGGCTTGAGTAATTTATCGGTAAACCCGGCCTGGTAAATCACCTTCCAGAAGCGATTACCAGGATGCGCAAAGTGAAAACCGGTATGGGCAGAAGACTTGCCCGGATTGATGCCGCAGAACACAACCCGCAGGCCTGGCGCAAGGATATCGCTGATCATTTTTACTCCCTATGAATGGATCACCCTGAAAGTATAAAAGATTGAAAATGCGTTGTTTATAAAAACAGCAGGCAGGTGCGTATGGCTGGATTGCCGCGAGGAGTTACTTTATAATCCTCCGCCACGGCCCCTTAGCTCAGTGGTTAGAGCAGGCGACTCATAATCGCTTGGTCGCTGGTTCAAGTCCAGCAGGGGCCACCAAATATCAGGACTTAGACAGGAAACTGGCTAAGTCCTTTTTGTTTAGATTCCATTCGTGACATGCTCTGTTCCATCCTGTCATCAGCAAACCAGAAATGTTCGTTTCTCTCGCATCCCCATCTTGTTCACTGGTTTATAAATCGCTTCTCGCACCGCTGCAAAACAGAATAAACATATACAATAATCAAATTTCTTGGGCTTAATTATTACAGAAGCCTATCAAGGTAACTTCTGAGATATAAAAAATTACATTTTGTAAAATCATGTCATCGTATTGTCTGTTTAATTTCTCATCTAAATGGAGTTAACCAGAATGGCTATACCAGCGTACTTATTTTTAAAGGATGATGGCGGTGCGTTAATCAAAGGCTCGTCTGACGTAAGAGATCGCGAAGGTAGTGTAGAGGTAATTGGTTTCAGTCACCGCTTATATACTCCAACCGATAATAATACGGGAAGGATTACAGGCAATCGAATCCATGGTTCTTTTATCATCGAAAAGGAGTTTGATAGCTCATCAACGTACCTGTATAAAGCAGTCGCTACCGGACAAACGTTAAAATCCGCAGAGTTAAAATGGTACAAAATCAACGATGGCGGGCAGGAAGTTGAGTACTTCAATATGCTGCTGGAGAACGTCAGAGTCGTATCCGTCGCACCAATAATGCATGACTGCAAAGATCCCGCCACTCTCCACCAAAACCATCTTGAGCAAGTCGAATTCCGTTATGAAAAAATCACCTGGAAACATTGTGATGGGAATCTAATTTTTTCAGATTCATGGAACGAACGTAAGACGGCATAAGGATATGTAATGGCTATTATTCCAATCATGCCTCCCAGCGGTTTTTCACTGCTGCGTAAAAACATAATGGAAGCTAAAGCACTGGGAATGTGCAAAGGAATGGCAACCCCAACCACGTATTACTGGTTTTATAATAAAGTCAGAAATGGTGGTCCATGGGATTACAAAAAGAAAAACAGGCTATGGGCAGATTTTGGGAATTTTAATTACGGTGCTACGGGTTATGTAAGCGGGATACCACCTGCGATTTTGTTGAGAGGAGCTGGTTTCGCGCAATCAAGGGCAGGTACATCTAATGTAGAAAAATGGGGCCACTGGTGGGAAATACCTCCGTATGGAGACGATCCAGAAGACCAAAAATGGATTAAGCAAGGTATTGATTATGCGATACAGCACGGTTATTAAAGCCCTACACCGTACCCTGACTCTTGTTCTGCTTCTGCTGGTGATCTGTTTTGTGATTTACCAGTACAGCCTCAGCGAGCCTTATAACGATCGCTTGTACGCATCAAAACAGCTGAATGAAAACACCTGGCTGTATATCACACAGTATCAGGGAGGAAACGCGACCGTGTCTGACGTCTTCCGTTACTATTTATCGGGCGAATACTCAGAAGCCCCCCTTAGAGACGTGGGTGACATGAAGCCCTTTTTGACGGCGGATACGGGTACAGCCACCGTTACTAAAATTGGACGGCTGGTAACGGTTCGCGTGAAAGGTAAAATCTATAACTTCACCAATTCGGTGATGTATTCATCAAAAGGTACTGCTGTCTTTCCGGTCATCGAACTGTATGCCAGCGGTACGGACTAACTCAATCCAGGCTGGCGTTTACCGCCAGCCTCCCTCTCTCTACACTCAGTGCGTTCGGTACGGCTCCCTCACATAATCCCGCAAGATATACACCAGATCGTGCAGCAGCCCGGTCAGGTCCTGCGCCACTTCACCCGGCAGCGTATTTCCCAATAGCGCCCGGTTCAGCGACTGGAGATACTCCACTACCAGGTACGTTTCCTGCCAGCAGTGCGGCATGGCGGAATCCGGCAATTCATCAACGGTAAGCTGGGCGATCAGGTGCGGCGGTAAATCTTCATCACACAGTTGCGCCAGTCGAGTGAGCACGTGCGACAGCCGTCCGCATAATGCCAGACGCGCGGCAATTTCTTTAGTTTCAAGCAGAACCGTCACTAGGGCCGCGCAACGATCCGTGACCTCAAACAGGTCAGCAGAGAGAGGCAGGGGCGAGTTGAGCAAGTGGCGGATAACGCTTTCGTCAGATTCGGGGTAAGACAGGGTTGGGATCGTAGCCATAAGGCATCCTCCGTTGAGTTTAATGAGCCACAACCTGAGTTCCTAAGCTCAGGAGAGTGGCAGCGCTGACAGGGTTAGGAACCGGAACTCAACGGCAACCGGCCAGCCTTTCGGCTGCCCTGCCAGCGCCACCGATGATTTTACAGCGGTGTGCGCTGGCCCGATACAGAAACCTGTACCGCAGTTGAGTTGTTCGGGTTCCTACGCCCGGTTGCAGGTTTTACCGCAACGAGGAGACTTTACGCCCTGCTCTCTCCCACACAAAACAAAAAGCGCCACCGCAGGTCATTCTTGCGAGGCGCTTTCCAGAATCCTACCCAAGGGGAAAACTTATCTTGCCAGCGACACCAGCATCTTCAGGCTTGCGGAGTAGTAATCCTCCTGAGCCGTGATCTGCGGCTCGCCCGGCGGGAGTTGTCCCATCGCCAGGTCACGCACCGCCAGCAAGCCGCCGGCCATCATATAAGGCGCCGGATCGCCGGTGGTGACATTCACCCACGCCGGTGTCTGGGTCCGGGCAAAACGTCCCCAGTAAGCGGTATACGGCGCCATCAGCGGGCTGGTGGGCTGATACCATTTGATGTACAGCGGCACGCGGATGGCGTCGTAGCTGAAACGCGCAGGCCACTCTTTGGCCGGGGTTACGCGCCCGTCGGCGTACAGTGAGACCCAGTCCGCCGGGAGCTGGGTGTTACCGAAGCGCATTTTCACCAGCAGCTTCTGTCCGTCGTTAATCAGGTCACGCCACACCGTCAGATGGCTGCGCTTCGCGAAATCCTCCCAGGCCGGGAAGATAAAGTACGACGGGTTCAGATTCACGTGGCTGTTGAGGTTAAAGCCTTTCGCACCGGGCAGCATCACGCGATAACCGGCAAAGCTGATGACGTTGCGGGCCACCAGCTCTTTGGTAATCGCGTCCGACGCGTTCAGATAGCTGCTGTCGTTCCACTGGGTGCCCGCCTTTAACAGCGCCCAGGCGATAAAAGTATCGCCGTCGGTGGCATTGTTTTTATCCATAACCGGATCGGCCGCCACCGGGTTAAAGCGCCAGTAGAACAGCCCCGTCTGCGGGTTTTGCAGGTTCTTTTTCGTCCAGGCCCAGATTTTGTCAAAACCGGCGCGATCGTTGTTGCGCACCGCCATCATCATGGCGAAGCCCTGCCCCTCGGTGTGGCTCACGCTGTTGTTGCCGGTATCAATGATGCGACCGTCCGGCATCAAAAAACGCGCCTTATAACTGTCCCATGCACTTCCAGCGAAAACCTGATGGCTTATTATCAGCCCCAGCGCCAGAACCACGATTTTAGCTCGCTGCCACATGGCCGATCCTTATTGATTGTTTTGGTATCTGAAATGGATAACCGTAGCCGAGGGGGATGCCTCCCGCCACAGTGATACGTGTGATTTTCCGCCCTGCTCGCGCAGCCAGCGGGCATAGAGCCCTTCCAGCACCGCGCTGAAGGCGTGGTTCCAGGCCATCTGCTTTGCCTCTTCAGGCGGCACCGGCAGCGCAGTGTGACAGATGCGCAGCGCCGTGTCGCTGGCGTCAATATCAATATAGCCCCAGTTAAAGGCCGCGAGCCGGGCGTTGATCTGCTCTTCAAGCTCGCCCACCGTGTGCGCCAGCCCCAGCGGGAAGCGCTCGCCCAGCGAGTCGCCCATCTGCACGAGGAAGGCGCGGCTCTGGGCCTCGCCGACATTGGCCACCATCGTCTCAACCATCACGTGGATCAGCCCAAACCAGCCTGACTGTGACTGTTGATGCTGGTAATACTGCAAAAGCTGTTGATCATTCATCACTTATTCCCCAGAAGGTAGCGGAAGTAGATATTGGCGCTACTTTCGTTGTAATCACCGAAGGTGTCATACCCGATCTGCCCGCCGATGGTCATATCTTTGTTCAGCTTGTAGTCCGTTGAGGCACGCAGGTTGTAGCCCAGACCGTTCTCGCTCTTGCCGCTGTAAAACGCCTCTTTGGCAAAACCGCGGGAGACGTAGTCTTCCAGCTGGCGCTGCATCGCCGAATCCGTCGGGAAGTACGGGCTCTCATCCTGAGAGTAGGACTGATAGCCAATCGACGCTCCCAGCCCCAGCTTCCAGTTGTCATATTTCTGGGTGTAATCCACCGGGAAGGAGACGCTGATGTAGTCCTGCGGGCTGAAGTAGCCCCCCTGCCCGTAGCTGAAGTAGCTCAGGTTTTTGTCGAAGTTCATGTAGTTCATGTTGATGCCGGCTTTCAACTCGCGATCGTCAGCGTAGTAAGGGCGGAAATAGACCCCCGCTGAGCCGTTGACACTGGTGTTGCTCGGCACGTTCTCCCCGACGTAGTCATACACGCCAAATCCGGCGTAGAAACCCGCGTCGGTATTGTCATAGCTCAGCTGCGCGCTGCCGCCGTTTTTGGTGACCTGACCCCACTTCTTGCCGCTGTATTTGTCCTCAACGCCAACATAGGAGAGCAGGCTGTCCACCACCGCACGACGCTCGCCGGTGAGGATCAGCTTGAGGTAATCCGTCAGCTGTGGCGACCACTGGATCCCACCGACAACGGTATTCAGATCCTGGCCCAGCGGCGTGGAGCCGACATCAATTTTGTACTGATCCCCGGTGAGGGCCATCGCCACTTCCACACCCTGAGCGCTTTGCGAGCCCTGGGATGGCACCTTGATCTTGTCGATGTTCGGCAGCTCAGGCGGCGTGGTGGTGGAGGCGTTATACAGCTCTTCGGCTACGCCGCCCTGGATCAGCGCCCCGGTACCAAACCGGCGGCTGGATTCATCGGACGAGGTGCCCGCATCAAGGCTGATCGGCGTGACGTTAACGTCCAGACGGGAATCGCCGAACGGCACGGTGGACCACTGCAAGGGTGCCTTGATTTCGGTCAGCTTGCTCAGCCCCTCTTCGCCGTCACGCGCGCGCAGGGCGGTTGAACCCCGGGCCCAGGTGGCGGTTTTATCCACCAGCATCTCCATCATGTTATCCACCTGACGCAGCGTACCGGCCTGGGCAGTTTCTACCGGCAGATCGGTGCGGACGGTGCCCGGCGGCGCGGTCTGTGGATTACGCGCCAGCTGGGCCACCTGCCACGGCATCGCCTGGCCGTAGAGCGACGGAGAATCCGCCACTGCGCCGGTACTGGATGTGCCGACAAACGGGTTGTCGGCCAGCGCCAGGCCACCCAGCATCGGGGCCGTTTCACCGCTGTTATCCTGCAGGCCGAGCAGCTTGCCGCGCGCGGTGCGCAGGTAGCTCATCGCCTGCTGATGGTTGCCTTCAGCCTCGGAGACCCGGGCCAGCAGGAGCAGGCGTTCCGGCGTGCCGTCGTTGGTCAGCCCGACGCTCAGCTGCTTCGCCTTATCGACATTTTTGCTGGCAAGGGCCACGTCGATCGCCCCGGCACGCGCATCCTGCTGCGGGGTGTCGCGGGTCATCAGGTAGTCATAAACCACTCCCGCCTCTTTGTTCATCTTCCCGGACTGATAGAGACGGGCCATGGCAAACATCAGATCGGTGTTCTGCGGATCGCTCTGCATGGCGCGGATCAGCTTGTCGTAGGCCGCGGCGTAGTTGCCCTGGGTGCGCAGACGATCGGCCTCGTTGATCACGTAGCCGTTACGAATGCTCGCCAGCTGGGTCGGGGTACTGCGCGACTGCAGCTCCGGGTTGGCAAGCCAGGCCTGGGCTTCGCCGCCCAGTCCCGCCTGGTTGAGCACCGCCACCTGATCGGCATAATCCCCGGCGTTACCCTGCACGCCACGACGCATGTTGTCGTGGACCACGCTCACGGCGGTAGTGACATCCCCGCTCTGGGCCAGCATCCGCGCCAGCTTGCCGGCATCCGCCGGGCTCTGGGGTGGGCGCGCGGCCAGCGCTTTCAGGGTGTTGGCCGCCGCGGTGCGATCGCCAGACGCCAGATAGCGCTCGGCGACGTTCATCTGCAGGTTGTAATTAACCCGCTGGGACAGTTCGCGCATATCGCTATTCTGGCTGGAGGCCGGAATGCGCGACAGCAGCGTCTGCGACTGCTGCCAGGCGTTGTTTTCGCTGGCGAACAGCGCGGCGGCATAGAGTTCACTGTTGCTGGCGTTCGGGCGGAACGCCGGTGCCATGGCGTTGGCTGCCTCTGCGCTGCGCCCCTGCTTTTGCAGGAGACGGGCTAAATCAAGGCGCAGCCAGGGATCGGACGGATAGCGGGCCGTGCCCTGCTGCAACAGGGCGATGGCGCGCTGGGGATCGCCGCTGGCCGCCGCCTGCTGGGCCTGACGGCGCAGCGGATCGGTTGGGTTGCCGCCGGAGACGCGCGGCTGCAGCCTCGCCTGCAGGCTGGCCGGCAGGGTCTGCAACATCGCCTGGGCTTCGGCGGTTTTGTTCTGCTCGCGCAGGACGTAGTAGAGGTTTTCCCGGGCAGATCCGTTGTTCGGCTGCTCGTTCAGCAGGCCGCGCAGGGTCTGCTCCGCCGAGGTGTAATCTTTGTTATGCCGCTGGACGTCGGCGCGGAACAGCTTCGCGGCTGCCCCCTGCTCGCCGCTGCGCTGGGCCAGCGGCGCGCTGAGGGCCAGCGCCTGGCTGACGTTGCCCTGCTTGTAAGCCGCCTGCGCCTGGGCCAGCTGGCCGTAGAACTCGGCATCCTGCGCCTGCTGCTTGCGCTCCTCTGAGGCTTCGCCACCAAGGCTTGCCGCACGGTTCAGGTACTGCGCCCCTGCGGCGTAGTCCCCCTTACGCAGGGCAACGTAGCCCATCCCGGCCAGGGCGTCGGCATCTTCCGGGTTGGCCTTCAGCACCTGCTCAAACTGGCTGCGGGCGGTGTCGGTATTGCCGCTGTTCAGCGCCACATAGCCTTCGCCTTTAGCCGCCCCGCCGATGCTCTTGCGGTAGTAATCCTGCACCGCGGTATCGGTCGGATGGCGCTGGAGATAGGTCTGGTAATACGCTTCGTCGCCCGCCTGCGGCCCCAGCCACAGCAGGGCCTGACGCAGGGATTTATCCGCGTCCTGACTGCCGCTCGCCAGATCCTGCAGGATGTTCATCCCCTCCCGGCGGGTGCTCTCCTGATAGGTAAGCACCTTGCCCAGCGCAATCTTGACGTTGTTATCCTGCGGGTACTGCACGCGCAGCTGGCGCAGCTCGCTTACCGCCTGCGGATAGAGGGATTTATCCCCCGCCATGGTCAGATAGTATTCCGGGGCCAGGCTCGGCGGCGGCTGGTTGCCGGTAAACAGGCTCTGCCAGGTGCTAAGCGCGGCAGGAATGTTGCCGCTGCGCGCCTGCTGACGGGCCAGCTCCAGCTGCCCGCGCGGCACCTGCTGCATCTGCTTCGCGTTATCCAGCGCCTGCAGATTCGCATCCTGCGGCGAGACCGCCGTTAAGCGCTCGCGCCACTGGGCCGCCCCCTTCACGTCACCGGCCTGCTGTGACCATAAGGCCATCAGGTAGAGCGCCTGGGTGTTGTTGGGATCCACCATCAGCACTTTTTTCAGCGATTCCATCGCCAGGTTATCGTGAGACTTTTCGTGCCAGTAGTTCGCCTGGTCGAACAGCGCCTTCAGCGCCGGGTTATTGGCCGACTGCGCGGCATCCGCCGCCTGGGCGCCCTGAAGGCCTCCGAGCGCCAGCCCGCTGAACAGGCACAGCACAGGCAGATGTCTGGCGGTTTTGTTTTTATTTTCCATAGTGTTACCACCCTTACTCACGATCTGAATCCTGTGGGTTAAGACGTTTATGCGCACGTTTTTTCAGTAACGAGTAGAGGCTCAGGCCAATAATCGTCGCGAACAGCAGGCCAAAGATTGCCAGCATGGCGGAGTGCTGCGTGGCATACCACACCACCATCATGTACCAGGGCATCTGGCCGCTCGGGAACTGCGGGCCGACGCGGAAGCTGCGGACGCCGTTTTCATCGGTGATGATCGCCGTGTCGCCTCTGATCCCGGCGTTGATGCGGGCGGAGTTCAGGTCGTTATGCAGACGGGCAAGCTGATCGTCGTTACTGCCAATGGCCATTACCACCAGCCGCGACGGGTTCCACTGGGAGCGGAAGCTGACAAAGCCGCGCCAGGACTCGTTCGACGAGAAGTAGCGGTCGGCATCGACGGCGGTCGTGTTCCAGTTCCCTTCCAGCAGGTTCTGCACTCTGTCCAGCATCTTCGGCTCGCGCACGCCAAAGGTGTGCTCGTTGCTGATAAACGGCGACTGGGCCAGCAGGGCACGGTTGAAGGCGGTTTGATTCAGCGAGGAGACCGCCAGCACGTCGCTTTGACTCAGGCGCAGCAGGTTTGCCCCACCGGACGGCAGGCCGAACATCACGCGGTTGTTGTTCAGCGCGGTACCGGTGGCGTTACCGGAGCGGGCGGAGAGATCCAGCAGGGTGCCGATCTCGCTTTCGCTCGGGTTTTCCGGCAGAAGTAATACCGTCTGCGAGAAGTCCGCCAGGCGGGTGAACGGGAACGAGGCGCCGACGAAGTAAGAGAGATTCGGCAGCAGCGCGAAGTGGCGCGAATTGCTCAGATCGATGCTGGAATCTTCGTCGATACGGCTCTTGATGTTGTTGTTGAGCAGCACGCTGCACGGCGCGTTCTCTTTGGTCTGGATGTTGAAATAGAGCTGCAGCTGGTTGTCGCCGTAGATCAGATACGGCTCCAGGGGCATAACAAAATTCTCCTGACGCGCATCGCCGCCGAGCTTGTGCCACAGCCCTTCCAGCAGGCCCTGTTTGTTGACCGGCAGATTACGCAGGAAGGTGCCGTTGAAGGTCATCGACAGGTAGGAGCGCTGCTCGTCAATCCAGCTTTCAGACGGGAAGCGATAGGCGATTTTCAGGGGAATGGTATCGCCATCCCACATAAACAGATCCGGCGCGGCGCGGAATGCCAGGGTCAGCGGCTCGTGCCAGATACCGGTCACCGTCAGGCTCTGATCTTTACGCATCAGCTCGCTCAGCAGTACCGGGCGATCGGTGGCAATCCAGCGCGGCGCATCGTAGGGTTTGCTGACCGGGATGTTCTGGGCTTCCACCGGCAGGCTGGTGGTCTGGCCGGTGAACTGGCCCCGGGTCAGACGCCATGCCGCACTCTTGAGCTGTTGCTCGTTATTGCCCACCACCAGCAGCAGCTTGTAGATCGGGTTGGCCGGGTTATCCACCACCTGCAGCATCGCCCCGTTTGAGGCGGGCAGGGTTAAGCCGCCAATCGACTCGCCCGGCTTGCCGAACAGGATGCCGTTTTTCTCCGGCAGCTGGTCATGCAGGGCATCAAACGAAATACCGCGATAGTCCGCTTCGATCCCCAGCCACGAGGCGATCAGCGCCGCCGCCCCCACCTGCTCCGGCAGGGTTTTAGCCGGGAAAGCGAAGGTGAGCGTGGTCGGCGTCATCTGCATTTCGTCGAGGAACGGACGCGGGAAATGACTCAGATCCGCGCCAATGTTCAGCTGCTGCGCCTCCAGATCGAGCCGCGTGTTCGGCATGATAGTGACCTGGTAGCTGTCGGACAAATCCCGCTGGCACAGCAGCGCGTCGCCGTCGTTGATTTTGAAGCTGATGTTATTGCGGGACACCACCATCGCTGCCGGAATGTCCAGCTGATAGCTGGACACGTTGCTGTCGGCGGAGCCCAGCGGCACCGTGCCCAGCGGCTGGCCGTTGAGCATCAGCTGCAGCGTGGTGTTGCGCGCCGCCATCGCCGGAGAGACCTTCAGGTTCAGCTCCAGCTGGGCGTTAGTGATGACCTGGTCCGCCGAGAGGGTAAAGTCGATGCCGCCCTGAAGCTGCCCACCGCTCAACACCACGCCATTCGGCTGCCCCATCTGGGCAATGGTAATGCTGCTGGTGGTGCCAGGGATGATCCCCATCGGTACCGGAGAAGCCGCCGCGGCATCGGGAGCCGGCGTTGCAGGCATCGCGTCAGGCATCGGGCTGGCAGGCTCTGCAGCCGCCTCAGCCGCCGACGGGGTCTGGAACGCGGGCAGCGTATCAGCCGCAGGCAGAGAAGCCGGTGCTGTGTCTGCCGCGGGCTGCGCCGCCTCCGTCTCCGGTGGCGGGAGATCGGCCGGAAGCAGCGATTCCACGGTGGTCGGCTCTTCCGCCGTCACCGGCTGCACCAGTACACCAAATATAAACAGCAACTGCAGGGCTTTGCGGGTCATCCCTTTCATACAGCGGTATCCTCGGTGGCGTTATTCCTGCGCCCTGCATCCTCATGGCGTTGACGACGCTTGTTACGACGGTCTTTCCAGGTGAGCCAGAACAGATCAAATACGCTGCGAATAATGATAAACAACGAGCGGAACGGGTTGTCCTGACGTTTTGGCGGGTTGATCCACGCATCGGCGCGGGCCAGCACCACGCGAACCAGTTCGCGGCGGCGGTCCAGGGGGATCTCGTCAAACATCAGGCGAATGTACTGCTCATCGTGGGCAATCACATTCACCGGGATGCTGATCGCCCCCGACTGCAGCTGCAGCTCAATCTCTTCGATCTCGTCGGTGAGGTGACGATCGTCCACCACCGCGATACGGCAGCCGCCCATGGATAAATCCAGGGTATGGCTGCGCGAGGAGATGCCGCTGGCGTAGTGGATCACCACCGGCACGCTGGCATCGATACGGATGGTTTTACGCGTCTGACGGGTTTCCCGCGCCACGGCGATGGCGGCCAGCAGGAAGATCAGGCTGTAGACACCCCAGCCGACGTTGAGGGCGATAACCATCGGGTCCACGCTGAAGTAGTCATGGGCGACGGCACGCACGATACCGGCGATTACCCCCGCAGCCAGCAGCACCGCAATGATCAGGTGCGGGCGAACAATGCTGAAGTCGAAATAGCCCACATCCAGCAGGGCGCCTTTATCGGTCACGTTGAACTTGCCGCGTTTCGGGAAGATCAAGGTGATCACCGTCGGCAGCACCAGATGGAAGGCCAGCACCAGGTCGTAAATTTCACCCCAGAAGCTGTAGCGGAAGCGCCCGTTGACCCGCGAGTTCACATAGATACAGAGGAACAGGTGCGGCAGCATATAGGCGAAAATCAGGCTCGCCGAGGAGTGAATAATGTTCAGGTTAAACAGCAGGTAAGCCAGCGGCGCGGTGAGGAACGCCACGCGCGGCAACGCAAACTGGAACGACAGCATGGCGTTGAGATAGCACAGACGCTGCTGCCACTTCAGGCCGCGGCCCAGGAGCGGGTTATCGACGCGCAAAATCTGGGTCATGCCGCGGGCCCAGCGGGTACGCTGGATCACGTGCACCACCAGACGTTCCGTCGCCAGCCCTGCCGCCAGCGGGATATCCAGATAGGCCGACTTCCAGCCCAGGCGCTGCATCTTCAGCGCGGTGTGGGCATCTTCGGTCACGGTTTCTACTGCAAAACCGCCAATCTCCTCCAGGGCGCTACGGCGGATCACCGCGCAGGAGCCGCAGAAGAAGGTGGCGTTCCAGTTGTCGTTTCCGCGCTGGATCTGCCCGTAGAACAGCTGGCCTTCGTTAGGAATATCGCGGCCCGCAGACAGGTTACGCTCGAACGGATCCGGCGAGTAGAAGTAGTGCGGAGTCTGCATCAGGGCCAGCTTCGGATCCTGCAGGAAGGCCCCCACCGTCGCCTGGAGGAAGATACGCGTCGCCACGTGGTCGCAGTCAAAGACGCAGATCAGCTCGCCTTTGGTGAGCTTCATGGCGTGGTTGAGGTTGCCCGCTTTGGCGTGAGAGTTATCGTTACGCGTGATATACCCTACCCCGACGTTGGCGGCAAACACCGCAAACTCGCTGCGCTTGCCGTCATCCAGCAGGTAGATCTTCAGTTTATCCGCCGGGTAATCCAGGCACTGCGCGGCCAGCACGGTATCGCGTACCACGTCCAGGCTCTCGTTATACGACGGGATATAGATATCCACCGTCGGCCACTGGGCCATATCATCGGGCAGCGGTACGATTTTGCGCTGTAAGGGAAAGAGGTTTTGCAGATAACTTAAAATAATGGTTATCCAGATATAGAGTTCGGCGAGAAATAACCCGATGCCCAGTATGGCCTCTATTTCGGAATTAAAGTGCAGCGTCTGCGTGGCGCGAAACCAGATATATCGTGTGGACATTAAGACCGCCACAATCATCATGATTACTGACACGCGGTGATGTTTGCTAAAACCAAGCAGCATCAGTGCCCCGATACTGATTAAGCCAAAGATATACTGCTTCTGGCTATCCATCGGGGTAATAATAATGAGCACTGCAATGGGTGCTAATACCAATAGCAGTAAATAAAACAGCGCCTTTTTCATAGGACGTCCTGGAAATTGTCGTCAGAAACTGGAGGTTCTCAGACTGGCGTGCACGGCGCCGTCACCTACCTGAATACCCAAAATACCTGCGATACGCTTACTCACCAGCTCGATATCGAACGCAGCCGCCGAGGTGGCGCTGAAATCCAGTATCGATTGCTGTGAGGCATTGGCCTCAGGCACGCTTTCATCCCGGTTGATCACACCAATCAGGCGATCGCCGAGGCGTTGCTGTAAGAAGGCGGTGACGTCACGGCTGATATGGCGCCGGTTGTCACTCTGGTTCACCAGGAAATAGTATCCGGCCTTGTTATCTGGCGGCTCGCCGCCGGTCAGCCGGTGGTTTTCAATGTGCGGCAGCAGCGACAGCGATGCGGTGTCGGCAAGCAGGGTCACGAGGTGTAAATCGGCCAGCGGGGAGATCGCCTTCAGCGCCGGGTTCGGCCCTGGCGGGAAGTCGGCCAGAATAACCAGCCCCGGGTAGCTCAGCAGAGAACTTAGCCCGCGCGCCAGGAAATTGCTGTCACTGGTGAGGTTGTGTTCAAAGATCAGGCGCTGCTCTTCCGTCACTTCGCCATAGGGCAGGACGAACATATTGTTGCCCGCCGTCAGCACCGACTGGCTCCAGTCTGCCGACTCACTAGACCGGGCAACGTAGCCGCGACCGTCGGACAATGGCACGCCAAAATGCAGACGCAGCGCGTTCTGCACATCGAAGTCAATGGCCAGAACTTTACTCCCGGAACGTGCCAGAGCATAAGCGAGGTTGGCCGTGACCGTGGTTTTCCCTACTCCGCCTTTTGGCGAGCAAATACACACTAACGGCATGAAGCGATTTTCTCCAGGAGCGGTTGTAACGGAAGATCTTTCACCGGATGGCTGGCACGTTCGGACGTTTTGGTCGCGAACAGCTGGTCAAAGCGCACCGGCTCTGCCGGTTTTGGCGCAGGGGCTGCTTCAGCAACGGGCGCCACAGGCGCAGGGGCTGCTTCAGCAACGGGCGCCACAGGCGCAGGCGCTGGCCGAAACTCAGCCTGGGGTGCCAGAGCTGGCGCCTCTTTCACCGGCGGTGGGCTTGTCGGCTCGGGTTTAAGCTGGTCAAAGAACGAAGGCGCGGACGGGCTAAGCGGCGATTGCGCCCCGTTTTCTGCGCTGTTGGCGTTCATACTTTGCATGATCGACGGCGCAGAACCGGCGGACTCGGCCGCAGGCGTTTTCGTCAGGCTGGCAAGAGCTGCATCCAGTTCACCGGGTTTTACCGCCTGCGGAACAGGTACGGCGATGCTGCCGGCCTTCGCAAGCGCGGCGTCATTATCCACACCTGCCAGCTGGTTGATGATCGCCCAGCCGCTGGCGGAAGCCTGCTTGTTTTGCGCAGACAAGTCCTTGAAATTGATGTCGCCGGTGCGCGTTTTATCCTTGAAACGCTGCAAATCATCATAATTTTTCATGGTATTACTCGTGATTCACAAGTCAGTATTTTTGTTTCCTGCATGACTTTGCCAGGGACACAGTGTTGTGGGAATACGAACATGTAAAGGGGATGAGTGATTAACAACCGTCATAAAGAACGTCCCTTTACGCGTGGTCATATTTGTTTAGTTAATCTTCTAATGCATATTACGTAGAGCTAATACTATGTACAAGCTTATCGACAGATCGCGTAATTTCTCCACTATCCGCCAGCAGAACCCGCAACATACAGATAAAATCTTGTCATGAGTTATCTTAACAACAGATTAATCCATCGAAAATATAACATGTGAAGCTTAATATCGACAGGTAACTATAAACATGATTTATGAAAAACAGGATATATCGGCGAGCATTCCCGATTAACCGGCGTTTGCGGGGAGGTGAAAAGAGGAGTAATAAACGGGATAAAAATTAATCCCGGCACAGGGGCCGGGATTGAAGAGGTTACTGCGCAGTCTGGCCATATTTTGGCGAACGCGGGCCATATAACAGCCCCCGAGGCCCCGGGCTAAACAGGCGTGCGCTGGCGACGCCGGCAATGTCATAGGCTTTGTCCATTGCCGAATGCGCAATCTGGGTGATCGCCGCGTTGATCACTAATCCCAGCAGGCCACCGTTGTTATTACTCTGGCCTTCATTACTTGAAGCCGACGCGAAGCCTGTCCACAGCTCTTTTCCGGTGCGTAAATCCACCAAACGCGCCGAGGCAGTGACGCGCGTATCGCTGTTGATCACCTGGTATGAGGTACCGTAATCGGTGATATTGATATACATCACCGCATCCGCGCCAAAGATATCGTGCAGTTTTTTCAGCGGGATAGCGTTGATGTCTTCCGGATTGGTCGCGCCGTTTTGTTTAAACGTCTCTTCCACCACTGCCACCGGGAACACATAGTAACCGGACTCGGCAAGAGGCCAGGTTACGTTGCTCAAAAAGCCATGAGTCGCGTTAACATCTGGCGATTTATTTGTTGGCGGCAGCACCAGAATGCTGCGCGGTTTGCTTTCTTTGAAAGCGGAATAATCCGCCGGTGGCGTCTTGTTGGTTGTGCAACCCGTGACGACCAGCGTCAATGCCAGGGTCAGAAGAGCAGAGATTCCTTTCATTTTATGTTCCGTTATTTTTTCGTGGTGAGGAAATCAATATATGAAGCCGATTCCGGGTACTGTTTTTTCTCGGCATTAAATTCGGCCATCGCCAGCTCTCTGTTCCCGGTATTGCTGTAGAGCATGCCCAACTGGGCATGCACGCCAGGTGGAACAGGTTTGCTGCTGGCCTGCGATGTGGTAATCAGTTTCTGCAGTGAAGCGATCTGATCCTGCGGGCTGGTTTTATTGGTGTAGTAGTCATAAATCGTGTCCTGATAATCACCCCAGGTATATATCTGCTGTGATGATTTCGTTGCACACCCAGCCAGCAGCAGCATCGCTGCGCCGGAAAGCAGGATTTTTATCTTTGCCATCATTAATTCCTTTTAATGTGTATTTGACGGGTTCCAGCTACCGTTTTCAGTACCGGCAACCAGGTTATTAACCGCTTCGCGGATCGCGAGATCCAGAACTTTGCCGTTCAGCGTGGCGTCGTAACTGGCCGTGCCGCCAAAGCCGAGTACTTCACGGTTAGACAGCGTGTATTCACCCGCTCCCTGGGATGAATAAACCACTTCAGAGGTGCTGACGTTGACCACGTTGAGCGCCACTTTGGCATACGCCACCTGCGACTTGCCGCGCCCCAGAATGCCAAACAGCGCCCTGTCGCCGGTCTCTTTGCGACCAAACTCTGTTACGTCACCGGTGATAACGTACGCCGCCCCTTTCAGCTGCTGACGCTTTCCGCTAATGCCGGACTCGTTTTTAATCTCTTCCATGTTGGCGCGATCCAGCACATTGAAGCGGCCAGTTTGCTGCAGATGGGTGATCAAAATGGTTTTTGACTGATTACCCAGACGGTCGACGCCATCCGAAAAGATGCCATTCATATAGCTGGAGCGGTTATCGAACTTCCCGACCGATATCGGGCTGCGCTGCCCCTGCCACGAGGTGTCATAGGTGGCGACTTTCGCCACCTCTACGGAACGGGAGGATTCTGTTGCACAGCCCGCCAGTAATAACGCGCTGAAGCACAGTGAAGTGACTATTCCTTTTGTTATCATGCTATTTAAATTTCCTTATAATAATAAACCAGGCAATTAAAATATAATTACCCTTCCTGACTGACTTTATTTTTGCGTAGCAAACGATAAGAGGCCGGTTTTTCCAACCTACTCACAGTGGATATTTTTCAATTATTTTTAAGGACAGCTAAAAACGGCTATTGCGGTATTTATTATGACAGATAAGAGAGTTAATTACCGGGTGGTAAGGGTTTTTTAAGATTATATTGGGGTTTGAGACTTTTCTTGCTATTCAGCAGGTTAAAGAGACCCTCCAAAAGCCGGGAAGTATCCTGTTTATAATCTGAGGCCAAAGCGCTTTCCGGTTTGCACAACGTCCCTCTTCTTCCCACCGGGCTAACGCCAGCGCGTTAAGGATTTTGAGTTCAAGCCAGGGCTGCTGGTCGGACTGCACCAGGCATAACGCCGCCTTCGTGGCCTTGAGAGCCGCCAGCCTGACCCAACGTCCAAAATGCGGTTTTGCTTCCAACGTTCTATTTTATCCAGTGCTGTTAAGAGCCTGTATATGTATGACCAACTGGTATGCCCGCAGCCCTGGCCTGTACCTGAACGGTAACTGGCTGGGAGAGGCAGGATTCAGCACCGACACGCCGGTCATGGTCAGCGTGGAACAGGGAAGACTGGTGATCGAGCCGGTCGAGGGCTGACGGGTAAAACAAAGATCCCGGCACGGTGGCCGGGATCTTCTACAGTTAATAAAAATCAGGATCTACCAGACCTTCAGCTTTCACGATTTCGAGGAAGCGTTTATAGGCCGTTTCATCCAGTTCAAGAAGATCGTCCAGCAACTTTTCTTTTATCAGTGCCCAATGATGAATGCTTTCTTTGAAATATATGGAATTAAAATTTATTTCAGGGTTGATTATTGTCACCTGAGTAGCCCTATATGACATCAGCCCACCATATCCTTTTGGGAGCCCATAAAAATATGTCTCATCGCCAAACCAGTAAATGCTAAAAACATCAACAACCCTACCTAAGGGATCTCTATGATCTCTTATCTTCATTTTCTTACCTCATCAGTTATTGAAGGACTCGGCTGTAATGGATTCTGCTGTGGGGTAACAATTTTCATATCATATGCTTTACCAGTATTAAAATTGTACTGGTAATGTACTGATATTGAAGAACCATCAGGCAGATAGTGTGTCGCCTCCATTTTCTGGAATCCAGCAGAAGTAGGAAACCTCGGGTCATTATTCATATCCCGCAACTTATTGCCTTGTGAAGGGTTTGATTCGACCTGTTTCCAGAACATTTGCTCATTCAGATCCCTCGGCGCTGTAAATTGCTGGCCCGGCTTCGCCGTCGATATCTTCTCCGCCGCACTAATCAGGATTTTGTTATCAATAACCTTCGCGGCTTTACCTGCCAATGATAATACTTTTTCTGCCGGGATCGACGTCAACAGCGCCAGCGCGTAGTCCTTCGCTTCTTCCGCTGTCAGCAGAGCCATTACCGTATCCGAACCAGGGTTATTACTCAGGATGGCTTTGATAATGTCTGCGCTTTCCGGCAAATCACCATGCACAATATCCTGTAATCCAGCCTGAACCTGCTCCGGCGAAAGGTTGTTGTCCTGGGCATATTTCACCCAGGATGTAGCTGCCTGTCCGGTTTCCGTCATCCCTTTCGGCAGACTCAGCGCATTATTCTCAGCCGCATTCTTCCCGGCCCCCGCGCCCGCTGCCGCACCCGCCGTGCTGTCACCCGCCAGGCCCCCCGCCATCCCCGCTGAAATCGTCGCCAGGGCGCTGACCGTCTGCTTCTGCTCCTCGCTCAGCTTCGACGGGTCTTTTACCTCTGGATACAGCATACCCGCGATGGCCTTCGCTGCAAGCTCACCCGCTGCTCCGCCCGCAGCGCCTGCTGCCGCGCTGTTGCCCTGCAGGGCGGCCACCGCCCCGCCCAGAATGGCGTGGGCAATGGCTTTGCCCGCGACGTCATCCTCACTGAGACCCGATTTATGGCCGATGACGTATGCCAGCTCCGGGGCCGCCGCGCCCGCCAGCGCCCCGGCCATATTCCCGCCCGCAAGACCCTGCAGCGCCGCCGTCGCCGCCTGGATACCCCGCTGGATACTGCCGCCGGTGCCATACTTCTCCGTGGCCGTCTTATATTCGGACGTCTCACGCAGCGCCTTCTGATAGTCAGCTTTATCCTTCTCTGTGGCTCCCGGTCCCGGCTCGTGTCTGCCCTCTTTCGCCAGCTTGTCCCGGGCCGCATTCAGGCCATTTATCTCCCCCCGGGTCCGGGCGATATCGGCCGCCTACGCGCCAATTTCAAGTATCAGCTGTACTGCCTGCAGCCGCTTCTGCTCCTTCTCCTTGTCGAAGATGGGGCTGATGCTGCCGTTGGCATGCTCCGTGTCCCGGCTCAGGTCCGCCACGTCCTGCTGCTGGTTTGCCGTATCGCGGACGGTGATCGTCCCCTCGCTCACCGCCGCCCGGGTGATGCCTTCCGCATGACCGCTGTTACCCAGCCCGGCAATCAGGCCGTTCGCCATGTTCCCGGCAAACTGCTGCCCGATATTGCCCCCGGAGCTGATGCCCGCGCCCTGGTGTTCGGTCTTAAAGTCCGCCCGGTTGTGGATATCGCTGAAGCCCAGCGTGCCGGTATCGAGACGGTTTTTCTCCGCGTCCGCCGTCGAGGCAATCACCCCGCCGTCCAGCTGAGTGTGGTTCCCCACCGTCACGTCAAAGCCGCCCTTCCCGGCGAAAATCCCGCTCTGCTCCTGCACCGAGTCGTAGTCGCTGGCGATTTTGTCCCGGCTGGCATTGATACTGCCGGAGGCCGTGCCTGCACCAAACGTATAGTGCCAGGCTTTTCTTTCTCTGCCACTGCCAGAACATGTGCAACTCGGACTGTATCGTTATCACCACCCAGAACACCCGTGAGCTGTGGGGCTGTGCCGAGGGCTTAAGCGTTGTCGGTGTTAACGTGCCAAAGATGAACCAGTGGCTTAAGGCGTTCCCCGGTGCGCTGAACGACACTGGCGATCAGCCTGCGATCAAGCGCGGGAGCGGGCACTGCGGGTAAGATCTGATAAAACGATCCCGGCGCTATGGCCGGGATCCTTTTTAATTATTAGTATAAATATCCATGAGCTTATTTATTTCCTTTCGTAGCTGCTCATCATAAAATTCATATTCTTCACGATCATCATCAGGGTTATACATATCTGCCACACAAAAAACGCTGGATAATAATTCACTTAGGTTATCTTCATCCTTTCCAAGTAGGTTATTATCACGCTCAGCTTTCCATTTCATCATATAGTTGTCAGCAAAGCTGCCAGCGGATATATCCTTATCAAGAAAACTATCAATGTATTTTTTAAGTGACTGACTCATCTTAACCCACCGTTATTCATGAAGTTTTCATACTGTTTTGTTTGAGGATCAAGTTTCCATTCGCTAACAAATTTACCCGATTTATCAACCACAACAACATTATTAGTTTGTGGATTGAAGAACACTTTTGATTCTGGAACTAATAAATACGTCCCATGTTCATAAGTCGTTTTATCATCTAGGTGTGACTTGATGGCAGTCTGATATTGAGCAATGGTATCGCCATTTTTCTTAGTAGTTATCACACCAAAATCAGAAGCATGTTTAAATTCCTTATCTAACTGTTTAGCGCTGAATGCAACACTCTCAGAGACGATTGCAGTTCCAGCACTTGGCAATTTCTTACCCGGCAACATAATACTTGCCAGCAGACCGCCCGTTGCTTCCAGCGCCGCCTGATTCTTCCCGGCCAGGTCGCTCATGGCCTTGCTGCAGTAGCTGTCGCCCGCAGCACAGGAAGTTAGTGCCATGGCCACATCAGCTGCGTAGTCTGCTGTACCTAGTGCCGTATCACCGGTATCTGCAAGTCCATTGATAATCGCGTTCGCGATGGCAGACGTTGTACCTTCACCCAGCTTTTCCCGAACCTGATTTTTCAGGGATTCGGAAGCCTGTTTTGCCGCTTCACGACCCCTGTCACCGCTGAGCGAGTTATTCTAAGCCTTTAACTTCCGACGAGAATAAATGGATCTGTAAGCTTTCCTACCCAGGTTTTGCATCGACCGCTGCGCAAATTCCAGTGTACAGCTTGGTTTACTTTATATTTTTCATAAATTTCATCTAAATTATCTTCGTCAGAGACTTTAAGTCCCTGTGGAATTTGAACCACGCCTCGATAATCAATTCCAACATAACGCTTTCCTGTTTCAGAGATGAATGCGGTTCTCCTTATTACCTGTTTCCCGCTAGAATTATCCAGCACGTAGACTGCCCAATATTGATTGGCCTGAATATGGATTTCCATAAAATGATGTAAGCCACCATCCATAAAATTATTGCTGACACATATTAGTTCAGCCTCTTTAAAACAATCATCATACTTAATGAATCGTTATAAAAAAATCCGGGATGACGACTAGTAATTTGAGCATGCACAATTGCGGAATCATCTCCAGTATAGGGCTGATAACGTTTTGTACCCACAGGTCCTGGCGTACTGCCGATAATTATAAATTCTAAAGCAGCAATACCAATAAGAAAAATAATATTTCTCATCTTAATTTATCTCATTTCTTTCCTTTATTCATTGTTATATTTTATTGGTTATTTATCGGATTTATATATTTACATCCGCAACCAATTTTCAAACGAAATTAACTTGCCATCTTAATAAATTGGGTGTATTCATTTTTAATGAGCACAAAATCATAATCAGCAATAGGATCACGTGGAGTTATAAACGCCAATATACTCACTTCAAACCCAATGTAATAAATGGCGAAGTTAACCAACAATAGTTCCAGACTATTTTTAAACGTTCGCCCAATTCTTTAATTTCGTCATAAGACCCATTTGACCCAAGCTTTTCAAGAAGTTATAAGTAACTTCTCAATTGCATGTCGATCAGAGTTAAGTAATACGACCTCCAATTCATGCTCCTCATTATTCTTCCAATCAAGCACAGCATCCCTTAAAATTCCAAAGTAAATTTCCAAATCCAATTTTGGTATCTGGGGTAGGGAATCATGTAAAAGCACAATTTTTCGGCATGGGAGCCAACTAAGATCACACAAGCAGTCATATAATGCATCCCAATTGAATCCAAAATATCCTGGAAACCACAACACATAATACAATGACCTCAAAAATTCATCTGTAAGGTCAATATTCGGGTCTATTCGCACTACAAAAACTTCTGCTGTGTCGTATGTTGGAAATTTTTCCGTAAACATGAATGGAAGCATTTGAAACCTCATTTTTTGATTGGGATAAAGGTCTTATAATGGTCTGGTGTATAAAACATTTCACCACCTTTTCCTACAACAATTCGCTGAGGCCCAGGCCCTGCGATACCATTAGTCGGATGCACATATTCAGTGTAATATCCAGCTGGTTTTTGTGGCAAATCACCCGAACGATTTTGAAAAACAGAACCATCGTTTCGGTGTGGGAAAGATCCACCTGATTCTATACGAGCTAAAGTTGGCCCAAGATCTATTTTTCCTTGAAATGTTTTGCCTGTTTTTTGATCAACAATCTTAACCCCGTCAATATACCGAGTTGCTTCCAGGGCCCCTTTACCAATTCCATTACCATTTCTAATCGGGACTGCGCCCATTCCAAGACCAGCAGTTCCGGGGATTGGTTTACCATCTTCGTCAAGCAGCGCTCCTGATTTAGTAATATCGAAGATTTTGGGGAGACGATTGCCGTGCTCCTTCTCTAGCTCCTCGTCATCATGACCTGGACTAAGCGCATTATTCTCAGCCGCATTCTTCCCGGCCCCGGCCCCCGCTGCCGCACCCGCCGTGCTGTTTCCCGCCAGGCCGCCCGCCATCCCCGCTGAAATCGTCGCCAGGGCGCTGACCATCTGCTTCTGCTCCTCGCTCAGCTTGGACGGGTCTTTCACCTCCGGATACAGCATACCCGCGATGGCATTCGCCGCCAGCTCACCCGCTGCTCCGCCCGCAGCGCCTGCTGCCGCGCTGTTGCCCTGCAGGGCGGCCACCGCCCCGCCCAGAATGGCATGGGCAATGGCTTTGCCCGCGACGTCATCCTCACGGAGACCCGATTTATGGCCGATGACATATGCCAGCTCCGGGGCCGCCGCACCTGCCAGCGCCCCGGCCATATTCCCGCCTGCCAGCCCCGACAGTGCCGCCGTCGCCGCCTGGATACCCCGCTGGACTGGGCTGCCGGTGCCGTACTGCGCCATCGCGTTCCCGTAGGCCCGCTCTGCCACGGCTTTATCCGTCACCGGTTTCCCTTCCCGGGTCAGCTGCCGGCGGGCTTCATCCAGCGCCTGCGGGTCTTTGGCCGCGGCCCGTCCGGCCAGCTCCCCCTGCGTCCTGGCAATGTCCATGGCCTGACCGGCAATCTCGCCGATAAGGCCCACCATCTGCAGCCGCTTCTGCTCCTTCTCCTTGTCGAAGATGGGGCTGATGCTGCCGTTCGCATGCTCCGTGTCCCGGCTCAGGGCCGCCACGTCCTGTTGCTGACTCGCCTGGTCGCGGACGGTGAGGGTCCCCTCGCTCACCGCCGCCCGGGTGGTGCCTTCCGCATGGCCGCTGCCGCCGCCCGCCACTATCATCCCGCCCGGCATATTGCCCTTGAACTGGTCGCCGCCGAAGCTGCCGCCGCCGCTCATGCTGATGCCGCTGTGGCTGACCTTATAGTCGGCTTCGTTATGGATATCCCTGAACCCAAGGGTGCCCGTATCCAGACGGTTTTTAGCCGCCTCCGCCGTGGAGGCTATCGCGGCCCCGTCCAGCTGCGTGTGGCGGCCCACCGTGATGTCGAAACCGCCGTCACCGGCATACAGCCCGGTCTGCTCCTGCACCGAGTCAAAGGTGCTGTTCATTCTGTCCTGGCTGGCGCTGATATAGGCCGAGCCGGTCATGCTGCCGAAGTTAAAGCTGCCCCCTGCCGCCACGCTGTTCTGCTTCGATTTATAATCGTTGCTGTCCTGCTGGCTGCGCATCCACAGGTCGCGCCCGATATCCGCCACGATGGCGTTACCGCTCACCTGGGCACCGTCCAGAATGACATCGCGTCCGCTGGTCACCGAGACCGTGCCGCCGCTGTCCAGCGTGGTCTCCGTCCAGGCGGTGCCGTTGCCCTTCTCCCTGCCGTTCGCCGTATTCACGCTGGCGAAGACGCCGATACCGTAGCCGCTGGTCCCGCCGCCGACGCTGACCCCCACGCTACCGCCGCTGCTGCTGTTTTTCCCGGTCGTTTTTTCGGTATTCGCGGCGCCGCCCAGAACAATGTCACTGGCGGCGGCCAGGGCGGTATCCCCTCCGGCCTTCAGCTGGCTGCCGGCAATCAGGATATCGCCGCTGCGCTCACCCTGGCCCTGGCCCGTGGCGGTGAGCGCCAGGTTCCCGCCCGCACTCAGCGTGCTGCCTGCAACGGTATCGCTCTGCGCATGCTGCTCCGATTTCGACTTCTGCGACGACAGGGACAGGCTGACCCCGAACCCGTTGTTCGGGTCCCCGTCAGACTTCGCCAGCGCCACACCCTGGTCAGCCTGCACGCCCGACAATGCCGCCTTCGTGGCCTTCAGGGCCGCCAGCCGGTCGTCGCTTTCCTTTGCCGCATCCCGCGCCGTGGTGACCGCGCTGTTCAGCGCGCTTCCCGCCGTGCCGGACAGGGCCACCGTCAGGCCGCTGCTCTTCTGCTCGTATTTTTCATCGCGGGTGCGTCTGTCGTGGCCCGGCTCAATCACCACGCTGTCGCCCCGAACCGCCATATCCTGCTGCGCGATGATATCCGCCCCGGCAATGCGCGCCTGCCTGCCCGCCGTGATGCTGACGTCCCCGCCCGTCGAGCCGACGGTGCTGAAGCTCCCGCTCTGGGTGGTGCCCTGCTCGCGCAGGTCGTGGGTGGATTTGCTGGTGCCAATGGTGAAACCGATGCCGCCGGTGCCCATCAGGCCGGACTTCTTGGTCTCCTTAAAGCGCCAGGCGGTGTCGGTGTTGGTGGCCGCCACGATGTCGACGTTGTTCCCCGCAGACACCGCGACGTCGCCGTATTCAGCACCAACACACCGGTCATCGTCAGCGTGGAACAGGGAAGACTGGTGATCGAGCCGGTTAAGGGCTGACGGGTAAAAAGACGATCCCGGCGCGGTGGCCGGGAATTAGTTTATTGAGGACCTGAATGTGAGAACTTCTGTTATTTCAAGACATAGTCAAATTTTTCATCCCAGTTAAATCTGAGATCCTGCTGCTTAGTTTTCTCAAAGATTTGAATAATTTTTTCAAAGTCCTCACCAAGGCATTTTCTAGATAATTCAGAGTCTAGCCAAATAATTTTGACTGGCCTTTCAACATCGGTACTCAGACGATCCCATAACGCATCTAGATTTCGACCATAATAAGGCCCAAAAGCCAGTAGTTTAGACATAACAATATGAAAATCTGACATATTTTTTATATTGACCCCATCTAAAATTATTTCACTCATACTCACTTCCACTTACCTATTGAAGTTGCAGTCTCATAATGGTCTGTAGTGATATAAAGCAAACCATCGTCTGAATATAATAACCTTGTCCCCGGTTGGTTACCCCTTGACATGGTATTATTTAGTCCTATATCCGCTTCCCGCCACACTCTTCCTGGTGAAGAAGGTAATATATTCGTTGAGTTTTCAAATATATCCCCACCAATCTGACCGCCTGGGGTTGTATTATTTAATGCTTTCCCTGGCTTCCAGCCATTAACCATAGCTTGCGTTTTATCGACATAATTCTGAGGTAACATCCCAGTATTACGTAAACTTTCCACAACCTCATTTGCCGCTTCAGTTGTTTTCAGGTCCATCTTCAACCCTGCATAACTTGTTGCGTTATGGGCTGCATTATTCGCGGTCTTCGCAGCTGCAGCCTCTGCCGCAGTCTTACCAATACCTACCGCACCGCCAGCACCAACACCACCCGGTACGATAGCTTCTGATACCTGTATCCCGGCGCTGTTCAGACACAGCACAACATTTCCCGCACAGGCCTGTATTGCAGCCTGAGCCGCTGCAGCTATTTCCGGCGTTGCTGCTGCCAGTACTCCACCGCCAAGACCCGCCGGAAGTGCCACCATCAGCGCATCATTTATCGCCAGCCCTTTCTGGCAGGCGGTGCCGCCCGGATTGGTTGAACAGGAGGCTATATTCTTGCCATGCTCCTGCACGAACTTCGCCTGGGTATCTTCATTTCCGCCCAGAAGATTATTCTCAACCGCATTCTTCCCGGCCCCGGCACCCGCTGCCGCACCCGCCGTGCTGTCACCCGCCAGGCCACCCGCCATTCCCGCCGAAATCGTGGCCAGGGCGCTGACCGTCTGCTTCTGCTCTTCACTCAGCTTCGACGGGTCTTTCACCTCCGGATAGAGCACGCCCGCGATGGCCTTCGCCGCCAGCTCACCCGCTGCTCCGCCCGCAGCGCCTGCTGCCGCGCTGTTGCCCTGCAGGGCGGCCACCGCCCCGCCCAGAATGGCGTGGGCAATGGCTTTGCCCGCGACGTCATCCTCACTGAGACCCGATTTATGGCCGATGACGTATGCCAGCTCCGGGGCCGCCGCGCCCGCCAGCGCCCCGGCCATATTCCCGCCTGCCAGCCCCTGCAGCGCCGCCGTCGCCGCCTGGATACCCCGCTGGATACTGCCGCCCGTGCCGTACTGCTCCATGGCCGTTTTGTATTCGGACGTCTCACGCAGCGCCTTCTGATAGTCAGCTTTATCCTTCTCTGTGGCTCCCGGTCCCGGCTCGTGTTTGCCCTCTTTCGCCAGCTTGTCCCGGGCCGCATTCAGGCCATTTATCTCCCCCCGGGTCCGGGCGATATCGGCCGCCTGCGCGCCAATTTCAAGTATCAGCTGTACTGCCTGCAGCCGCTTCTGCTCCTTCTCCTTGTCGAAGATCGGGCTGATGCTGCCGTTGGCGTGCTCTGTGTCCCGGCTCAGGGCCGTCACGTCCTGCTGCTGGCTGGCCTGGTCGCGGACGGTGAGGGTCCCCTCGCTCACCGCCGCCCGGGTGATGCCTTCCGCGTGCCCGCTGCTGCCCAGCCCGGCAATCAGGCCGTTCGCCATGTTCCCGGCAAACTGCTGCCCGATATTGCCCCCGGAGCTGATCCCCGCCCCCTGGTGTTCGGTCTTAAAGTCCGCCCGGTTGTGGATATCGCTGAAGCCCAGCGTGCCGGTATCGAGACGGTTTTTCTCCGCGTCCGCCGTCGAGGCAATCACCCCGCCGTCCAGCTGAGTGTGGTTCCCCACCGTCACGTCAAAGCCGCCTTTACCGGCGAAAATCCCGCTCTGCTCCTGCACCGAGTCGTAGTCGCTGGCGATTTTGTCCCGGCTGGCGCTGATGCTCCCCGAGAAACCGCCTGCCCCGAAGGTGTAGCCCACTCCGCCGCTGACGCTGCTCTGTCTGCTGTTGTAGTGGTCGCTGTCCCGGGTACTGGCGATGGTCAGGTCGCGCCCGATATCCGCCTTCACGGCTTCGCCGCTCACCTGCGCCCCGGCAAGCGTGGTATCGCGCCCGCTGTTAATCGTGAGCTGACTGCCCGCATCCACCGTGGTCTCGTTCTGCCGGACGCCGTTGCCCTTCTCGTGCCCCTTGCTGCTGTTCGCGTTCGCCGAGATGCTGAGCCCCGTCCCGCCGGAGCCCGCCCCCAGCCCGACGCCCACGCTGCCGCCGCTGCTGCTGTTTTTTCCCGTCGTCTGCTGCGTGTCCTGCGAGGCTGACAGGCTGATGTCCCGCGCCGCATCAAGGGTCACGTCCTTACCGGCCTTAATCTTGCTGCCCGCCACCGTGATGTCGCGCCCGGTGGCCTTAATCGTGACGTTGCTGCCCGCGTTCAGGCTGCTGCCTGCTGCCGTCTCACTGGCGGTATGCGATGAGGATTTTGACGACTGCGACCCCAGCGAGGCGTTGATGCCAACCGTGTTGGTGTTACCGCTGTCAGAGGCACCCTTCGCCTGGCCCAGCGCCACTGCCTGGTCGGACTGCACCAGTGACAATGCCGCCTTCGTGGCCTTCAGGGCCGCCAGCCGGTCGTCGCTTTCCTTTGCCGCATCCCGCGCCGTGGTGACCGCGCTGTTCAGCGCGCTTCCCGCCGTGCCGGACAGGGCCACCGTCAGGCCGCTGCTCTTCTGCTCGTATTTTTCATCGCGGGTGCGTCTGTCGTGGCCCGGCTCAATCACCACGCTGTCGCCCCGAACCGCCATATCCTGCTGCGCGATGATATCCGCCCCGGCAATGCGCGCCTGCCTGCCCGCCGTGATGCTGACGTCCCCGCCCGTCGAGCCGACGGTGCTGAAGCTCCCGCTCTGGGTGGTGCCCTGCTCGCGCAGGTCGTGGGTGGATTTGCTGGTGCCAATGGTGAAACCGATGCCGCCGGTGCCCATCAGGCCGGACTTCTTGGTCTCCTTAAAGCGCCAGGCGGTGTCGGTGTTGGTGGCCGCCACGATGTCGACGTTGTTTCCCGCAGACAGCGCGACGTCGCCGTCGCCTGCCACCGCCGAGCCTTTTATCAGCAAATTGTTGCCCGCCTGCACCGTCACATTATCGCCGCTCAGCAGGGAACCTTTCTCCCGCGTCGCGCTGTCTTCCTGGATGGTGTGGGTGGTCTTTTTGCTCAGGAATCCGCTGCTGGTTTTGGTTTTTTCCCGGTAGCGGTAGTCGCTCTCGGTGGCCGTGGTCAGGTTGACATCCCGGCCCGCCGCCACGGCGATATCGCCCTGCGCCGTCACCTCTGCCGCCTGCGCGTTCATGTCGCGCCCGGCGATAATGAACGTATTGCCGCCGCTTGCGATCTCCGTGCCCTGCTGACGCACGGACTCATCGATAGCGGTTTTCTTTTTCGCTTTGCTGCGAACGCTTTCGGTGCTGGCCTCTGCCAGCAGGTTCACATCGCGACCGGCCTGGATCCCGACATCCCCTTCAGCGGCGATCCCTGCGGCGCGCGCGTTGAGATCGTTGCCGGCCAGCAGGGTAAGATCGCCCCCTGCCGTCAGCGTGCTGCGCTGTTGGGTAACGGAAGCCGTCTCCGTTGTCGCGTTTTTGCGCTCGTAACGGCTCTCGCTAATCTCATTGGCGGCGATATTGATATCGTTGCCCGCCGCCAGGCCGAGGCTGCCACCTGCCGCCACATTGGCACCGGTGATGTTGATATCCTGCCCGGCACGCATCGTCAGCCTGTCCACTGCGGCAATGGAAGAGGTGACGCCGACATCCGTACCGCTTAAGCGCACGCGTCCCGCGTCCACACTCCACGTCTGCGTTTCGGTAATGTTGTTAATGCTGCCCGTGACGCTCTCCAGCCCTACCGTTTTACCGCTGATGGTGGAGCCGATGTTGTTGATATCACCCAGCGCGCTCAGATTGAGTCCGCCGCCCGCGCTGATGAGCCCGGCGTTAAGGTTATGGATGCTGTTGCTGCTGTCGATGGACAGCCCCGTCTGCGCCAGCAGCGAACTTCCGCTATTGGTGATGCTGCCGCCTGCCAGCTGTACGTTACGCCCGCTAATCACGCTGCCGTTCTGCACCGTGACGTCCTTCGGGGACAGATACACCTTCGGTATCATCACGGTCTGGCCGTTAACGGTGGCGGCCTCCCACCACAGAAGACTGTGGTCGAGGGTGGCTATCTGGTCTGCCGTCAGCGCCACCCCGAACGTCAGCCCCAGCGAGGATTGTGCTTCGGCGGCTTTGTCCATCAGATAGCGCATCTGGTCAAGATCGGAGCCTAATCCGTTGATATAGCGGGTTCCGGTCTGGTTCAGTACGTAGTTACTGACGTACCGCGTATCAAAGGCGGCATCGCCCAGGAAGCGATAATTTTTCTCCGGATCCAGCCCCAGGCGGTCGAGCATGTACGCGGAACCCAGGAACTGATTGCTGTCGGTATACTGGCTGCCCGTTTCACGCGGCGCGGCGCCCGGACTCATACCAAGTAGCTTCCACAGGTCACCAAACAGGGAGGGGTCGAGCTGTCCCAGCCCGTCGAGTTTCGGATTGACGGTGATGAGATACGGACTGTCAGGATCGGTAGAGGTGACAAAGTAACCATTGTTGCCGGAAGGCAGGGGATAGTTGCCGTCGATGCCGCCAGGTGCCAGTCCAGTGCCGCCGCCGATAGTCTGGCTGGAAGTACTGTCTTTCCAGTCCGGAACGGTAATGGCCTGGGTTCCGGCGTCTGCAAGCGCCTGCTGGTTTGCGCCGCCGTCGAGGCTTTGCACAGAAGGCGTGTTGAGGTTCGGCTTTGTGATGATGTTGCTGATTTTTCCCGCGTTGGCGGTACTGTTGGTGTTGCTGATGTCGTTACTGAAGTTCGCTGAAACGTTACCGCCTGCCTGAATTACCGAGCGGTAAATTTCGCCGAGTTCTCTACTTGAGTCATGTCCTTTAAGCGTAAAAGCAATAGACGTGTCCTCAGGCATGGCATCCCGATAGTTGTTTCCATCTGTCGGATAACGTTCACCCGGCTCGACTGCATATCCATATCGACGTGAATCATACTGATAGACAAACCAGTCAGTGACCGTACCGGACTGCCAGCTCTGGTTGTTGAGCGTATTTCCTGTCAGGCTGACATCGCCATTTGCCAGAATATTGCTGGCAAAATTCTCCAGTGAACCGGCATTAATAGTCAGATTTTTGCCGGAGGCAATCCTTGATGCGCCGCCATTGCTGGTAACGTCAGTTCGCGTCTGGCTATTGATAAATTTCTGCTCTGCCGAATCGGCATACATCACGTAATAGAATTGATTCCAGTGGATAAAGCTACAGGACCCAAGACGATTACATGGACCAATTTGTCTTTCTTTCACCCGGCTGGTCATGCCGTAAGTACCGTCAGCAAGCTGACTGATATCAACTCTAATCGTCTCGTCACCCATGCCCGGAATACTTTGCGCACCGTCGATCTGAGTTGTTTTCGTCGTCAACCCATCCCGCGTATTCAGCAAATGCCCGGTCTTAATGGTGATATCACCGTTCGCGGTTTCGATATTCCCCGATACGTTAACGATCTCTGTATTCGCCGCCTTGCTGGCATCCTTCTGCATCACCAGATCTTCGCCCGCCAGCATATCGCCCCGCAGGTTCTCGATACGACTGGCAAACAGCGACAGGTTATTTCCGGCGTAGAGCAGCGCGGTGTTGATCACCGACCCGGCGGCGGTAAGCACCATATTCCCGGCGGTGCCGGTAAAGCCGTCGAGCGTGATATCGCCCCGGCTGGAGAAGCTGACATCGCCGCCTGCCTGCAGCGAGCCGCTGCTGTTCATGGCGATCTGACTGCCGGAGAGCGAAGTTGTGCCTCGCCCTGCCGTGATTTGACCGTTATTGGTCACCTTGCCAGCGGCGTTCAGCGTAATGCCGTTGCCCTGCAGGGTGCTCTGGTTGCTGATGTCGCCCTGGCTGGTAATGGTCAGCTGGTCGTTTGCTGCCACCACCCCCAGCGCTGTCCAGCTGTTCACCAGCTTAAGCGTCAGGTTGCCGAGCGCCACAATCTGGCCCACGCCGCTGAGGGAGGCCGCTTCGGCAAGCAGGTCGCCGCCGCTGAACAGGTCCCCGCTATCGTTGCTGATACTGTCACTGTTCAGCGTCAGGCTGCTGTTGCCAAGGAGGGTGCCGCTGTTGGTCAGCGTCTGCGCGTTCACCGTCAGCTGTGTCGCCTGCAAGGTGCCGCCGTTGGTCAGGCTGTTGCCGCTATAGGTGGCGCGTTGCGTCGCCATCATCGTGCCGCTGTTAGCGAGTTTCGCCACATTCATCAGCAGGTTCGTCGCCTGCAGCCAGCCCGCGCCGTTGTAATCCGCCGTGGAGAGCATCAGGTCGCTACCGGAGAGGATGTTGCCGTTATTCCGGATCTGTGTGATACCGCTAAGCGTGGTGTTTCCGTTCCCCTGGATCGTACCGGTATTGCTTATCACCGGGGCGGTCACGCTGAGTGCGTTCTGGCTGAGAAGGATGCCGTTGGTCTGGTTCGTCAGCGCATCCAGCAGCGTCAGCGTCAGGCCGCTATCGCCCTGTAAGCGTCCATCGTTGATCAGCGTCCGGGCCTCAAGCTGCGTATTATCCCCCTGCATCTGGCCGCTGTTGCGGATGTCGCCCGCCCGGACGGCCAGCCCCGCTCCGCTCAGCATTTTCCCTGCCTGCATCAGGTCGCCTTTCAGGTGCAGGTTAAGTCCGCTGACGCCGCCGATCTCCCCGCTGTTGCTGAGCGAGTCTCCGTCGATAGTGAGGTTTTTTGCGCTCACCAGCCCCTGGCTATCGAGGGCTTTTGCGGTAATTTGGGCACTGTTCAGGGCGGTAATTTTGCTGCCGGTGACGGCGGCCATGTCGCCGCTTAAGGTCAGCGCCAGATCCAGCGCACTCTGAATGGCGCCGCTGTTGGTAAGATGGGTGCCTGCCAGGGCGATATTCTGCCCCTGCAACCGGCCGCTATTGGTGATGTCCCGGGCATTAACCCCCAGGGCCTGCTGGCTCAGCAGGTCGCCCCGGTTGTTCAGGTCAGAGGTCTCCAGCCCCAGGCCGTTCAGGCCGATAACCGTTCCGGCATTATCGATGTTGTCGCGGGCGTTCAGGCTGAGGGTATTCCCCTGCAGCGTGGCCGTGTTGGTGAGCTGCACGCCTGTCAGGAGCATGTCGCCCGTGGCGAGCAGATTCCCGTTGTTGGTCAGCTGCGGGATGCGGAACGTCAGGTTGCCCTGGCTCATCAGGTCGCCGTTGTTCAGCAGGGCGCCGGTTAAGCGGGTATCAAACTGGCCTGCCGCAAGCACGGAGCCATCATGCTGCCAGTCGCCGGCATCAACGCTGAGATTATGCCCCTGGGTGATGCCTGCGGTGGCGAGCTGCCCGGCTGCGATCGCCAGTGAGCCTGCGGTCAGCCAGCGTCCCGCCGCGCCCTGGGAAAGCGTATTTCCGGAAAGGGTCAGCGCATCGGTGCCCTGTAACAGCCCTTCCCCGCCGAGGACGGTGGCCGCAACGTCCAGCGCACCGTCACTGGCGATCAGGCCGTGGTTAGTGACAGTCGGGACGCTCAGGGCCAGATTCGCGGCGCTGTAAAGGGTGCCGCTGTGCCGGTTATCCAGCGCCCCGGTATTCAGCAGCAGTGACGCATCGCCCTGCAATAGTCCGGCGTTGGTAAGCGTCTGTGACTGGGTATTAAGCACTGAGGCGATGGCGACGCCGCTGTTTTCCAGCGTCGGCGCAGAAAGAGTCAGGGTGTTCGCGCTGCTTTTGCCGCTGTGGGATAACGTCTCGCTGGCATTGACGGTCAGGCCCTCTCTGGCGGCCTGCGTCCCCTTCAGATCCGCCTGTCTGGCGGTGATGCTCAGATTACGGCCCTGAATTTGCGAGGCCCCGGTAGTGGTAATCTGCTGTCCCGCCACGCTGAGATCGCCGGTGGCGTTTATCGCCCCGTTAAGCGTCTGGCTGGCGGCATCGAGAGAGAGCGTATTCCCCGCCACCAGCTCGCCGTTATGCGTCAGGGTGCTGGCATTGAGCGACAGGTTTTGCCCCGTGGTCATGCGTCCATTGAGGGTAGCGCTGTCGCGGGCATTCAGGCTGATATGCCGGGCGGCATCCGTTTCGCTGCGGGCGTCCTGGCTGAGGTGTTGCGCCGTGAGGGAGACGTCCCGCCCGGCGGTCAGTTTTGCCTTACCGTGCGACAGCGTACCCTTCGCGTTGAGTACGAGGTCACGGTCGCTGTTCAGCGAGCCATCCTTCAGCGCCAGCTCGCTCTGGCTGTCGAGGGTGATGTCGCCCCCGGCTTTATGATCGCCGGTCAGGGCCATACTCTCGCCCTTCGCGGTAATGGCACCGCTGGCCAGGCTGTTATGCAGCGACAACTTTCCGCTGGCATCCAGCGAAATATCCCCCTCGCGGGCATTCAGATTGCCGAGGTTAACGCCCACCCCTTTTTCGCTGGAGACCAGGCGAATACGGTTGGCGTACATCCCGCCCAGCGCCCCGGTGTCCACCGCCACTTTCGGCGCGGGGCCTTCGCCCGGCATGGCGCTGATGCTGCCGTCGGCCGCGACCCGGTTGGCTCCGGCTACCACCGTCAGGGATTTGGCGTGCAGCTGGGCGTTGATGTCGGTCGCGCGGGAGATGATCGACACCGCGTCGCTCTGACTTCCGTCCAGGCCCTGGCCTTCAATGAGAATGCTGCCCTTGCTGACCTCCAGCGCCTGCAGTTTGCCGCTGGCGTCGAGCACCGGTTTGCCGGTGGTCAGCGTTGCATTAGGGGTATTGATAAATCCGCAGCCGTTACAGGTGATGCCGTAGGGGTTGGCGACCATCAGGTTGGCGGCTTTGCCCGCCACTTCGGTGTAACCCTGCAGCTGCGACCGGTTAGTGCCGGTGACTTCGTTGATAATGCCTGTCGCTTCCCTGCCCGCCGTCAGGTTGGGGTTGCCCTGAATCAGCCCGCCAAGCTGGGTCTGATTCATCTTGCCGGTGGCGTTGTTGAGGATCAGCCCCTCTTTGCCGACGTTGTAATCCTGATATTTGTTGTGCGATATACCTGCGGCATTCGGGGTGGCGATATTGACCACCGGCACGCCGTTAGCGGCTTGATCCTGCCGGGTATTGCCGGTTGGCGTCAGCGTGGCCGCCACGGCAGGCAGCATCGGCTGCGTGGCGAGCAGCACGCTCAGTAAGGTGCTCAGCACACGCTGAGAAAGATTAACCTGTTCCTTGTCCATCATCCCTGTCCCTTAAAACGCCACCGACACGCGGTAGTAAATATTCAGATGATCCGGTCCCAGCCAGTCCGGATACGCAAGCGGTGTGCCCGCAGTGAGCTGGCTCGAGAAGAGGCGGTTCACGCTGTTTAACCCTACCGCCGCGCCCCACAGGGTGCCGGAGGCGTAGCGGTCGAAACCGTCTTTTTTCAGCCAGCCGCCGTCCAGCGCCGCCAGGGCGCCGATCTGCCCGATCCAGGGCAGAGTGATGAGCGAGTAGTTGAGTTCGTTACGCCAGTAGCCGCCGTTATCGCCGGAAAGATACTGCTCCTTAAAGCCGCGCACCGAGGTCTCGCCCCCCAGGGTTAAGCGCTCGCTGCCGTAGAGCCGGTCGGGCGACCACTGAAAATAGACGCTGGAGAGCCACCACAGCCGGTCGGCCAGCGGCTGCTGATAGCTGGCGTTCAGGCTCCATTTGCGAAACTCCGCTTTTGGCACATCGCCATGCTTGCCGTTGTCATCCTCAGCCCCCAGCCACGGCACGCCCTGGGTGAAGGTCGGGTTAAGGGTCGCCACACCGCCAGCGAGTTTTTGCGTGTGGTTGATGCCCAGCGCAAAGCTCGTGAGCTTGCGGCTGCTGGTGGCCAGCAGGACATCGTCGAGGTAGTTATGGTTGATACGGTGGGTCAGGCCCACCGCGGCGCTGGTCTTGATATCGCCGTTGCGAAACAGCACCCAGGAGCCGTTCAGCCGGTGGGTTTCGTTATCGCCGGTCGAGCGCCAGCGATAGCCATTGTTGTCGATGGTGCTGAGGTAGTTGCTCCAGCTGTAGCTGTAATCGAGCAGGCCATAGCCGTAAGGCACGCTGACGCCTGCGGCAAAATTCTGCGCATCCTTGCTGCTGGAAAAATCGCTGCTGCGCCCGCCGCTGATAAACCATTTATCGGCGATCCCCAGCAGGTTGTTGCCGATAAGGGCGCCGCTGAGCTGGCCGGTGCCGGTACTCTTTTGCCCGCTGTTATCGAAGCTTACCGAACCATTAAGCGGGAACTCCGGGGCAGCGGTGAGGTTAACAATGGAGTATCCCTGGCGGTTGCCGGGGAGGATCTCTATCTGAACCGGCGTCTGACGCACCCGGTTCAGCTGCTCCATCCCCTGTTCGATATCGCGCAGGTTGAGGATCTTACCCACCCGGCCCGGGAAGGTCATATCCAGGGTGCGTTCCGGCACGCCTTCCAGGCGGATCTGCTCGAGCTTGCCTTCCAGCACCGTGATATGCAGCGAGCCTCGGCTCAGATCCTGCTCGGTAAGGAAGGCGCGGCTGGTGATATAGCCCCGGCTGATATACCAGTCGGAGACCGCGTGCGTCAGGGCGCTGAGGTCGGCCATATTCAGGCACTGGTTGCGCCACGGCGCGGTGAGTCGGCCTTCGGCAACGTCCGGCATCGCACTGGCACCTTCCAGCACAATCTGGTTGATGACAAAACAGGGGCCGTCAGCGGTGGCTGGCGGTTTGGGGGATGAAGACGCCTCGGGTAAGACCGTGCTGCGCTCCAGCTCGTCGCGCTGGCGCTGGTTTTGATCCAGCAACTGCTGCTGTTGCTGTTGAACGGCACTGCGGTCCGCGGGCGACAGAAATGCCGCATGGGCGCTGCCGAGCGGCCATAAAATGAGCGTGGCAAAAAGCCCTGTTAATCTGGTCATCCTTACCTTCAAAGCATCCATGCCTTTTGTCCGTTTTCAGACTGGCGTACAAAAAAGGTGCAAAATATGTCAAAAAGTAACCGGTGTAAATGCAGACAAAACGTCAGGAGGGGATTTCCAGACTTTTGATGCGCTTTTAGGAATTTATTCAGGTAACGAATGCGAAATGCGCCCGCGCAAAATTAACGCACGTCGTCGTCGCGCCATTCATCAGACATGTGTATTATTCCCTGTTGTTTTCCTGACAACTATCCTTAACTCAAATACTTAAGCGCCAAAGCGAAAAGCATCATGAGCACACCGATCAAACGGCTGGAAATCATTAAAAACGCCATTGAGCTTGAAGATGACGACATCATCGAAAGCCAGCTGGCACGGTTAAAAAGCGAAGCCTTTGACGATGAGCTTCGGGCGATCGTCGTGGCCCTTGAACAGAAAAATTACACTGGGGCGTTAACCGCTATCGCCAGCTGGTTACAGAGCCAGCGCGCCGTCGCCCCGTGGCGCGACCCGCAGCTTGCCGCCAGCAAGCTGGAGCTGAAAGCCCTGGAGGAGCGCCTGCGCGATTTAATCGACAGGCGTAACGCCCGCGTCCAGCAGCTGGATGAATTTAACGATCTCTACCTTACCCGCCTCGGCCCGCTGATGAGCCAGATCCTCGCCCTGCGTAAAACGCTGGCGGAGCTTAATCTGCGCCGCCAGCAGGCGGAAACGCGCCGTCGGGAAGCGGACTATCGCCGCTGCCAGCAGTACGTTGCCCAGGCGGTGGAGGTGCTGACCACCCTGACCCAACACTGGCGAGCGCTGCCCGCCGATTCAGTGCAGGCCGCCGCCGCGCGCAAGCATCTGCAGCAGCAAAGCAACCTGATTGCCAACCTGCTGGCCGAAGCCCAGGAGCTGGAAACCGGCTTAACCCGTGAGGAGGAGCCCGCCCGCCAGGCGCGGGATGAAGCTAACGACGAATATGAGAAGTACCGCGAGCAGCAGCACGAGGCGGAAATCCGCCTGCGCAAGGGCCAGAATCTCTCCGAAGAAGATCAGAACGAGTTAAAACGGCTCTGGCGCCAGGCGAGCAAGCTCTGCCATCCGGACCTGGTGGCAGACGAACTGAAAGAAGAGGCGAACGCCATGATGGTGCAGCTGAACCAGGCGAAGCAGCGTGGCGACGTAAAAGCGATCCGCTCCCTGGTGGCCCGTCTGCATCAGGGGCTGGAGCCGATGATGGCCAGCGACAGGCTGAACGATCTGACGCGTATCCGCAAAAAGATGGCCCAGGTGCGCGAGCAAATCGACACCTTGTTGAGCGAGCTGGCGGAGCTGGAAAAAGAGGAGTCCTGGCTGCTGGTCTCCTCCCTGAGCAATATGGAAGCCTATTTTGCCCAGCAGGAGAAAGCCCTGCACGAGGTGCGCGCCTCGCTGGAACATCAGGTCAACGAAGCGCAGCTCGACGACGTGGCCTGACTATCTGGCGTGCCAGTAAGCGCTGGCGCGCACCAGCTTCTGATCGATGGCGTCGGTTTCAAACAGGCGACTCAGGTTTTTCACCACCTTCCCTTCCCCGGTCAGCCAGATGAAGTAATCCTCCGCCGGTACGCTGAGGGCGGCCAGATGGTCCGCCACCGCCTGCTCGTTGTGCCCCACCACCCAGGTGATGTTGAACTCGCTCAGGTGCGCCAGATAGTCCTGACAGGCGGCATCGCCGACGGTGACCACGGCGTGCACTTCCGGGCGCACCGGCAGGGCGCGCAGCGCCTCCAGACGGCGGCGCAGGGCGGGCATGCCTGACTCATCGCAAACATAGAGCTGCCAGGCGTAATCTTCCGGCACCACCAGCGAACCGCGCGGGCCCCCGATGGAGAGTTTGTCCCCCGGCTTTGCCTCCACCGCCCACTGGCTTGCCACCCCGCCGTCGTGGATAAAGAAGTCGAGAGCAAGTTCATGGCGAGCTGCGTCATACAGCGGGGTGTAATCCCGCGCCTGCGGGCGCACGCCGCCGCCCCAGTTAACGCCTTCGTCCGTCACTTCCGGCGGCACAAAGGTTGTGCCCGGTTCCGGGAAAAAGACTTTGGAATGGTCGTCGAAGCCGCGGGAGCTGAAGCCCTCCAGCGCCTCGCCGCCCAGGACGATGCGCTGAAAACCGGCGCTGACGCGCTCAACGCGAAGCACGTTCAGCTCGCGAAAACGCAGGTCGTTGCGGACACGTTGGGGATAGCGGGTAGTGGTCATAATGTGCCTTCGTGATGTAAAACGATATATCGAAATAAAAGTGAAATGATAATGATTGCTAACAACGAGGATTGCAAGATTTTTTTTGATATACCCATAGCTCGCGAAAGCAAAGTTGAAAGAGCAGATTAAAAAATATAAATATCAATTAATTAAATTAAATAACGCATGCGACGTTGCTTGTTTGTGATTTTTAGATATAAATTAGATATATCAAAAGTACGGAGAAAGACGATGCGACACTCACACGGCCACGACAATCACGAGCATCACCACCGCGGACGCGGCGGCGAACACCATCACGGCGGCGGCCGCCGCCAGCGCTTCTTTGGTCACGGCGAATTACGTCTGGTGATCCTGGATATCCTGACCCGCAACGCCAGCCACGGCTACGAGCTGATTAAGGCGATTGAGACCCTGACCCAGGGCAACTACACCCCAAGCCCGGGCGTGATCTATCCGACGCTGGATTTTCTGCAGGATCAGCAGTTCATCACCCTCACCGAGGAGGAGAACGGGCGTAAAAAGATTGAGATTACCCTTGCCGGGCAGCAGTGGCTGGATGAAAACATTGAACATCTGGAGCACATTCAGGAGCGCGTGAAAGCGCGCTGCGTGGGCTTCCAGCTGCGCAAAAACCCGCAGATGAAGCGGGCGCTGGATAACTTTAAAGCGGTGCTGGATCTGAAGGTTAATCAGGAAGAGACCAGCGACGCGCAGATCAAACAGATTATCGGCGTGATCGACCGCGCGGCGCTGGAGATCTCCCAGCTCGATTAAGCGGTCGCTTCTCCACGAACGCGGAACACTTTCACCAGCTCCTTCAGGTTCATCGCCTGATCGTTAAGGGAGGATGCCGCCGCCACGGACTCCTCCACCAGCGCGGAGTTCTGCTGGGTGGTAGCATCAATCAGGCCAATGGCGCTGTTGATCTGCGAGATGCCTTCCGTCTGTTCATGGCTTGCCTGACGAATTTCGCGCAGGATGACGTCCATCTCCTGCACGTTCCCCACCATGCCATTAATCAGCCCGCTGGCTTTTTCCACCAGCGCCATCCCGTCCTGCGTCTGGCTGGTTGAGCTTTCAATCAGCTGGCGAATTTCGCTGGCCGAGGTGGCGCTCTTCTGCGCCAGCTGGCGAACCTCACCGGCCACCACCGCAAAGCCGCGCCCGTGCTCACCCGCCCGCGCCGCCTCTACCGCCGCGTTCAGCGCCAGAATGTTGGTCTGGAAGGCAATAGCGTCAATCAGGTTGATGATGTCGGACATCCGGTTGGAGGTCTCGTTGATGAGGCGCATTTTGCTGGTGACCTGCTGCATCATCTCGCCGTTGTTTTTCACCACCCGGGCCGCATCGGCAGAGAGGGTTGTCGCTTCACCGGTATGTGACGCGGTGTTTTTCACGGTCGCCGTGATCTGCTCCATCGATGCCGCTGTTTGTTCAACGGAGCTGGCCTGCTCTTCGGTACGCGCAGCCAGATCCTGGTTACCCGCCACAATCTGCGCCGCGGCGCTGGAGATACTCTCCGAGCCGGTCTGCACCTGCTGAACAATCTCCAGCAGACGGACTTTCATCTCCATCAGCGCCGTCAGCAGCTGGCCGGTTTCGTCTTTACCGTGAGAGGTCATGCTCCGGGTCAGATCGCCCTCGGCGATGGCCTGGGCAAAATCCACCGCCTCGCCCAGCGGACGGGTAATGGAGCGCACGATAAACCATCCCATCAGGCTACCCACCGCCACGCTGAACAGGGTGATGAGGATCAGCAGCAGGCGGTTGCTTTTGAAATCGCCGTCCACCTCCCTACCTGCGCGCTGCATCTCGGTGTCCTGAATCGCAATCAGCTCCTGCACCTTCGCCTTGTAGGCCTGTTGCAGGGTGAGGGTGTTGGTCATCATCTCCTGAATCGCCCCGGCCCGATCGTTGCTCTGCACCGCCTGCAGGATGCGGTAGCGGGAGTCGAGGTACTGCTGGCGGACCCCGCGGATATCGCTCAGCACCTGCTGGGATTTATCATCCTGCAGGGCCGTGTTCAGGGCGTCCAGAATCAGGGTGATACGCTCGCTGATCTCCTTCAGATGCTGCTCGGATTGCGCGGTGTATTTACCCTGGTCGTCCAGCAGCATCAGCTGTTGGGTGCTAATAAATTCCTGGAAGTTTTCGATTAACTGGTTGGCTTTTACCGTGGTGGGATAATCGCTGATGATGATGGATTGCATCCCGTTATTTGCCCGGTTAAGGCTCAACAGAGATAAACTCGCACTTATCCCCATCAGGACAATAAAGAATCCAAACGCCAGAAATAATTTCGTGCCGATTTTTACGTCATGTAAGAACATATTTACTCCATCGATGTGATTATTTCTCAGACGATCAGCGTTATCGGTAACTTTCATCGCTAACTTTATGACTTTGATCGCTTTTTTATTTCATAACCACAACAATAGATAGGCGCAGGCTATTAATTTTGGCTCATCGATCGTTACTCAACCCTGGAAACAGGTTTTCTGGGCAGAGCAGCGGAGAAAACAGACGCAGGCAGGAAGAATATACCGAGGCTTTTTTTTTAGTTATTTAATATTCAATTAACAACTAATGATAAAAAGAATTACAACTCATAAATAATAAAGCCGTTTGCTCCTGGCAGAGCAAACGGCTTTTTTGGAACCTTACTGACTCAGTGCAGGACGGTGACGGCATCTTCCAGACGTTTAGCCCGGTGTTTCACCATCGCCGACACCTGCGCGCTGGTTTCGACCAGCGCCGCGTTTTTCTGGGTAATCGAATCCAGTTCAGCGACCGCGCGGGTCAGCTCCGACAGCCCTGACGCCTGCTCGGAGGTGGACTGGCTGATCTCGGCGATAAGCCGGGTGACGTTCTGCACTTTCTCCACGATATCGTCCATCGTGCGTCCGGCGGCATGCACCTGTTCTGAGCCCGACAGCACTTTGCTGGCGCTGGCGTCAATTAGCTTGCGGATATCGTTGGCGGCGTTGGCGCTGCGGCTGGCCAGATGACGTACTTCTCCGGCCACCACCGCGAAGCCTTTGCCCTGCTCCCCTGCCCTGGCCGCTTCTACTGCCGCATTCAGCGCCAGAATATTGGTCTGGAAGGCGATGTCGTTGATCAGTTTGGTGATGGAGCCGATACGCTGGGTGCTGTCGGCAATCTCGTCCATAGTTTTAACCACGGTTTGCATCGCGTGTCCGCCTTCGGTAGCGGCGTCGCTGGCGGCAATAGAGAGCTTATCGGCATCGACGGCGGTGCGGGTGTTGCTCTGCACCGTCATCGCCAGCTGGTTCATGGTCTCGACGGTCTGCTTCACGTTGGAGACGGTCTGGTGCGTGCGATCGTTCAGGTCGTCGTTGCCCCGCGCCAGCTGGTCGCTGCCGTCGCGCACGTTAACCACCTGGCTTGAAACGTCGTTGATCAGCCAGCGGCACATCAGGCCGAGCTGCCCCACTGCCCGCAGGGTCAGCCCCAGCTCGTCGCTGCGGTTAAGATGCTCCACGCTGTTACGCTCGCCCGTCGCCACTTTCAGGGCCTGACGCGCCACGTTTTCAACCGGGCGCACGATCTGCTGCTCAAACAGCAGGGTACCCAGCAGCATCACCAGCGCGCTGGCGCCCAGTGCCGCCCAGCCTGCCCCGGTGGCGAAGAGGGTCGCCGCCAGCATGGCAAACAGCGCCGTCATCACGCTGCGCACCCGCCAGCGCAGCGGCATTGCGGGGAGTTTCCCGGTCCAGCCTCTGGCAACCACCAGCCCTTTATGCACCCGCTTTTTGCTGCGCCCTTCGTTCAGGGCTTTATACAGCGGCTCCACGGCGGCAATCTCTTCCGGCGTGGCCTTCACGCGGATGGACATGTACCCGGTGGTCTGGCCGTTACGCACCATCGGCACCGCATTGGCGCGCACCCAGTAGTGATCGCCATTTTTGCGGCGGTTTTTTACGATCCCGCTCCACGGCTCACCCTGTTGCAGGGTGTACCACATATCGGCAAAGGCCGCTTTTGGCATGTCCGGATGACGAACGAGGTTGTGCGGCTGCCCGACCAGTTCGGCCAGCGTGTAGCCACTCACCTGAACAAAGGTGTCATTGGCCTGAGTAATGTAGCTGTGCAGATCGGTGGTGGACATCAGAGTGGTGTCATCTTGCAGCGGGTATTCACACTGCGTGACAAACGGTTGAGGCGACATAGGCATCCCTTGCAGGTTACTTGAATGTTATTTTTGTGGCGTAAATATTTTACGGCGGTAACGAACATATCTTTAGATGTTAAACATGCCTGAGATCGCAAAACGCGACTAAACCGCATTTTTTGTGTGTTTTTTAATTTATTGATATCTAATGATTTCGTTTCGCAACTACCTCTAAAGGAGAATCTCCTTCTGCCCCCAATACAGGCTATATCCGCCCTGAAACAGGGCAAATGCACTGCCGGTGGGCATCCCCGTCTTTGAAAACGCCACACCGCAGCGGCCATTCTGTCGTTTTGCATGATTAAATTTTGTGTAACATTATTTTAACCTGGCGTTTATCCCGATTTTTGTTAAGTCCACGGATGTGGCGCAAAGCCTGCAATACTTAATCCAGTATCATGTGATACGCCATTCCCGGGAGCACATCTTGAACAGGTTACCCTCCAGCGCATCGGCTCTTGCCTGTACCGCGCACGCCCTGAATCTCATTGAGAAGCGAACGCTTGATCATGAGGAGATGAAACAACTTAACCGCGAGGTGATCGATTACTTCAAAGAACATGTCAATCCCGGGTTTTTGGAATACAGAAAATCTGTAACAGCAGGCGGGGATTACGGAGCCGTAGAGTGGCAAGCAGGAAGTCTGAATACGCTTGTCGACACCCAGGGACAGGAGTTTATAGATTGCCTGGGTGGATTTGGTATTTTCAACGTGGGGCACCGTAATCCAGTAGTGGTTTCCGCCGTACAAAATCAGCTTGCAAAACAACCCCTTCATAGCCAGGAACTGCTTGACCCTTTACGGGCGATGCTGGCAAAAACGCTGGCGGCACTGACGCCGGGGAAACTGAAATACAGCTTCTTCTGTAACAGCGGCACGGAATCGGTGGAAGCGGCGCTTAAACTCGCCAAAGCCTACCAGTCGCCGCGCGGCAAATTTACCTTTATCGCCACCAGCGGTGCCTTCCACGGCAAGTCGCTCGGGGCGCTCTCTGCCACGGCGAAATCCACCTTCCGTAAACCCTTTATGCCGCTACTGCCTGGCTTCCGCCATGTGCCGTTCGGCGATATCAGCGCCATGCGCACCATGCTCAGCGAATGCCGTAAAACCGGTGATGACGTGGCGGCGGTGATCCTCGAGCCTATCCAGGGCGAAGGCGGCGTGATCCTGCCTCCGCAGGGCTATCTGCCGGCGGTGCGTAAGCTCTGCGATGAGTTTGGCGCGCTGTTGATCCTTGACGAAGTGCAGACGGGCATGGGCCGCACCGGCAAGATGTTCGCCTGCGAGCATGAGAACGTGCAGCCGGACATCCTCTGTCTGGCGAAAGCGCTGGGCGGCGGCGTGATGCCGATTGGTGCCACGGTCGCTACCGAAGAGGTTTTCTCGGTGCTGTTCGACAATCCTTTCCTGCATACCACCACCTTTGGCGGCAACCCGCTGGCCTGTGCCGCGGCGCTGGCAACCATCAACGTGCTGCTGGAGCAGAACCTGCCCGCCCAGGCGGAGCAGAAAGGCGACATGCTGCTGGACGGCTTCCTGCAGCTGGGGCGTGAGTACCCGGACCTGGTGCAGGATGCGCGCGGCAAAGGCATGCTGATGGCGATTGAGTTTGTCGATAACGAAACCGGCTACAGCTTCGCGAGCGAGATGTTCCGCCAGCGGGTGCTGGTGGCAGGCACGCTGAACAACTCGAAAACGATTCGCATCGAACCGCCGCTGACGCTGACCATTGAGCAGTGTGAGCTGGTGCTGAAAGCGGCCCGCAAGGCGCTGGCAGCGCTGCGGGTGAGCGTGACCGAAGCGTAAAAAAACGCCGGGCGGCGCTGCGCCTGCCCGGCCTACAAGATCCAATGCCGTTGCAGGCCCGCGCCAGCGGGCGTTTTTACCGGTGAAACTCCGCCACGGTCATCGTGAAACGCAACACACTCTCCCCATCGTTCACATAGCTGTGCGCCGCTTCTGTTTTCGCCACCGCCGAGGTGCCGGCGACCACCTGATTAACGCTCTCTTCCACCTTCAGCGTCAATACTCCCGCCTCCACGTGGAGCAGTTCAAATGTCCCTGCCGGATGGCCCGGCGAGCTGAAAATCTCTCCCGGATACATCTTCCAGCGCCAGAGTTCAATCATGTCCGGACCGGTGGTGCCCGCCAGTAGCCGGGCGCTGCCGCCTTTCTCACCCCGCCAGAGCACCGGGATCGCCGCTTCCTCGATAATATGCACCTGCGGCTCGCTGGCGACGTTGACGATGTCCGCCACCGAGATACCCAGTGCCGCCGCCAGTTTGCAAAGGATCGCAATGCTGGGGTTGGCCGCCCCTTTCTCGATCTCCACCAGCATCCCTTTGCTGACGCTGGCCCGGCGCGACAGCTCATCCAGCGACAGCTTTTTATCTTTGCGCCAGTTGCGAATCCGGTTTGCCACCGCCAGGCTTACCTGGGCGACATCGGCACCCGTCTCAGTCATTATATTGACTTTATCAGTCATTGGTCATTACCATGGTATAAAACAGTCAATACAGGATTATTTATGTCCCTTCTTACGCCGTCAATAGATCCGCGTCTTGCCGGGATCGCGCCGGGGTTCCGCGCGCTGAGCATCGTGGTTGAAGCAGCGCCGATTACCTCTCCGGAGGTTGCGCCTGCGGTCTTAGTCCAGGCCTGCAAGCAGTTATTAAGTGATGACGTGGACTGGGCTGATGCTCATCTCGCCGCCTGGGATGAGGTGTTCAAGGCCTTTGGCGCTAAACCAAAACGCACGCCCTGCTCCGCCAGCGCCCTGCGCAAGCGGGCACTGAAAGACGGCACGCTGCCATCGCTCGATCCGGTGGTGGATATCTACAATGCGGTCAGTATCCGCTACGCCATTCCGGTGGGCGGGGAAAATCTCGCCGCTTATACCGGGGCTCCACGCCTGACGTTGGCCGACGGCAGCGAAACCTTTGACACCCTGAAAGAGGGGCAGCCTGTGGTAGAGCATCCCGAGGCGGGAGAGGTGGTGTGGCGCGATGACCTGGGCGTGACCTGCCGCCGCTGGAACTGGCGACAAGGGGTGCGCACCCGCCTGGACAGTGACGCGCAAACTATGTGGTTTATTCTCGAAAGCCTGCCCGCGATGCCGTTAACGGCGCTGGAGGCGGCGGGTGATGAGCTGGTCGGGCATCTGCAGAGGCTGATGCCGGGTGCGACAGCGCAGGTGCAACTGCTTGAGCTGACCTGAAAAACGCCGGGCGGCGCTGCGCTTGCCCGGCCTACAACGGCCGCAACGATTTGAGGTTTTGTAGGCCCGGTAAGCAACGCGCCACCGGGCGATTTTTATTCCGGCATCAGCCCGACAAAACAGCGCTTTTTACGCGGCTCCGACATCAAATCCTCAAGCTGCTCCACGCACGCCAGATAGTGCGGGGTCTGCTTATGCGCCGCCACCGCCTCTTCATCCTTATAGGCTTCGTAGATAAAGAACCGGGTTTTCACCCGCGGATCCTGGAGCACGTCGAACCGCAAATTACCTGGCTCCTGGATGGCCCCTTCGTGGTTGGCGCGAAACACGTCCAGAAACTCGTCCACCTTGTCCGGCTTAATGTTGATCTCCACTAACGTCACGTTCATTGCACTTCTCCTTGTTTTTCTTCCTGCCAGAACTGATACGCCTCGCGGGCGCTCATCTTCTGGTGTACCACTTTCTTCACTGCCTTCAGCATTGCCAGCGGCGCGCTGGACTGGAAGATATTGCGTCCCATATCCACACCCGACGCGCCCTGATCGATGGCGCGGAAGCACATCTCCAGCGCCTCGTGTTCCGGCAACTTTTTCCCCCCGGCGATCACAATCGGCACCGGGCAGCTGGCGGTCACTTTTTCGAATCCCTCTTCCACAAAATAGGTTTTGACGAACTGCGCCCCCATCTCGGCGGCAATGCGGCTGGCAAGGGCAAAATAGCGGGCATCCCGCGCCATCTCTTTCCCTACCCCGGTCACCGCCAGAGTTGGCATGCCGTAGCGATTGCCTGCATCCACCAGCTTGATGATGTTGTTGATCGACTGATGCTCATACTCGCTGCCGATATAGACCTGCGCCGCCACCGCGCAGACGTTGAGGCGCAGGGCATCCTCCATCGCCACCGCCACGCACTCGTTGGAGAGCTCGCCGAGCATCGAGTTGCCCCCGGAGGCGCGCAGCACCACGGGTTTATTGGCGGCGGGCGGCACGGTGCTTCTGAGGATGCCGCGGGTGCACATCAGCACGTCGGTCTCCCCGAACAGCGGCGCGATGGAGAGATCGATGCGCTCAAGCCCGGTGGTCGGCCCCTGAAAATAGCCGTGATCGAAGGCCAGCATCACCGTGCGGTTGCTGTTGGGGTTGAAGATACGCGCCATGCGGGACTGCATCCCCCAGTCCAGCGCCCCGCACCCTTTCAGGGTGAAAGGCACGTTCTGCTGCGGCCGGTCGATGCCAAAGTTCTTACCCTCTTTGATGTCGTCTAAATCAGCCATGTTCTCTCCCGTCAGAAGTCGTAGTTGTTGATGTTCTCTTTGGTGAACACCACCCGCTCCGGCAGCAGCACAATGCCGTTGCCTTTCGCTTCATACTGATAGCCCTGCACGCTGTTCGGCTCGACCTTCAGGGCGCCGATATCTTTCACTTCTACGCTGTCGCCCACGTTAAGATCGCCTTTTTTCAATAAACGATCGGCGACATTGACCGCAATTTTGCCCTGTTGTACGACGTCCCACAGGCCGAAGGCTTTCACCGTGCCGCGCTCCACGTACGGGCGCATCACGTTGGGCGTGCTGAAGCCGACAATCGCCACCCCTTCACGCTTCAGGTTTTCTGCCGCCTGGGCGGCCGCTGGCAGGGCGTTGGCATCCGGGGCGATGATCGCATCCAGATCCGGGTAGGCTTTTAAGATCCCTTCGGCGGTCTGCAGGGATTTGGTGGCATCGTTATAGCCAAACTGGGTGGTGACGATCTGCCACTGGGGATGATCTTTGGCGATTTTGGCTTTCGCCTCTTTCACCCACTGGTTCTGATCGGTCACGGTGGGGCTGGAGTAGAAGAACGCCACTTTGGCATCCGGTTTAGTCACCTGCTTCGAGGCCATCTCCACCAGCAGGCCCCCGAGCTGTTCCGGCGTGCCCTGGTTGATGTAGATGCTGCGGCACTCCGGTTTGGTGTCGGAGTCCCAGGTCAGCACTTTTACCCCGCGCTGCATGGCGCGCTTCAGCGCCGGGCAGAGCCCATCCGGCGATACCGCCGAGACGATAATGGCGTTGTAGCCCTGGTTGACGAAGTTATTGATCAGTTGCACCTGTCCGGAGACGCTCGGCTCGGTCGGGCCGTCGTAGGTGACGTCCGTACCCAATGCTTTACCCGCCTCTTTCGCGCCGTTGCCGCCGCTGGTAAAGAAGCCGACGCCCACCAGTTTCGGGATAAACGCGATGCGATCCGCCGCCTGGGCCGATGCCACGCTTAACGCCACTGCCAGCACCATCAGTTTTATTTTCATCTTACGCTCCGGGTAGTTTTGTGAAGAGAGATCGCACCCACTCACGGTGCAGACTCAGTGAACGTCCCATCACCACCACAACCAACAGCGCCCCTGACAGCGCGCTCGACACCTGGTTGGGGATGCCGACCATCTGTAGCCCCTGTTGCAGATACCCCACCAGCAATGCCGCCAGCGCAGTACCCAGTACCGAACCTGAACCGCCATAAATATTCGCCCCGCCCAGCACCGCAGCGGTAAGCGCGGGCATCAGCAGGTCGCGCCCTAAATCGGAGCGCGCCGAGCCGAAATAGGAGACCATCACCAGGGCGGCAATCGCCGACGCGACCCCCACCAGGCCATACAGCGCGTAGGGCATGCCGTTAACCGACAGCGCCGCATAGCGCGCCGCGCGCGGGTTCTGCCCAATCAGAAACAGGTGGCGGCCAAAGCGCCCGCGGTGGGTGATAAGCCAGAAGAAGAAGGTGATTGCCGCGAATAGCACCAGCGGGATCGGCAGCCCCAGCACGGTGAGGTTGGCAAATGCCGTGAAGCTATCCGGGAAGCCGCCAATGCCTTCGTACCCGGTCGCCCCGGCCATGCCCGAGAGCAGGAGCGCTCCGCCGCCGTAGAGGTAGAGCGTGCCGAGGGTGATCACCAGTGGGCTGATGCCGGTGTAGTGGATGAGCGCTGCGTTAAACAGCCCGCACAGCAGCCCGAGCAGCAGGGTCAGCGGGATCGCCGCCGCCATCGGCACGCCCGACTGCATCATCACCCCCAGCGCAATGGCGCACAGGCCGATGGTGGAGCCAAGCGAGATGTCGATCCCGCCGCTGATGATCACCAGCGTCAGCGGCAGCGCCACAATGCCGATGCAGATAAAGTCGCTGGTGCTGAACAGCAGCATGTTGATGTCGAGCATCCGCGGATTGAGGGTGCCAAACAGCAGGATCTCCAGCACCAGTAACAGCAGCAGCGCCCACTCCCAGTTAAGCTTCATTTACGCCACCTCTTTTTTGCGTTTGGGAAACGGGGTGACGTGCTTTCCCCCTTTGTTGCCCGGCTGAAAACGGCTGTACTTCAGCGCCCGCTGATGACGCGCCAGCGCCTGGCGCAGCCGTCCGTCGAGCACCAGCACCCCCAGCAGCACCAGGCCAGCGATAAAGTCGTTCCACCAGGCCGGCAGGCGGAACAGCACCAGCACGGTGTCGATCTGCGTCAGGAAGAAGGCCCCCAGCAGGGCGCCGATTAAGGTGCCGGTGCCGCCCAGCAGGGAGATGCCTCCCAGCACGCAGGCGGCGATGGCTTTCATCTCCAGCCCGCTGCCGGTCTGGTTCGGCACGAAGCCGATCTGCGCGGCAAAGACGATCCCCGCGCAGGCCGCCAGCACGCCGTTAAGGGTGAAGGCCGCCATCCGGGTGCGGTTGACCGCCACGCCAAGCTGACGGGCGGCGGCGAGGTTATCCCCGACGGCGTAAAAATCCCGGCCAAAGGCGGTGCGCGACAGCGTCCAGGCCCCCACGGCGGCGAAGGCCAGCACCACCATCCCCAGCGGCGATATCCCGAGCGCCACCGGCTCCGACAGCGATTTCAGGCTCACCGGCAAGCCTTCGATCCACTTCCCGTCCGTCCAGAGCAGCATCGCTCCGCGATAAAGTCCCAGCGTACCGAGGGTGGCGACAATCGCCGGAATGCGCAGCCCCACCACCAGCAGACCGTTAAAGACCCCGGCCAGCGCGCCGATACCCAGCGCGAACAGGATCGCCACCGGCAGGCCGTAGCCGCTGTTCAGCGCTACCCCCACGGCGATGGCGCACAGCCCGACGGTAGAACCGACAGAGACATCAATGTTGCGGGTCAGCATCACCAGCCCGGCCCCGAGGGCCAGCAGGATCAGAATTTGCGAGCTGGCGAAGATCATCCCCAGGGTCTGCAAACTGAGATAGGCCGGGTTGAGCGCCACCAGCACCACAAACAGGGCGAGGATCGCCAGCAGCGCGCTGAGCTCGCGGTTTTTCAGCAGCGTTTTCATGCCTGCCCTCCAAAGGCCAGGGCCATCATACGATCGAGGCTGACGGCGTGGCGCGGCAGTTCCCCGCTGAGCACCCCCTGATGCATCACCAGCACCCGATCCGCGAGACCCGGGAACTCATCCATGTCGCTGGAGATCATCAGCACCGCCACGTTTTGCGCCGCCACGCTTTTGATGAGCTGATAGATATCGGCCCGGGCGGAGACGTCCACCCCGCGGGTCGGTTCATCGACGATCAGCAGCAGCGGATTGGCTTCCAGACAGCGCGCCAGCAGCACCTTCTGCTGATTGCCCCCCGACAGGGTACGCACGGTCTGATCGGGGCTATTGAGTTTGATCCCCAGCGCCCGGTGATAGCGCTCCACTACCGCCGCCTCGCGTTTGCGCTGCTGCCAGAGTGACGGCTCGTTAAGGGCCACCGTGTTCCAGCGGACCGGGGCATCAAGGAACAGCCCCGAGACCTGCCTGTCCTCCGGCAGATAGACCAGCCCCTTCTCCAGCCGGGCGCTGACCGGATCGCGGTCGATCTGCTGGCTCTCAAGCCAGATCTTTCCGCCACGGGGCGGGCGCAGGCCATACAGCGTTTCGGCAAACTCGGTGCGCCCGGATCCCACTAATCCGGCCAGGCCGACGATCTCTCCGGCGTAGATCTCAAGGCTGAGATCGATGAACCCCTCCCCGGTGAGCGCCTCCACCCGCAGCACCGGGAAGTCCTGGGCCTGAGTACGGCGATTGCCCGGCAGCGCCAGCCACAGCTTTTGCGTGTCGCTTAAGCCCCTGTCACGGCTGACCGGGGTCATGGCGGCGATCAGCGCGTTGTCGTCATAGTCTGCGGTTTCGCCGCTGAGCACGATGGCCCCGTCGCGCATCACCGAGACGTGGCTGGCGAGCTGGCGGATCTCGGGCAGCTTGTGGGAGATAAAGACGATCCCGACGCCCGTCGCCTGGAGCGCGCGGATCTGGCGGAACAGGCGCTCCGTCTCCCCCGGCGTCAGCGAGGCGGTAGGTTCATCGAGGATCAAAATTCGCGCCTCGCGCATCAGCCCGCGCAGGATCTCCACCATCTGCTGATCCGCCACCTCCAGCGTGCTGGCGGCAGCATCCAGGTTGAGCTGGCACTTAAGCTGCTCCAGTTTCCCGGCCAGGCGTTGGGCGGTGGCCTGCCCGCGAGGCAGGCGAAAGAGAATGTTCTCGCGCACGCTGAGGTTGGGAAACAGCATCGGCTCCTGGGGCACCAGGTAGATCCCAAGCGCATGCGCCTGGCCCGGTTTGAGACGAGCAAAAGGGCGGCCCGCAATAGAAAGTTCACCCCTGTCGGGCGTTTCGACCCCGGCGACAATCTTCATCAGGGTGGATTTTCCGGCGCCGTTGCCGCCCATCAGGGCATGCACCTGGCCCGCAAGCAGAGTGAAATCAATGTCTTTCAATACTGGAACGCCGGAGAACTGCTTCTGGATCCCGCGCGCCTCGATAAGTGCTGTCATTATCGCTCCGCTATTGAACAAATGATTTTTGAAATTAATAATGTTCAAAAGCGTAGACGGTGAACTATATTTACAACCGTGCAGGGATCACAGTTTTATCGATAGGATCCCGATAAAGCTGAAACATTCCGGAATATCCATTTTGCCGTGTGGCTCACAGATTCAACCTGCGGCAAAGCGAACATATGATCTAAATTTTGATAAGAGTTCAAATATGGGCGAGAAACGCGTTGCCGAAGAGGGACGATTTGCCGGACTGGCGCTGTCGGAAGAAGAACTGGTGGCGCGCGTGGCGTGGTGCTACTACCACGATGGCCTGACGCAGAATGATATCGGCGAGCGGCTGGGTCTGCCGCGGCTCAAGATTTCGCGTCTGCTGGAGAAGGGCCGGCAGTCCGGGGTGATCCGGGTGCAGATCAACTCCCGCTATGAAGGATGCCTGGCGCTGGAGACCGAGCTTCAGCAGCGCTTTGGCCTGAAGCTGGTGCGCGTGCTGCCTGCGCTGAATACCCCGGCGATGAGCGTGCGCCTGGGGATTGGCGCCGCGCAATCATTAATGGGCGTACTGGAACCCGGCCAGCTGCTGGCGGTGGGATTTGGTGAAACCACCATGAGCTGTATTCAGCACTTAAGCGGCTTTATCAGCTCCCAGCAGGTGCGGCTGGTGACCCTTTCCGGCGGCGTCGGGCCCTATATGACCGGCATTGGCCAGCTGGATGCCGCCTGCAGCGTCAGCATGATCCCCGCCCCGCTGCGGGTGTCGTCCGCTGAAGTGGCCGGGATCCTGAAACGGGAAACCAGCGTGCGGGATGTGATCCTTGCCGCCACCGCCGCCGATGCAGCCGTGGTCGGGATTGGCGCGGTGAACCAGCGCCGGGATGCCACTATTTTGCGCTCCGGTTATATCAGCGAAGGGGAACAGCTGATGTTCGCCCGCAGAGGGGCGGTGGGCGATATTCTGGGCTATTTCCTCAATGCCGGGGGCGAGCCGGTACCCGAGCTTGAGATCCACCGTGAATTACTGGGCGTGACCCTCGATGAACTGGCGCAGTTGCCCACCATCGTTGGCGTCGCCGGAGGAGAAGAGAAAGCCGATGCGATTTATGCCGCACTGAAGGGTCGCCGTATCAATGGCCTGGTGACGGAAGAGACGACAGCCCGCGCGGTGCTGGCCCTGGCAGGTTAAGGCCCGGCCCTGCGCTAACATTGAGGCAAGCTCATGAGTTACCTTTTAGCGTTAGATGCAGGGACAGGCAGCGTTCGCGCCGTTATTTTCGATTTGCAGGGCAACCAGATTGCCGTCGGCCAGGCCGAGTGGAAGCACCTGAGCGTGGAGAACGTCCCCGGCTCGATGGAGTTCGACCTCGACACCAACTGGCGGCTGGCCTGCCAGTGCATCCATCAGGCGCTGGAGCGGGCGCATCTTAGCGCGGCGGATATCCAGTCTGTCGCCTGCTGCTCGATGCGCGAGGGGATTGTCCTGTACGACCGCAACGGCGAGGCCATCTGGGCCTGCGCCAACGTCGATGCCCGCGCCAGCCGCGAAGTGGCCGAGCTCAAAGAGATCCACGATTACCGTTTTGAATCCGAAGTCTATGACGTCTCCGGCCAGACCCTGGCCCTGAGCGCCATGCCGCGCCTGCTGTGGCTGGCGCACCATCGCCCGGACATCTATCGCAGAGCCGCAACCATCACCATGATCAGCGACTGGCTGGCGGCAAAGCTCTCCGGCGAGCTGGCCGTTGATCCGTCCAACGCGGGTACCACCGGCATGCTGGATCTCTTCTCCCGCGACTGGCGTCCGGCGCTGCTGGATATGGCCGGACTGCGGGCCGATATTCTCTCTCCGGTGAAAGAGACCGGCACCCTGCTGGGCACCATTACCCGGGAAGCGGCGCAGCAGTCAGGCCTGCGGGAAGGAACCCCGGTGGTGATGGGCGGCGGCGATGTGCAGCTGGGCTGTCTGGGGCTGGGGGTGGTGCGCGCCGGGCAGACCGCGGTGCTGGGCGGCACCTTCTGGCAGCAGGTGGTCAACCTGCCGCAGGTGCGTACCGATCCGCAGATGAACATCCGCGTGAACCCGCACGTGATCCCGGGCATGGCGCAGGCGGAGTCCATCAGCTTCTTTACCGGGCTGACGATGCGCTGGTTCCGCGACGCCTTCTGCGCCGAAGAGAAGCTGATTGCCGGGCGGATGGGCATGGATACCTACGCCCTGATGGAGGAGATGGCCAGCCGGGTACCGGCAGGCTCTCACGGGGTGATGCCGATCTTCTCCGACGCCATGCATTTTAAGCAGTGGTATCACGCCGCGCCGTCGTTTATTAACCTCTCCATCGACCCGGAAAAATGCAACAAGGCCACCCTGTTCCGCGCCCTGGAAGAGAACGCGGCCATCGTCTCCGCCTGCAACCTGGCGCAGATCTCGCAGTTCTCCGGCGTGGTCTTTGACAGCCTGGTGTTTGCTGGCGGCGGCGCCAAAGGGGCGCTGTGGAGCCAGATCTTAAGCGACGTCACCGGCCTGCCGGTGCGGGTGCCAGAGGTAAAAGAGGCCACCGCGCTCGGCTGCGCCATCGCCGCCGGAACCGGCGCCGGGCTGTATGCGGATATGGCCGCCACGGGGGAGAAACTGGTGAAGTGGAGCCGGGAATTCACCCCGAATCCGGCGCACCGGGAACTCTACGACGGCATGATGCAGAAGTGGCAGGCGGTGTACGCTGACCAGCTCGGGCTGGTGGACAGCGGGCTGACGACCTCCATGTGGCAGGCTCCGGGGCTGGTGCGGACATCCCCCTCATCCCGGCCCTCTCCCTAAGGGAGAGGGAGATTAAGTCCCCTCTCCCTGTGGGAGAGGGTTAGGGTGAGGGCATCAGGCCGCACCAATATTTGAATCCCATCACAATCACCGCATTCCCCTTTTCCCTTTTACTCCGCGCTGGCTAAATTACTAACTCATCCGACCACATAACAATAATTTTACACTGGAAGAGTCTATGAGCCGCTACCCGTCGTTATTCGCCCCCCTCGATCTGGGGTTCACCACCCTTAAAAACCGCGTGTTAATGGGCTCGATGCATACCGGGCTGGAGGAGCGGCCGGATGGCGCAGAGCGGCTGGCGGCGTTCTATGCCGAGCGCGCCCGTCACGGGGTGGCGCTGATCGTTACCGGCGGCGTGGCCCCTGCCCCATCCGGGGTTGGGATGGAGGGCGGCGCGGTACTGAACGATGCGGCACAGCTGCCCCATCACCGGATCGTTACCGATGCCGTCCACCAGGCGGGGGGCAAAATCGCCCTGCAAATTCTGCATACCGGGCGCTACAGCTATCAGCCGAACCCGGTGGCCCCGTCGGCAATCCAGGCCCCCATCAACCGCTTTAAGCCCCACGCCCTGACCCACGATGAGATCCTGACCCTGATCGACGACTTTGCCCGCTGCGCGGCCCTGGCGCGGGAAGCGGGCTACGACGGCGTGGAGGTGATGGGCTCCGAAGGCTATCTGATTAACGAATTCCTTGCCGCCCGCACCAACCAGCGCGACGACGAATGGGGCGGCGACTACCCCCGCCGGATGCGCTTTGCCGTGGAAGTGGTGCGTGCCGTGCGTGAACGTGCCGGGAGCGACTTTATTATTATCTTCCGCCTGTCGATGCTCGACCTGGTGGAGGGCGGCGGCACCTTCGACGAAACCGTCCAGCTGGCGCAGGCCATTGAGGCGGCAGGGGCGACCATCATTAATACCGGGATCGGCTGGCACGAGGCGCGGATCCCGACCATTGCCACGCCGGTACCGCGCGCGGCATTCAGCTGGGTAACCCGCAGGTTAAAGGGCCACGTCACTATTCCGCTGATCACCACCAACCGCATTAACGATCCTCAGGTGGCGGACTCTCTGCTGGCTAACGGTGATGCCGATATGGTGTCGATGGCGCGGCCGTTCCTTGCCGATGCCGAGCTGCTGTCGAAAGCCCAGAGCGGCCGGGCGGATGAGATCAACACCTGTATCGGCTGCAACCAGGCCTGTCTGGATCAGATCTTCGTCGGCAAAGTGACCTCCTGTCTGGTCAACCCTCGCGCCTGCCATGAAACCCGTATGCCGATCGTGCCGGCCGTGAATAAAAAGCGGCTGGCGGTGGTGGGCGCAGGCCCGGCGGGGCTGGCGTTTGCGGTAAATGCCGCCGCACGCGGGCATAATGTGACGCTGTTTGACGCTCTCCAGGAGATTGGCGGGCAGTTTAATATCGCCAAACAGATCCCCGGCAAAGAGGAGTTCTACGAGACGCTGCGCTACTACCGGCGGATGATCGACATTACCGGCGTGGATCTGCGGCTCAACCAGTGGGTGAGCGCGGAAGATCTGCTCGAATTCGACGAAACGATCCTTGCCAGCGGGATCGCCCCGCGAACGCCGGAGATCGAAGGCGTCTCACACCCGAAGGTGCTGAGCTATCTCGACGTGCTGCGCGACAAGGCGCCGGTTGGGGATCGCGTGGCGATTATCGGCTGCGGCGGGATCGGCTTTGATACCGCGATGTACCTGAGCCAGACGGGTGAGGCCACCAGCCTGAATATCGCCGAATTCTGTGCTGAGTGGGGCATCGACACCAGCCTGAATCAGGTGGGCGGTTTGCGCCCGGAAGGGCCGCAGCTGCCGAAAAGCCCGCGCCAGATCGTGATGCTGCAGCGCAAGGCCAGCAAGCCGGGCGAAGGGCTGGGTAAAACCACCGGCTGGATCCACCGCGCTACCCTCCTCGCCCGCGGCGTGAAGATGATCCCGGCGGTGAGTTACCAGAAGATCGACGACGACGGATTGCATGTGCTGATCGGCGGCGAACCGCAGCTGTTGCGCGTGGATAATGTGATTTTGTGCGCTGGTCAGGAGCCAAAGCGCGATCTGGCGGAGCCGCTGCGCGAGGCGGGTCAAACGGTGCATCTGATTGGCGGGTGCGACGTGGCGATGGAGCTGGATGCGCGGCGGGCGATTGCCCAGGGGACAAAATTAGCTCTGGAGATCTAGAGCATTGCCCGGTGACGAGGTAAAAGCAAAACGGCAACCTAGTTGCCGTTTTTAGTGTTTGCACCCTCTCCCTGTGGGAGAGGGCTGGGGTGAGGGCATCAGACCGCACACAACAATCTTAGCGACGGCGACCCAGCTTGACCGCCTTCAGCACCACGAACTTGTTGTTCGTTGCAACGGTAGTGCAGTTGCCGAAGATCTTCTTCAGCTTGTGGAAGTAGTCGAGATGACGGTTAGCCACGATGTACAGCTCGCCGTTAATTTTCAGGCAGCGGCGCGCGTGGTGGAACATCTCCCAGGCAACGTTATCCGTCAGGGCGTGTTTCTGATGGAACGGCGGGTTACACAGCACCGCGTTGAAGCGGAATGGCTCCACGCCCGACAGCGCGTTGTTGATCATAAACTCGCAGCGATCCAGCGCTTCCGGCATGTTGGTCTCTACGTTGAGACGGCTGGAGGCCACCGCCATCGGCGACTCATCGCTGAAGACCACGCTGGCTTGCGGATTCTTCGCCAGCAGCGTCAGGCCAATCACCCCGTTACCGCAGCCGAGATCGACGATCTCCCCTTCCAGATTTTCCGGCAGATGCTCAATAAAGAAGCGCGCGCCGATATCCAGCCCGGTACGGGAGAAGACGTTGGCGTGGTTATGGATAGTCCAGTCGGTCCCTTCCAGCTTCCAGCTCAGGGTTTCTGGCGCATCGGCCAGGTCTGGTGCCGTGAAGGTACAGTTGATGAGGCGCGCTTTCTTCCAGGCCAGCGTGGTGGTGGTAGTCCCCAGCACTTTCTCGAACAGTTCCAGGGTAGAGGTATGGATATCACGGGCTTTGGCGCCGGCGATAATGCGCGTCTCTGGCGTGACGACCTTACGTAATGCACGCAGCTGCTGCTCCAGCAGTGCCATTGTTTTCGGCACTTTGATTAGCACCACGCCCGGCGCCTGCGGGTAATCCGCGGTGCTGTCGAGGAATTTCACGCTGCCTTCGTCAAGCTCGTTGTGACGCAGGTTTTCCCGCGTCGCCAGCTCGCTCAGGTAGGAATCACCGATGCTGTAAGGCGTGTGTTCGGCCAGCGCGCAAGCCAGGGCGCCGAAAGCATCATTCAGGATCAGAACCGGGCCGCTGATTTCGGTGTCATCCAACTGCTGCAGCAGATATTCATCCGCCGCTTCCCACGCCTGAAGCGGGTTAACGTCGTCCGTTTCCGGGAAACGTTTTAAGTCGAGTGAACGGAAACCGTTGTCTAAGTGGCTCATCGGCCCTCCTGAGTGGTAAAATTTCGGCGTTATCCCTGAAAAGGGTGCGTGAGTATACCCGTTTTATTGTCGATTTGGGGCGTTGATGAACCAACTAACTTATCTCCAGGGCTATCCGGAGCATTTACTGACTCAGGTTCGCAGCCTGATTGCCGAGCAGACGCTCGGCGCGGTGCTGGAAAAACGCTATCCCGGCACGCACGATTTCGCCACCGATAAAGCCCTCTGGCAGTATACGCAGGATCTGAAAAACCGATATCTGAAGAGCGCCCCGCCCATCAATAAGGTGATGTACGACAACAAGATCCACGTGCTGAAGAACGCGCTGGGGCTGCACACTGCCATCTCGCGCGTGCAGGGCGGCAAGCTCAAGGCCAAGGCCGAGATCCGCGTGGCGACCGTGTTTCGCAACGCGCCGGAAGCCTTCCTGCGTATGATCGTGGTGCACGAGCTGGCGCATCTGAAAGAGAAAGAGCACGACAAAGCGTTCTATTCCCTGTGCTGCCATATGGAGCCGCAGTACCACCAGCTGGAGTTTGATACCCGGCTGTGGCTGACGCATTTATCGTTAAAGAGTAATGAGAATTAGCGCACTCGATTTGTCATCATGACATGCTACAGTGGCATCAGGTTCCCTTAACGGAGTTCGTGAACGTTTATGATACGTTTCGCAGTCATTGGGACGAACTGGATCACCCGTCAGTTCGTCGATGCCGCACATGAGACCGGCAAATATAAACTTACCGCAGTCTATTCCCGCAGCCTTGAACAGGCACAGACGTTTGCGAACGACTACCTCGTCGAACATCTGTTTACCTCGCTGGAGGAGATGGCCCAGAGCGATGCCATTGACGCGGTTTATATTGCCAGCCCCAACTCCCTGCACTTCCCGCAAACAAAGCTGTTCCTCAGCCATAAAAAGCATGTGATCTGCGAGAAGCCGCTGGCCTCGAATATCGACGAGGTCGAAGCCGCCATTCAGCTTGCCCGGGATAACCAGGTGGTGCTGTTCGAAGCGTTCAAAACCGCAAGCCTGCCGAATTTCCTGCTGCTGCAACAGTCGCTGTCGAAAGTGGGCCCCATCCGTAAAGCCTTTATCAACTACTGCCAGTACTCGTCACGCTACCAGCGCTACCTGGACGGCGAGAACCCGAACACCTTTAATCCGCAGTTCTCCAACGGCTCGATTATGGATATCGGTTTCTACTGCCTGGCCTCGGCGGTGGCGCTGTGGGGCGAGCCGCACCGGGTGCAGGCGACCGCCAGCCTGCTGGAAAGCGGCGTGGATGCTCACGGCCTTGTGGTGCTGGATTACGGCGATTTCAGCGTGACGCTGCAGCACTCCAAAGTGAGCGACTCGGTACTGCCAAGCGAAATCCAGGGCGAAAACGGCGCGCTGGTGATCGAGAAGATTTCTGAGTGCCAGAAGCTAAGCTACGTGCCACGCGGCGGCAAACCTCAGGAGCTGACGCAGCCTCAGCATATCAACACTATGCTGTATGAGGCAGAGGTATTCGCGCGTCTGGTCGAAACCCAGGAAGTTAACCATCCGGGCCTTGCGGTGAGCCGTACCACGGCGAAGCTGCAAACCGAGATCCGTCGCCAGACGGGGGTGGTTTTCCCGGCGGACGGCCTTAACGCAGAAGTTACCGCGTAAAGCTGTGTAATGAATTCGCGCAGGTCATTGACGAAATCAATGACCTGACATATTTTGTTACCTGCAAAGGGGAGTAACTTCCTGGTCGGTGGATCGTCATTACGATGCGTGCAATACCGCATCCGGTCGCCGGGCAACGAAAAAGGAATACGATGAGCGTATTCCTTTCTTGTTGTAAGTGAGACCTTGCCGGAAGGCGAGGTCTGTGCACAAAAAAAGCAACGACTATCGTCTTCTGACGTTAGTCGTTTTTTTTTGTGGAAGGAAAATTGTATGAATACTGTCGGTACTCCGCTGTTGTGGGGGGGATTCGCCATTGTCGTGGTCATCATGCTGGCGATCGATCTCTTTTTGCAGGGTCGACGCGGTGCACATGGTATGACCATGAAGCAGGCGGCCGCCTGGTCGCTGGTGTGGGTCACGCTCTCCCTGATCTTCTGTGCCGCCTTCTGGTGGTATCTCTCTGTTACGCAAGGCCGCGCGGTGGCCGATCCCCAGGCGCTGGCGTTCCTGACGGGCTATCTGATTGAAAAAGCCCTGGCGGTGGATAACGTCTTCGTCTGGCTGATGCTGTTCAGCTATTTTGCGGTGCCTGCGGCGCTGCAGCGTCGGGTCCTGGTCTATGGCGTCCTGGGCGCGATCGTGCTGCGTACCATCATGATCTTCGCCGGTAGCTGGCTGATTACCCAGTTCGAATGGCTGCTCTACGTCTTCGGCGCCTTCCTGCTCTTTACCGGCGTGAAGATGGCGCTGGCGAAAGAAGATGAAACCGGCATTGGCGAGAAGCCGCTTGTGCGCTGGCTGCGCGGCCATCTGCGTATGACCGACACCATTGAAAACGAGCACTTCTTTGTGCGTAAGAACGGCCTGCTGTTCGCCACGCCGCTGCTGCTGGTGCTGATTATGGTTGAGCTGAGCGACGTAATTTTCGCGGTGGACAGTATTCCGGCGATTTTCGCGGTAACCACTGACCCGTTCATCGTGCTGACCTCAAACCTGTTTGCGATCCTTGGCCTGCGTGCCATGTACTTCCTGCTGGCGGGCGTGGCGGAGCGCTTCTCCATGCTGAAGTACGGCCTGTCGGTGATTCTGGTGTTTATCGGTATCAAGATGATGATTGTCGATTTCTATCACATCCCAATCGCCATCTCGCTGGGCGTGGTGTTTGGCATCCTGGTGTTGACCTTGATCATCAATGCCTGGGTAAATCACCGCAACGATAAGAAACAGCAGATCGGGTAAGGTCAGCGCGGCCTGATCCCCTCACCCCTCCCTCTCCCACAGGGAGAGGGCGCAAACATTAAAAACGGCAACGCAGTTGCCGTTTTGCATTTACCTTCGCCACCCGGCAATACCCTTCGCAGAGCGGTTTAAGCGAACCACTCAGCAAAAATGTAAACGCACAGTTAAAAAACATGACGCAGTACGTAAATTACAGCATTTTGCTCTTCCCAGACTCCGCGCATTCAATATACTCATCCTGACAAACACACACCTCTAACCGGAATATAAGTGCCTCAGAGCATCTCCGGGACGGAACGCAATTTCACTGAAGGAATTTTTATGACCACGCAATCTCCTGGTCTGCTCGCGCGCCTGGCGCAGGGCAGTCTTGTTAAACAAATACTGGTAGGTCTGGTGCTGGGTATTTTACTGGCGCTGGTTTCAAAACCTGCCGCCATCGCCACCGGCCTGCTCGGCACCCTGTTCGTTGGCGCGTTAAAAGCCGTGGCACCAGTTCTGGTGCTGATGCTGGTAATGGCCTCTATTGCTAACCACCAGAAAGGACAAAAAACCAACATTCGTCCGATTCTGTTCCTGTATCTGCTGGGTACGTTCTCTGCCGCGCTGACGGCGGTCGTTTTCAGCTTCCTGTTCCCGTCCACGCTGCATCTCACTTCCGCTGCGGGTGATATCACTCCGCCATCCGGCATCGTGGAAGTGCTTCGCGGCCTGCTGTTGAGCATGGTCTCTAACCCGATTGACGCGCTGCTGAACGCCAACTACATCGGCATTCTGGTGTGGGCCGTCGGGCTGGGATTTGCCCTGCGCCACGGTAACGACACCACTAAAAACCTGGTCAATGACATCTCTAACGCCGTGACCTTTATGGTGAAAGTGGTGATCCGCTTTGCGCCGATCGGTATCTTCGGTCTGGTCTCTTCCACCCTGGCGACGACCGGGTTCGAAACCCTGTGGAGCTATGCCCAGCTGCTGGTCGTGCTGGTAGGCTGCATGCTGCTGGTGGCGCTGGTGATTAACCCGCTGCTGGTGTTCTGGCAGATCCGCCGTAACCCGTATCCGCTGGTGCTGACCTGCCTGCGCGAGAGCGGCGTCTACGCCTTCTTCACCCGCAGCTCCGCGGCGAACATTCCGGTTAACATGGCGCTGGCCGAAAAGCTGAACCTGGATCGTGATACCTATTCCGTCTCCATCCCGCTGGGTGCGACGGTGAACATGGCGGGTGCGGCGATCACCATCACCGTGCTGACGCTGGCTGCCGTACATACTCTGGGTGTGCCGGTCGATCTGCTCACCGCGCTGCTGCTGAGCGTTGTGGCGTCGCTGTGCGCCTGCGGTGCATCGGGTGTGGCGGGCGGTTCTCTGCTGCTGATCCCGCTGGCCTGTAATATGTTCGGTATTCCGAATGAAGTGGCGATGCAGGTTGTGGCGGTAGGCTTCATCATTGGCGTGCTGCAGGACTCCTGCGAAACCGCGCTGAACTCCTCCACCGACGTGCTGTTTACCGCTGCGGCCTGCCAGGCTGAAGACGCGCGTCTGGCTAAGAACGCTTTGCGTAGTTAATAAAAAAGCCCGGTGGCGGCTACGCCTTACCGGGCCTACTTTTGGTTCGTAGGTCGGGTAAGCGTTAGCGCCACCCGACACCACACTTACAGCGTCACACCACTCTTAAAGATCGCCAGCTCGCGGAAGTCGTTTTTCTCGTTGCAGGCCTGCTTGCCGTTGGCGATATCCACAATCACATCCACGAATTCCGTTAGCAGCTGCGGCATCGCTTTGCCGTGGATCAGCTGACCGGCATCGAAATCAATCCAGTGCTTTTTCTTCGCCGCCAGCTCGCTGTTGGTGGCGATTTTCACCGTTGGCACGAAACCGCCGTACGGCGTACCGCGTCCGGTACTGAACAACACCATATGGCAGCCCGCACCCGCCAGCGCGCTGGTGGCGACGGCGTCGTTGCCCGGGGCGCTTAACAGGTTCAGGCCCGGCGTGCTCAACCGCTCACCGTAGCGCAGAACGTCCACCACCTGGCTGGCACCCGCTTTCTGGGTACAACCGAGGGATTTCTCCTCCAGCGTGGTGATCCCGCCCGCCTTGTTGCCCGGGGATGGGTTCTCGTAGATCGGCTGGTTGTGGGCGATAAAGTACTGCTTGAAGTCGTTCACCATGGTGACGGTTTTTTCAAAGGTCGCTTCATCGCGGCAGTGGCTCATCAGAATGCGCTCGGCACCGAACATCTCCGGCACTTCGGTCAGCACGGTGGTACCGCCGTTGCTGATGACGTAATCGGAGAACTGACCCAGCATCGGGTTAGCGGTGATGCCGGACAGGCCATCAGAGCCGCCGCACTCCAGACCAAATTTCAGCTCGCTCAGCTTGCCCGCTTCGCGCTGGTCGTGGCGCATCGCCTCATACAGCTGATGCAGGTGTTCCAGACCGGCTTCCACTTCGTCGTCCTGATGCTGGCAAACCATAAAGTGAACGCGGGAAGGATCGAAATCACCCAGCGTTTCACGGAAAGCATCCACCTGGTTGTTCTCACAGCCAAGGCCAATCACCAGCACCGCCCCGGCGTTCGGGTGGCGCACCATGTTTTGCAGCATGGTACGGGTGTTGATGTGGTCGTCACCCAGCTGGGAACAGCCGTAGGTGTGGCTGAACAGAAACACCCCGTCGGTCCCTTCTGCCTGGTTGGTCTCTTTCAGGAAACGGCTCTGGATCTGACGGGCGATACCGTTGACGCAGCCGACGGTGGGCAGGATCCACAGTTCGTTGCGGATGCCTACCTCACCGCTGGCGCGGCGGTAGATCTGGACGTCACGATCTGCCGCCTGGCTGCTCTCAGCCTGCAACTCAGGTTGATAGCTGTACTCATCCAGATCGCTCAGATTGGTGCGGGTATTGTGGGAGTGAATGAATTCACCCGCCGCGATATCCGCCAGCGCATGGCCGATAGGCAGACCGTATTTGACCACGTTCTCCCCTTTGGCAATGGGCTGCAGGGCAAATTTATGCCCGCGCGCCAGGTCCTGGCGCAGCGTGACGGTCTGGTTATCAAACGTTACGTCCAGCCCTTCGCTCAGGTCGGCCAGCGCGACCGCAACGTTATCCAGCGAATGGATTTTGATGTATTGCATATCAACCTCAGACGGCCTTAGTTCAGTTCAATAGCGAAGTAGTCGCGTGCGTTGTTAAAGCAGATGTTTCTCACCATTTCACCCAGCAGCTGAATATCGGCCGGCGCTTCGCCCGCGGTGACCCAGCGGCCAATCATCTGGCACAGAATGCGGCGGAAGTATTCATGGCGAGTGTAGGAAAGGAAGCTGCGGCTGTCGGTCAGCATCCCGACAAAGCGGCTCAGCAGACCGAGCTGCGCCAGCTGCGTCATCTGACGCTCCATGCCGTCTTTCTGATCGTTGAACCACCAGCCGGAACCGAACTGCATCTTGCCCGGCATCCCTTCCCCCTGGAAGTTGCCGATCATGGTGCCCAGCACTTCGTTATCACGCGGGTTCAGGCAGTAGAGAATGGTTTTTGGCAGCAGATTCTCTTCGTTCTGTTTGCTCAGCAGTTTAGAGAGCTCTTCGGCCAGCGGACGGTCGTTGATGGAGTCGAAACCGACGTCGGCACCCAGCAGCTTAAACTGACGCAGGTTGTTGTTGCGCAGCGCGCCGATGTGGTACTGCTGCACCCAGCCGCGACGGGCATATTCTGCCGCCAGCCAGACCAGTACCGCGGTTTTAAACTGCGCCACTTCGTGCTCGCTCAGGCTTTCTCCCGCCAGACGACGCGCCAGAATGCTGTCCAGTTCGCCTTCGTTGGCGTCAGCAAACAGCACCACGTCCAGCGCATGGTCAGAGACCTTACAGCCGTGAGCCGCAAAGTGGTCCAGACGTTTGGTCAGCGCAGTCTGCAGATCGCTGAAGCGGCGGATCTCGGTGTCGGAGACGTCGGCCAGTTTCGCCATGTAGTCGGCAAAGGTCGCCTGCTCAATGTTGAAGGCTTTATCCGGGCGCCAGCTTGGCAGGACTTTGACGTCAAAAGAGGTGTCTTTGGCGACAACAGCGTGATGCTCCAGGGAGTCAATCGGATCGTCAGTGGTGCCGACCATCTTCACGTTCATCTGCTTCATGATGCCGCGGGCAGAGAATTCGTCCTGGGCCAGCAGCGCATTGCATTCGTTCCAGATCTCATCCGCAGTGGACGGAGAGAGCAGCTTGCCGGTAATGCCAAACGGACGGCGCAGCTCGAGGTGGGTCCAGTGGTACAGCGGGTTACCGATGGTGTGCGGCACGGTCGCTGCCCAGGCGTCGAATTTTTCACGGTCAGAAGCGTCGCCGGTACACAGGCGTTCCGCTACGCCATTGGTGCGCATGGCGCGCCACTTGTAGTGATCACCTTTCAGCCAGATGTCATACAGGTTTTTGAAACGGTAATTTTCGGCAACCTGCTGCGGCGGAAGGTGGCAGTGGTAGTCGAAAATCGGCTGGTCTTTCGCGTAATCATGGTACAGGCGGCGGGCAAATTCAGTATCTAACAGAAAATCTTCAGTCATAAACGGCGTCATGTCGTCATCCTCTTAACGGGCACGTCAGAAAGCAATGTTCAGATGCTGCAAAGTTATCACACCAATTCCCAGAGGCCGATGATTTTTTCGTGAGTTAGATCAATAAACGTCGACAAATAATCTACATCTAAAGTGTTAAACACCGCTTAACACCGCGCCAGCTCTGGCCTGAAAGAGCCAGAATATTGCCCTTACAATTATTGACACTTTTGTGATGTCACTCACCTTTTAAAGTTGTATGACAAGTTATCGTTCTGCCGTCGCAAATTATAAGCCGACGGAATGCATTACCGGTGCCACAGGCGTCGGACTCAGCGGTAAGGATACCGAATTATGCACGTTACTTATGGCAAGGTTCGGGCCGTACCGGGAGTATTTCCGGTTACGCCCTCCCGTTAAAAACATCTCACGCCCCGCGTAGAGATGCCCGTACTCCGGTGCGGCAATAACATAACGATGAGGTTTTACATGCGTAAAATTAAAGGGTTACGTTGGTACATGATCGCACTGGTGACGCTCGGCACCGTGCTGGGTTACCTGACGCGTAACACCATAGCGGCGGCTGCGCCAACGCTGATGGAAGAGCTGCATATCTCCACGCAACAATACTCTTATATCATCGCGGCCTATTCCGCGGCTTATACCATCATGCAGCCAGTAGCGGGCTACGTGCTGGATATCCTGGGCACCAAAGTCGGCTACGCGGTATTCGCCGTCACATGGGCGATCTTCTGCGGCGCAACCGCGCTGGCAGGCAGCTGGGGTGGCCTGGCGCTGGCACGTGGCGCGGTCGGTGCAGCTGAAGCTGCGATGATCCCGGCGGGTCTGAAAGCGGCCTCCGAGTGGTTCCCGGCGAAAGAGCGCTCCATTGCGGTAGGCTACTTCAACGTGGGTTCCTCTATTGGCGCGATGATTGCTCCGCCGCTGGTGGTGTGGGCTATCGTGATGCACAGCTGGCAGCTGGCGTTTATTCTCTCCGGCGTGCTGAGCTTCGCCTGGGCGATGTCCTGGCTCATCTTCTACAAACACCCGCGCGATCAGAAGAAGCTGTCTGACGAAGAACGCGATTACATCATCAACGGCCAGGAATCCCAGCATCAGACCAATAACGGCAAGAAAATGTCTGTTCTGCAGATCCTGGGTACTCGCCAGTTCTGGGGTATCGCTCTGCCGCGTTTCCTGGCAGAGCCAGCGTGGGGGACGTTCAACGCCTGGATCCCGCTGTTCATGTTTAAAGTGTACGGCTTTAACCTGAAAGAGATCGCCATGTTCGCCTGGATGCCAATGCTGTTTGCTGACCTGGGCTGTATCGTCGGCGGCTACCTGCCACCGCTGTTCCAGCGCTGGTTTGGCGTGAACCTGATTGTCTCCCGTAAAATGGTGGTCACCATGGGCGCCCTGCTGATGATTGGCCCTGGGATGATCGGCCTGTTCACCAGCCCGTATATCGCCATTGCCCTGCTGTGTGTCGGTGGTTTTGCTCACCAGTCTCTGTCCGGTGCGCTGATTACCCTCTCCTCTGACGTCTTCGGTCGTAACGAAGTGGCAACGGCCAACGGCCTGACCGGGATGGCTGCCTGGACCGCCAGCACCCTGTTTGCGCTGGTCGTCGGTGCGCTGGCTGACACCATCGGCTTTAGCCCGCTGTTCGCGGTACTGGCTGTCTTCGACCTGCTGGGGGCGGTGCTTATCTGGACGGTGCTGAAAAGCAAATCCGCCGAAGAGCTACAGAAAGAGTCACTCGGAAGGCCAGCGACTCAAAGCTAGATTTATTGCCGGGTGGCGCTGCGCTTACCCGGCCTACATAGCCCCTTGGCCGGGCAATCAAAAAGCCGCTCCCGAGCGGCTTTTTTGCGCGCGAAATCTGGAGACAAAAGGGTAAAAGTGGTATAACAAATAATTCGCCGTACCCTGCCTGGAGCGCATATGGAAATCAACGAACCCCGTCGTCTTTATCAGCAACTTGCTGCTGAGCTGAAAACTCGCATTGAGCAAGGCGTTTATCTGGTGGGAGACAAATTACCTGCCGAGCGCTTTATTGCGGATGAAAAAAGCGTAAGCCGCACCGTGGTTCGTGAGGCCATTATCATGCTGGAAGTGGAAGGCTATGTTGAAGTGCGTAAAGGGTCCGGCATTCATGTGATCTCCAGCCAGGCAAAACACTCCCCTGCCCCGGATGAAAATCTGGAATTTGCTAACTACGGTCCGTTTGAGCTGCTCCAGGCTCGTCAACTTATCGAGAGCAACATCGCCGAGTTCGCGGCGACTCAGGTGACCAAGCAGGACATCATGAAGTTGATGGAGATCCAGGATAACGCGCGCAAAGAAAAATGCTTCCGCGATTCCGAATGGGACCTGCAGTTCCACGTTCAGGTAGCGCTTGCGACGCAGAATACGGCCCTGGCAGCAATCGTTGAAAAAATGTGGACTCAGCGCGTTCATAACCCGTACTGGAAAAAACTGCACGATCACATTGATTCCCGTACCGTGGATAACTGGTGCGACGATCATGACCAAATCCTTAAGGCACTGATTCGTAAAGACCCGCATGCGGCAAAACTGGCGATGTGGCAGCATCTCGAAAACACCAAACAGATGCTGTTCAATGAAACCAGTGACGACTTCGAATTTAACGCCGACCGCTATCTTTTTGCGGAGAATCCCGTCGTTCACCTCGATAGCGCCGTCAGTCACGCAAAATAGTTGCCCTCTTCCTCCGGCAGGCGCTTCGCTGCGCCTTCCGCAGCCGGTGGTAAGCAAACATATAGAGTGTCAGCCTTTGTAAATAGCCTCGCGTCCTCTCCCCGGGTTAAGACAAAATCTATCGTCGGCATACGCAAATACTGTGACGGATCCCGTTGGCGTTTGTTACAATTAGATGCAATTTGCCGTTTAGCTTATTAGTTAGTGCTTACTTAGCCACTTAACAGGGAACAGTTCTGGCCACACACTGTGTCCGCGAGCGACCATAATGAAATTATAAAAAAATGTCGCCGTGCTGTTTGACCCGGTTGACAGGTGCGTCGTTAACCGATTTTCAGGAACACTGAATGGAACTTTTGACCCAACTACTTAATGCCTTATGGGCTCAGGATTTCGAAACGCTGGCCAATCCATCCATGATTGGCATGCTCTATTTTGTCCTGTTTATGATTCTGTTTCTTGAAAACGGTCTGCTCCCGGCCGCTTTCCTGCCTGGCGATAGTCTGCTGGTGCTGGTGGGTGTGCTGTGTGCAAAAGGGGCAATGCAATTTCCGCAAACCGTGCTGCTGCTGACTATTGCGGCCAGCCTCGGCTGCTGGTTGAGCTATATTCAGGGGCGATGGCTAGGCAATACGCGCATCGTGCAGAACTGGCTGTCGCATTTACCGGCGCATTATCACCAGCGGGCGCATCACCTGTTCCACAAACACGGGCTCTCTGCGCTGCTGGTCGGCCGCTTTATCGCCTTTGTCCGCACCCTTCTGCCAACAATTGCCGGTCTTTCCGGCCTTAGCAGCGCGCGCTTCCAGTTCTTTAACTGGATGAGCGGCCTGCTGTGGGTACTGATCCTCACCACGCTTGGGTATTTGCTCGGCAAGACGCCGGTGTTCCTGAAGTATGAAGATCAATTGATGTCCTGCCTGATGCTGCTGCCGGTTGTGCTGCTGGTGTTCGGGCTGATTGGTTCACTGGTTGTTCTCTGGAAGAAAAAACATGGAAGTCAGGGCTAACGTAATGGCCAATTCGAACGCATCACTGCGTCGTCTCTCATATGCCATGATCGCGCTGGTCATGTTCAGCGCGCTGCTGCTGGCCTGGTCAGCGCTGCAAAAGCAGGAATCGACGCTGGCGATCCGTGCCGTTAATCAGGGCGTCAGCATGCCGGATGGGTTCTCCATCTGGCATCATCTGGATGCCAACGGTATTCAGTTTAAAAGTATTACTCCGCAGAAAGACGTGCTGCTGATCACCTTCGACTCCAGCGTTGAGAGCGCTGCAGCCAAGAAGGTGCTCGACCGCAGCCTGCCGCATGGCTATATCATTGCCCAACAGGATGATGAAAATAAGACGGCTGTCTGGCTGACGCGTCTGCGTGATACCTCGCGCCTGTTAGGCTAAATTTCCACTATTCTGAATCTTTTCACTCACTTTGGTGATATCACCGTTTACTTACTATGCTTAAGTACGCGGAGCACCTCTCACTCGTACTCCGCACGACCCTGGAAATCGACATTCCCGCAGGTTATGTCGAAAACAATGGAAGGTTTCAACAATGAAATACCGCATCGCCCTGGGCCTCGCCCTTTTTTCTTTGAGCACAGCATCGTTCGCTTCATCTCTTTGTCAGGAGAAGGAACAGGATATCCAACGCGAGATCAGTTACGCTGAAAAGCATAACAATCAGAGCAGAATCAACGGATTGAAAAAAGCTCTGAGCGAAGTTAAAGCTAACTGCTCCGACAGCAAACTGCGCGCCGATCATCAGCGCAAGATTGCCGAGCAGAAAGAGGAGATTGCTGAACGCCGCCAGGATCTGGCGGAAGCAAAAGAGAAGGGCGATGCAGATAAAGTTGCCAAACGTGAGCATAAACTGCAAGAGGCGCAGAACGAACTGAAAGCGCTGGAGTCTCGCGATTACTGATTTAATGGACATCGTAACAGGAGAGAATCATGTCAAAAGATACCACGTCAGACCATTTACGCGCTGAACTGAAGTCCCTGGCGGATACCCTGGAAGAGGTGCTGAGCTCCTCAAGCGACAAGTCGAAAGAAGAGCTGAGCAAACTGCGCCATAAAGCGGAGAAGGCCCTGCACGAAAGCCGCTACCGTCTGGGTGAAACCAGCGATGTGCTGGCGAAACAGACCCGTGAGGCCGCCGCGCGCGCTGATGAATACGTGCGTGAGAACCCGTGGGCCGGCGTGGGTATCGGTGCTGCGGTTGGCGTTGTCATCGGCATGCTGCTTACGCGACGCTAATTATGGAAGATTCACGTCAACCACAAGGACCCGCAAAAAACGTCCTCGGTATCGGACAGCGGATTTTAACCACACTTGTCGGCATCGCAGAGACGCGTATCCGACTGCTGGTGGTTGAACTGGAAGAAGAGAAAGCGAACCTCTTCCAGCTGCTACTGATGCTGGGGTTGACCATGCTCTTCGCCGCCTTTGGCCTGATGAGCCTGATGGTATTGATTATCTGGGCAGTCGATCCGCAGTATCGTCTTAACGTGATGATTGGCACCACCGTGGTGCTACTGCTTGCTGCCCTGATAGGGGGAATATGGACGATGCGTAAAGTGCGTCGCTCCACCCTGTTACATCATACCCGTAAGGAACTGGCCAACGATCGGTCGTTGCTGGAGGATGACAAAAAGTGAGCAGAAGCCGATCGGAACGTGAGCGAGAGAAAGCCTTCCTGCTGAGCCAGATCCAGCAGCAACGGCTTGATCTCTCTGCCGGCAGCCGTAACTGGCTGGAAGCGACGCAAAGCTACGATCGCGGATGGACTATGCTCCTCAACCTGCGCGCCTGGGCGCTGGTGGGCAGCAGTATCCTGGCGGTGAAGGCGGTTCGCCATCCGAACAGGCTGATCCGCTGGGCGCGCCGTGGCTTTGGTATCTGGAGCGCCTGGAAGCTGGTTAAAACCACCCTGACCCAGCAGCAGCTTCGCAAATCCGAAACGCACTGACGTCCGGCCTGCCATCAAAATAAAGCGCCTCAGGGCGCTTTATTTTTACCTCCCTCTCCCCTTGCTCAATATCTTTGATAAAGATTGACAGTTTTCCTTGCTAACAATCGGCATTCACCCCGTTTATGATTCTCTCCATCGACAGCGAGACCGCGGCATCCGCCCGATTTTGCACAATAAAGAGTATTTACAGCCCAAGTGGTTCCCTGGAGAGTAAGATGAAAAAATTAGAAGATGTTGGTGTACTGGTAGCGCGCGTTCTGATGCCAATCCTGTTTATTACTGCAGGCTGGGGCAAAATCGGTGGTTACGCCGGTACGCAGCAGTACATGGAAGCAATGGGCGTTCCGGGGTTCCTGCTGCCGTTAACCATTCTGCTTGAACTGGGTGGTGGTCTGGCAATTCTGTTCGGTTTCCTGACCCGCACTACCACGCTGTTCACCGCAGGCTTTACCCTGCTGACCGCATTCCTGTTCCACAGCAACTTTGCGGAAGGCGTGAACTCCCTGATGTTCATGAAAAACCTGACCATCGCAGGCGGTTACCTGCTGCTGGCTATTACCGGCCCGGGTGCGTTCAGCATTGACCGCGTCCTGAATAAGAAGTGGTAAGCACGCTATACTGAATCAAAAAGCGAGGAGATCTCTCCTCGCTTTTGCTATCTAAGGAGGAATAAATGGGACAACTCGTAGACGGCGTCTGGCAGGATACCTGGTATGACACCAAATCAACCGGGGGACGTTTCAAACGTTCTGTTTCGGCATTCCGTAACTGGCTCACCGCCGACGGCGCGCCGGGCCCGAGTGGCGAAGGTGGCTTTGCGGCCGAAAAAGATCGTTATCACCTCTATGTTTCTCTCGCCTGTCCGTGGGCGCACCGTACCCTGATCGTCCGCGCCCTGAAGGGGCTGGAATCGCTGATCCCCGTTTCGGTGGTGCATCCACTGATGCTGGAGAACGGCTGGACCTTTGGCGACGACTTCCCGGCGGCGACCGGCGACTCGCTCTATCACCATGATTTTCTCTACCAGCTCTACCTGCGCGCCGATCCGCACTACACCGGCCGCGTTACCGTGCCGGTACTGTGGGACAAGAAAAATCAGACCATCGTCAGCAATGAGTCCGCCGAAATCATCCGCATGTTTAACACCGCGTTTGATGCTCAGGGTGCCCGGGCGGGCGATTACTATCCGCCAGCGCTGCGCGAAAAGATTGATGAGCTGAATAGCTGGATCTACGACAACGTCAATAACGGCGTCTATAAGGCCGGTTTTGCCACCAGCCAGGAAGCCTATGATGAGGCCGTGACCAACGTCTTTAAGTCGCTGGAGCGTCTGGAGCAGATCCTGGGTCAGCACCGCTATCTTACCGGCGACCAGCTGACCGAAGCGGATATTCGTCTGTGGACCACGCTGGTGCGCTTTGACCCGGTTTACGTCACCCATTTCAAGTGCGACAAACACCGGATCAGCGATTACCTCAACCTGTACGGTTTCCTGCGCGACATTTATCAGATGCCAGGGATCGCGGAAACGGTCGATTTTGACCACATCCGTAACCACTACTATCGCAGCCACAAAACCATCAATCCGACGGGCATTATTTCCATTGGCCCGTGGCAGGATCTGAACGAGCCGCACGGACGCGACGTCCGCTTCGGCTAAGCCTCAGGGGCGCTGTTCCGGCGCCCTTTACACCCCTTTATTCCCGTCTATGCTTTAGTGGATCGCTTAAAAAACAAGTGATTAATTGCTATTGAGGTCATAAACATGGACTGGTATCTGAAAGTTCTGCGAAATTATATTGGGTTTAAAGGTCGCGCCCGGCGCAAAGAGTTCTGGATGTTCACCCTGGTGAACTTCATTCTGATTTGTGTGCTGGGGTTAATCGACAAGATGCTGGGCTGGGAGCGGGCTGGCGGTGAAGGCATTCTGACCACCCTGTATGGCTTGCTGGTGCTGCTGCCCTCTTGGGCCGTGCTCTTTCGCCGTCTGCATGATACCGACCGAACGGCGTGGTGGCTGCTGCTGGTACTGATCCCGATCATCGGCTGGGTGATCATTCTGATCTTCAACTGCCAGCGCGGTACGGAAGGTGAAAACCGCTTTGGGCCGGATCCGTTGCTAAACAAATGACAGATTGCCCGGCAGCGCTGCGCTTGCCGGGCCTGCAATGCTATTTCTGGGTGAACAGCTTCTGGATCTCGCGCAAACACCAGGATTTGGCTTCGCCCATGCTGTCGCGGCGCCACGCCATAATGATATCCACTTCACTGGTGTACTCCGGGCTGACGACCCGCAGACGCCCTTCGGCAATATCTTTTTCGACAAACGGATAAGGCATGGTGGCCACGCCCAGTCCGGCCAGCAGCGCCTGGCGCTTATCTTCCAGCGTACTGACGGTGAGGCGCGGCTGTTTATCAAGCAGCTGAACGGTTAACACCGGACGCTCGCGGGCGGTATCGGCCACCGCCACGCCGCGGTATTTTACGCGGGTCACTTCAGACAGCGGCTCGGGTTCCTGATGAATCGGGTGATCCGGTGCGGCGACATACACATTCATCACGGTATAGAGCTTGCGGGAGTTGATCTCCGACGAAGAGCGGAAGTGCATGTCCGGCGCAATCACAATATCCGCCCGGCCCTGCTCCAGCCGCTCCCACGCCCCGGCGAGCACTTCGGTGATAATGGAAAGCTGGGTATTGGCTTTATCCGCCAGACGTTCCACCAGCGGGTAGAGCGCCGCGGTAGGCACCAGCGCTTCGGTCACCAGCGTCAGGTGCGTTTCCCAGCCGCGGGCCAGGGCTTCGGCATCGGTGGTCAGTTTATCCGCCGCCTCAAGCAACACGCGTCCGCGCTCCAGCAGCATTCGCCCGACGTTGGTGAATTTTGTTCGGTGACCGGAGCGGTCAAAGAGCACCACGTCCAGCTCTTCTTCCAGCTTCTGCATGGTGTAGCTCAGGGCAGATGGCACGCGCCCCAGTTCATCTGCTGCTGCAGCAAAGCTACCGCGACGGTCGATGGCGTCCATCACGCGCAGCGCTTCAAGGGTCAATGCTCTTTCTTTAGCCATGGCGTTCTCATTCAGGAAATTTGAACATACCGGGCAGAATATCTGGCTAACAATGCAGCGTCCATACCTTTACCATTGTTTTAGTGTAAAGAGAGGTCAAGTTTTATGATTACGACAAGAACAGCTAAACAGTGCGGACAAGCCGATTTCGGTTGGCTGCAGGCCCGCTACACCTTTTCCTTTGGACACTACTTTGACCCGAAACTGCTGGGCTATGCCTCTTTGCGTGTACTGAACCAGGAGGTGCTCGCGCCGGGGGCCTCGTTCCAGCCGCGTACCTATCCGAAAGTGGATATCCTGAACCTGATTCTTGAAGGCGAAGCAGAGTACCGCGACAGCGAGGGCAACCATGTCCAGGCGAAAGCCGGTGAAGCATTGCTGATAGCCACCCAGCCCGGCATCAGCTATAGCGAACATAACCTCAGCAAAGACAAGACGCTGACGCGTCTGCAGCTGTGGCTGGATGCCTGCCCGGAGCGGGAAAATCCGCTGCTGCAGAAAATCGATCTGCTGGATGCGAAACAGCAGCTGCTGGCCTCGCCGGATGGCAGTTCAGGTAGCCTGCAACTTCGTCAGCAGGTGTGGCTGCATCATATCGAGCTGGATAAAGGGGAGCGTCTGAGTTTTCAGCTGCACGGCCCGCGCGCCTACCTGCAATCTATTCACGGTACGGTTCATGCGCAGACGCCAGCAGAGGAGCGCGAAGCGCTGACCTGTGGGGATGGGGCGTTTATCCGCGACGAGGCGAATATCACCCTGGTGGCCGACACGCCGCTCCGCGCGCTGCTGATTGATTTGCCGGTGTAACAGACGGCCTCTCCTTCTACAGGGAGAGGCCGTGATTTCAGGATGCTTTCTCCGCCATGATCTCAATGATCTGTTGATCGGTTGCCTGCATCGAACGGCATGCCAGCGAGCACAGATTGGCGATGGACTGTTCCACATCGTGCGCAACTATCCCTTCGTTGCCGGTCACGGCGCAATCATCAAGCGCCATCATTACCGACTTCCAGGCGCTTGCCACGCTGGTTGACACCTTCATAGCACAGCTGTTGGCTGCTCCATCACAGATCATACCGCTGACGTCGCCAATCATACTGCTTATCGCCATCGAGACAGACTTATAGCGCCCGTCCAGTAGCCATGCCATACCTGCCGCCGCCCCCATGGCTGCGGTCGTTGCAGCGCACAACGCCGACAGGCGGGGAAGCTGGTAATGGATATAGATTGCCGACAGGTGCGAAAGCATCAGCGCCCGCGCCAGTTTTTCCTCATCAGCCTTGAGATATTCCGCCACGACCAGGACAGGCATCGTTGCAGCGATCCCCTGATTACCCGAGCCGGAATTGCTCATGGCAGGCAGTGTCGCACCGCCCATGCGGGCATCTGACGCGGCGCTGGTGCGGATGATAATTTCCGAGCCCAGACTCTGGTCGATAAAGCCACGCGCCCGCTGTTTTTGCAATGTCGCGCCAATATGGAGCCCCCACTTGCCGGTTAATCCCTCGCGGGAGAGCGCGTCGTTCAGTCGCCCGGCTTCCAGGATAAAACGGATGGCGAAAAATGGAACCTGCTCAACGAACTCCATGATCTGCGACAGCGACGTGCCCGACAGCATCTTCAGCGGATCGTCGTCAGCGCATTGCGGTTGTTCATCCAGCATAAAGCGGGTTTCGCCCTGATAGCCGATCTGCACGACCCGCGTATGCCCTCCCGCAATGGTGACGCTTGCCGATTCCGCCCCGGCATAAACAATGGCGCGGGAATAGAGGATTTCGTCGCAGGGCTGTTGCAGTTTTACCTGCACCTTTCCTGCCGCCAGTAACGCTTTAGCGCGGGTAATCGCCTCGGATGAAGCATCCTTTAAAACCTCCAGCCCGCCCCGGGGGTTGCCACCAATCGCACCCAGCGCAGCCGCAACAGGCAGACCGACCATTCCGGTACCTGGCACCGTCACGCCCAGGCCATTTTTCATTAAATTCGGTGAAACCCATGCCTCAATGTGCGTAATTTCTCCGGTTAACTGTTCAGCCGCGATGGCACAAGCCAGCGCCAGCGAAACAGGTTCTGTACATCCCAGGGCAGGTTTAACCTCCTCCTGCACCGCGTGAATAAACAGATTCCACAAAGGGTTTATTTGCTCAGACATCGTTACGACCTTTATTGCACATCAGGAAAAAGCAAGGAAAGGAGAAACACAAAGCAGTAGTCCGGTGATTATAATAATGACCAGCGACACGCCTTTGTATTTATGCAGCGCGGGGACTTTGTAGACCAGCCACGCCGGAATTAAACAGCCCACCATGCCAAAAATAGGGCTGCAGATAGAGGTGAAACTCAGCACAGGAGCGTTTAGTACAATGGCGCTCCAGGCAAGCAGGATGGCAAATACCATAATGCCGCGCTGAACGGTGGATTCGTTAATTTTATCCGCTGGCAGTTTGCGGCGCAGGATATTCATCACGATGCCCTGCGTCGCTTCGCGAAAACCGAGATAGACGCCAAAGAAAGCCGTCATCACGGCGAAGATGTTCAGAATAACGCTGACGATTTTTACCCAACCGGCACCATCACCGCTAATAAACTGCGCGGCAATTGCCAGGGCGGAAATATTCTGCTCATAGGCTTTGACCGCTTCCTCATGCCCCATCGCCAGGGTAAAAGAGACCGCATAGAAGAAGACCGTGACAAACAGAATACCAAACGCGATATTCATTGCCCGCAAAGCCTTATAGCGTGCCACCTCGATCGATTTTGAACGCGAACGATAGGAGATCACCATTGGGCTAAGCGTCTGGATAAACAGAATGGATGTCAGGGTAAACGGCAGCGTAATAATGGCGTTCTTGATCAGCAGCCCCATCGGCGGCAGTGCGCCAACGTTATAGAGATGCCACATGCCAATCATCGATACACCCAGAGCCGCTACCACCAGCAGTTTGGTAAGCACCATCAGGCTTGATACTTTAAACAGCAGTTTTTCACCCCGGGAAGAGATCGCCACCAGAATACAGATCAGTAATAAGCCGTAGAAAGGGTTTTCTGACAGCAAGCCATCCGTCACGCCAAAGGTATGCAGATAAGAGGCGCTGTCGTTAGTGATGGCCGTGGAATAAACAAACATCCAGATAACCAGCATGACAAAATAGAGCGCCCCTAAAAGAATGCCCCAGTTTTTACCCAGATAACCGCTAATAACGCTCGGGTAATCTTTGCACTCCTTTGATTCCGCCAGCGTATTGATAAAAAGCCGCTGGAACAGATACATCGCCGGATAACCAATAATGGACGAGAGCAAAAAAACCCACAGCCCCATTAATCCCACCTGAACCGGCAGAAAAACAATTCCTGCCCCAATGGCCATACCGATACTCATGATGACCCAACCGGTATCATTACTGTCGAATTTAATCGCTTCCCGCCATTCACTCTCACTCATTCCAGCCCGTCTTGCCGCCGGGGAATCTTTCACAATCACGTTATTATTTGTTGCCGTATCCATTAGGCTCTCGCTTATTTTGTAGGGTAGACACTTATTTTTATGGGTATCCGCTCATCAGCGATAATGAGTCAGAGAAGTACAGGCGTTTGTTATTGGAATGGAAATATCATATCGGGAGAGGAAGAGAAAAAAGTCACAATATTATTGTGGTCTTTCGCTGTTCAGAGAAAAAATTACCCCTTTTAGTCACAAAAATGACTCAACTTTCTCTTTGTGACGCACTTCAAGAAATTATAAACCCGCACAGGGGCGGGTTCAGATTATCTGGCTGGAGACGACAGCTTACTGGCTCAACGCCTGGGCGATCTGTGAGCGTACCTCGGCGCGCTGTTCCGGGGTCAGAATCTGGCTGACATCGAAGTAATATTTCACGCGATAGTAACGCGCCTGCTCCTCAATGTGGCCGATGGCAGCCAGCTGGCCTTTCACCGCTTTCTCATCCCATTTACCGGAATGGATCACGTCGATCAAGGCGCCATTTTTCACGTCGCTGGTTGGGATCTTACTGACGTTTTCTTCCAGCTGCTGGTGCAGAGCCTTAATCTTCGCGGTCTGTTCGCTGCTGAGTTTTAGCTGCTGCACGACAGGATCCTGGGCAGGCTGCGGCGCGGTTGTCACCTCTGCAGCCTGTGCCACGCCAGCAAAGCCTGTCAGCGAGGCCGTTAACAGCGCGATACGGAACATCTTTTTCATCTCACAATCCTTAATTATCTGTCAGGGAAGAACCCGGGGAGTATTTTGCAATTGCGGATGAGGATCTGTGAGGAAGTATATATACATTTTTGTAGGTAAAGGCCGTGGGCGCTGAGCACGAAGAGCACCATGACAATAGCGTGAAATGTGCCCGTACTAAAAGTCATGCGGCAGGGTTCTGTCGATTGAAATCAGCTTCCCTTTCTTGACGGTAATGTATTGTCCTTCCTTTAATTCTGCGAGTACCCGAAAGACATAACTTCTGGAAAGATTAGTCCTGCGAATGATAAAGTTCGCAATCCCCTCATTTTCCTGGGTGTTCACGGTTCTTCTGTAAAGATAGCGTCGTAACATGGCTTTGATAGTGTGATAGCCAGAATCCGTTCTTCTTTCGACATGAACATCTAAAGTTACAATAAGCATATAGGAAAGAATTGTCGCCAGCTCTTTCATATAACTCGAAGATGTGTCGAAAAATATCCGTTCAAAATCATCATAACTTATTTGTAATATTTTTGCGGCAGTAAGCGTCATATAGTTAAAGGAGATGACCGGGCACAGATGCTCCAGAAGACCGATGGGCATATATTCGATGGTGGTGCCAATGATTCTGGGATCTTCATCCATCGCGATTGATAATACGCCTTCTGCAACATAATAAATTGAACCGGGTTCTATAATAAGCGGTTCATTTGCGTTGAGGGTAAAATTTTTCGCACAAGAAATAACTTCTGTCTGATGTTTATTAAGCTCAAGAGTCCTGTAATGCTCATGAATTTTTTCAAAGACAAACTGCATTGAACTCTCCCAAATTTATATCACAAACAGACATTATAGACCTGAGGGACAAATCCGGGCATCAATTTCGGCATAAGTCCCAGCATGGACTATCACAAATAAAAAATGCGCGTAAACTGATTAACCAGATTAAGCCACAGACATTCAAATACCTTAAACGTTTTTATTGTTAAAAACGAGAGCGCCGCTATGCCTTTTTTCTGGCAAAAGCGATGCTTGCTAAATCCGGCCTTAACCCATTGTTTAATGGAGCTTTCCATGTCCAATAATCGTTCTGCTTTGCGGATGATAATAGGCGCAGTCATGGCGGCCTGTTTGGTTTCATCCGCTGCCGCGGCTGAGACTGCAGCGCCCATGTCTCCCTTGATGCGACAACTGAATAACGGTAATTGGTTACCTCAGCAAGAGGCGGCCAGTTTAAGTGACGAACTCTACTATCAGGATGCCATTCACGCTTATATACAGACCTTACCTTTACTTAACACCATAGGTTTGCGCGACGGTTCAGAAGCCGCTTTCGGTAAAGGCTACAACGTTCTGCCCGTCTGGAAAGAACGTATGGATAGCCGGGCTATGGTGCCAACGCCGAATGGCGACGTCATTTATTCCATGAGCTACCTGGATCTAAAAGAGACGGGGCCACTGGTGGTAAAAGCGCCAGCAAATGTGATTGGTATGTTCACCGATTTTTTCCAGAAAACCATCACCGATGTGGGTGCCATTGGCCCGGATCGTGCGCGTGGCGGTCTCTATCTTCTGTTACCGCCTGACTACGATGGACCGGTTCCGCAAGGATATTACGCGTTTAAATCCTCTACCTATAACGTGTTCCTCTTCTTCCGGACCGTCATGGGAAAAGGTGAAGGTAAACCCGATCCAACCCCTGCGGTGAAAAGTGCCGAAACCACACGTATTTACCCGCTGTGGGATGTGGAAAAAGAGGTGAAGCCGATGCAGTTCCCGGATGCCAGCGGGAAACGCGTCAATATGATGTATCCAACAGATAGCGCTTACTGGAAAAAGCTGAAGGACTTTGTTGATTACGAGCCGCTGACCGCTATTCCGCCGGAGACCCGCAGCGCCCTTCTGAGCATTGGTATTGTGAAAGGCAAACCCTTTGCACCGACGGCGCAACAACAGGCACTGCTGAAGAAGGCGGTTGAAACTGCGCCTCGCATGATCCTCGCACGCCGACAGGTGGGTCGCGACGATCACCGCCAGCTGTACTACAAAAATCGCCAGTACGAGAACTCATGGGCTGGCGCCACGGCTAACTGGATGCAGTACGGCACGCTGGATGAAAACCAACGTGCTGGCTTCTTCCAGATCGCCTATTCCAGCGCAGCCGCAATGGTAATGCACACCACAGGGGCGGGCTCAAAATATCCGTACACCACCAGGGATAATACCGGCAAACATCTTGACGGTGGCAACACCTATAAATTGCATCTGCCGCCAAATCCTCCTGCAGGACTGTTCTGGGCGGTGACGGCTTATAACATCACTGACGGCACGATGCCTGAAACCGATCAGCTACTGCCGTCCACCAACGGGTACTACAACCTGCCGAAGAACGCCGATGGTTCTATTGATATCTGGTTTGGGCCGAAAAAACCGGAGGGCGTCGCTGATACCGCATTCATCAAAACGATACCTGACCGAAATTTCCTCGTGGCATTACGTCTGTATGGCACTGAAGATGGGTTCTATGACCAGACCTGGGTTCCGGACGATTTGGTACAAATGAATAAGTAAGGAGTTTTAACGATGAAACTTAAATATCTGACAGTAGCAACTGCGCTGATATTCAGCGCTGGCGTAACGGCACAGTCCGCCCCGCTGACCATTCCTCAGGCGAAAACCTTTGACGAACTGGCAACCACACCGGCAGAAGTGACGATGCCGGAATCCTACGTCAAAGCCATCGCTCAGCAGGCCTATATCTGGGGCTGGCCGATGGTGAATCAATTTAACCGTCGCGAGACGATCACCAAAGCCCCGTATCCTGCGCTGAATGGCGGCATGGTACCCGTCGCCCCAATGGGTCAGCTAAGCATGTTGACCGACTATATCAAGCCACAGGAAACCTTTGTAACCTGCCCAAATCAGGATGTGGCTTACGGCCTGGGCTTCTTTGAGCTGGATAAAGAACCGGCGGTCATTCAGGTTCCTGATTTTGGCGAGCGCTTCTGGGTCTACGCTATTTATGATGCGCGCACGAATCAGATTGGTAATGTGGGCAAACCCTACGGAACCAAACCGGGCTTTTATCTTCTGGTTGGGCCGAACTGGAAAGGAGAGACGCCAAAAGGCTTTGAGGGCGTAATACATTCATCTACAGAGATGGCGAACGTTATCCCTCGCATCCAGATGGATGATACTCCAGACGATCGCGCCGCGATTCAGGCACCGATTAAAGAAGTGATGACGTACCCGCTCAGCGAATTCACGGGCAAAATGAAGTCTTATGAATATTCTACAATCCCGGCAATTGGTGATAAACCGGATCCAAATGCCGGTGAAACCCGTTGGGTTGTTCCAGAAAAGTTCTTTGACCAGTTTGCTAACGTGTTGAATAAAGTTCCGCCGCTGCCGGGTGAAGAAGCCCTGTACGCCCAGTATCGTCATCTGGTTGAGGCCGGTAAGAAAGATCCACAGATCCGTAAATGGATGGACGAAGCCGCGGTTCAAACGGATAAGACCGTTATCGCCGATTTCTTTAAATGGAAAAATAATGGCGTACCGGCAGGCAACGGCTGGAATCGTTCGAAAAATAATGCCCAGTTCGGGGTCGATTATTACAACCGTACCGGGACATCAAAATCGAATATGTTCGATAATAAGCCTGATGAAACCCAGTATTTCTACACGGACAATGCGGCTAACGGCAGCCAGCTTTCAGGCGATCATGATTACACGGTAACCTTCCCGCAAGGGGGTCTTCCGCCTGTTAAAGGATTCTGGTCATTGACGCTGTACAACAGTAAGCATCTGTTCAGCCCGAATGAACTGAATCGCTATTCGCTGGGGACAAAAAATCAGAACCTCAAATATAACGCCGATGGTTCGCTGACGCTCTATGTGAGTAAAACGAATCCGGGTGAGGCAAAAGTGAATAACTGGCTTCCGGCGCCGGATGGCGTTTTCTCACTCTATATCCGCGCCTACTGGGGTGAAAAAGCCATTCTCGATGGCACCTGGCAGCCACCAAAAATTGAAATGACGAAGTAATACCTGTCAGCCAAAAAGCAAAAACCCCGCCGAAGCGGGGTTTTTTAATGAGTGAAGCTGACCGATAAGCCGGGTTCTGTCGTGGACAGTCATTCATCTAGGCCAGCAATCGCTCACTGGCTCAAGCAGCCTACCCGGGTTCAGTACGGGCCGTACCATGCGAACCCCTATTTGGCCTTGCTCCGGGTGGAGTTTACCGTGCCACGGACTGTTACCAGCCGCGCGGTGCGCTCTTACCGCACCCTTTCACCCTTACCTGATCCCACTTGCGTGGGCCATCGGCGGTTTGCTCTCTGTTGCACTGGTCGTGGGTTTCCCCCCCAGGCGTTACCTGGCACCCTGCCCTATGGAGCCCGGACTTTCCTCCCCTCCGCCCGTCTCCCCCGAAAGGGACGACGACGAAGCGGCGACTGTCTGGTCAGCTTCGGCGCGCAGTATAGAGGGTTTGCACGCCGCTGTCACCCTTCGGTGCGCATCCCCATCTGCAGGGTGGCGGCAATATTGCGCGAGGCGCGATAAATATTGTCAAACGCGCCGCGAAACGCCTCTTCCAGCGTGCTGATGCTGGTCAGGACGCTGAACACCGCGTCGATACCGTACTGATGAACCACACCAACATCCCTGGTCAGGCTGCCGGCAATACCGATCACCGGCTTGCGGTATTTGCTGGCGACGCGCGCCACGCCCACCGGCACCTTGCCGTGAATACTTTGGCTGTCCAGCCGCCCTTCACCGGTGACTACCCAGGTGCAGTCGTGAATATGCTCTTCGAGATTCAGCGCCTGAGTAACGATTTCGATGCCGCTTTTCAGCTCCGCGCCGAGAAACGCCATCAGCGCGGCGCCCATTCCGCCTGCCGCGCCCGCGCCGGGCACATTTTTGACATCAATACGCAGCGAGGCATGAATCACGTCTGCGTAGTGGGAAAGGTTGTTGTCGAGCTCCAGGATGTTGGCTTCTGTCGCCCCTTTCTGCGGGCCGAAGATGCGGGATGCCCCCTGCTCGCCAATCAGCGGATTGCTCACGTCGCAGGCTACCCGGATCGCGCAGGTTTTAAGGCGCGGATCGAGAGCCGAAATATCAATATTGTTTAATGCCATCAGGCTGCCACCGCCGTGGCCGATCTCGGTGCCGTTGGCGTCGGTCAGTTTTGCGCCGAGGGCCTGAACCATGCCCGCGCCGCCGTCATTGGTCGCGCTGCCGCCAATACCGATAATGATATTACGGGCGCCTTTATCGAGTGCCGCGAGGATCAGCTCTCCCGTGCCGCGGGTAGTGGTGATTAACGGATTGCGCTGTGCCGGAGGAACCAGCCCCAGACCGCTGGCAGAAGCCATCTCGATAAATGCCGTTACGCCATCGCCGGAGATCCCCCAGCAGGCATTGACGCTTTCGCCCAGTGGCCCCGTCACAACCGCGTGCTGCATCGTGCCGTTGGTGGCGGCAATCATCGCTTCAACCGTTCCTTCGCCGCCATCCGCTACGGGAACCGAAACATACTCTGCATCGGGAAAGATCTCCCGAAAGCCTTTTTCTATCGCCCGCGCTACCTCGGTGGCAGACAGGCTTTCTTTGTAAGAGTCAGGGGCGATTACGATTTTCATAGTTATAGCCTGTTACCGCTTAAGGCAAAAATAGCGGGCGCGTTCCCGCGCCCGTCTTTGTTAGCGAGTGACTTCCACTTTCGCCAGTTTTTCGTAATAGCACGCGAGAGCGCTGTGGTCCGCCGTGCCCAGCCCGTCGGCACGCAGGGCCTGCATCATCTCCATCACCGCCGCGGTCAGCGGCAGCTGTGCGCCCACGCCGTGGGAGGTGTCCAGCGCGTTGGCCAGATCCTTGATGTGCAGATCGATACGGAAGCCAGGCTTGAAGTTACGATCCATCACCATTGGCGCTTTGGCATCCAGCACGGTGCTGCCCGCCAGGCCGCCGCGAATGGCCTGATAAACCAGATCCGGGTTCACGCCCGCTTTGGTCGCCAGGGTCAGCGCTTCGGACATCGCCGCAATGTTCAGGGCCACAATCACCTGGTTTGCCAGCTTGGTCACGTTACCTGCGCCAATCTCACCGGTATGCACCACGGAACCGGCCATCGCTTTCAGCAGGTCGTAGTACTTGTCGAAAATCGCCTTATCGCCGCCCACCATCACAGAGAGGGTGCCGTCGATAGCTTTCGGCTCGCCGCCGCTCACCGGCGCATCCAGCATGTCGATGCCTTTCGCTTTCAACGCTTCGCTGATTTCACGGCTGGCCAGCGGTGCGATGGAGCTCATGTCGATCACCACGGTGCCCGGTTTGGCCCCTTCGATGATGCCGCCTTCGCCCAGCGCCACCTCTTTGACGTGCGGGGAGTTTGGCAGCATGGTGATGATCACATCGCACTGCTCAGCAATGGCTTTTGCCGTGGCGGCGGTTTCTGCGCCAGCGGCAATCACGTCGGCAATGGCTTCCGGGTTACGGTCTGCAACCACCAGTGAGTAACCTGCTTTGATGAGGTTTTTACTCATTGGTTTACCCATGATACCCAGGCCAATAAAACCAACTTTCAGTGTCATAATTGCGTCTCTCTTTATTCAGTGGTGGTGGTTATTTTTTGAAGGAATCAGCTAACTTCTGGGTGGCGGAGCGGAACACGCCAAGATCGCTGCCGACGGCAACAAAGGTTGCGCCCCATTCCAGGTAACGGCGGGCATCGGCCTCGACCGGTGCCAGAATGCCGGACGGCTTGCCGTGCGCTTTGGCGCGGGCAAAGATGTGCTGAATGGCGCGCTGCACTTCCGGGTGATTAGCGTTACCCAGATGGCCAAAGGCCGCCGCCAGATCGCTTGGGCCAACGAAGATGCCGTCTACGCCCTCAGTGGCGGCAATCGCATCGACGTTGTCCACGCCCTGCTGGCTCTCAATCTGAACCAGGATGGTGATGTTCTTGTTCGACTGGGCCAGGTAGTCCGGCACGGTGCCAAACATATTGGCACGATGGGAGACCGACACGCCGCGAATGCCTTCTGGCGGATAGCGAGTAGAGGCAACCGCCTGAACCGCCTCTTCGACGTTCTCCACAAACGGGATCAGGAAGTTGTAGAACCCGATATCCAGCAGACGCTTAATGATCACCGGCTCATTAGTCGGGACGCGCACAACCGGCGCGCTGTGGCTGCCTTTCAGCGCCATAAGCTGCGGGATAAAGGTGGTGACATCGTTCGGGGCATGTTCACCGTCCAGCACCAGCCAGTCAAAACCTGCCAGCCCCAGCACTTCGGTGCTGATTGGGCTTGCCAGGGCGGACCAGCAGCCGATCTGAATCTGATGCGCCGCAAGGGCCGCTTTAAATTTGTTTGGGAAGATATCGTTACTCATCGCTTATACCTTTGCTTATTTCTGCAATTCCATACGTTTGATGTCACCCACTACGAACAGGTAGCAGAACATCGCCATCAGCGCCGAACACCCTACGAACACCAGGGCCGCGTTGAACGAATGCAGTTCACTGACCAGATAGCCAATCACCAGCGGAGTGACGATTGACGCTACGTTGCCAAAGACGTTAAACACACCACCGCACAGCCCGACAATCTCTTTTGGCGCGGTATCGGAGATAACCGGCCAGCCCAGAGCGCCAAACCCTTTACCGAAGAAGGCCAGTGCCATCAGCGCGACCACCAGGGCAGTGTTGTTGGTGTAGTTACACAGAATGATTGAGGAGGCCAGCAGCATACCCAGCACAATCGGCAGCTTACGCGCCAGGGTAATAGACTTACCTTTCTTAATCAGATGATCCGAGAATACGCCGCCCAGTACACCGCCGGCAAAACCGCACAGCGCCGGAATGGAGGCCACCAGACCCACCTTCAGAATCGACATCCCCTTCTCCTGCACCAGGTAAATGGGGAACCAGGTGAGGAAGAACCAGGTGATGGTGTTGATAAAGTATTGCCCGAAGAACACGCCCAGCATCATGCGGTTAGACAATAACTGTTTGATGTAATGCAGCTTCGGACCGCTGGCCGCTTTATCGCCCGGCTTTTTGTGGTCCATGTCGACCACCGCGCCACCGTCCCTGATGAGCTTCAGCTCTTCGGCGCTCATGCGTGGATGGTCGGTTGGGTTATGAATAAATTTCACCCACATGCCGGTCAGCACAAAGCCAATCACGCCCATCACGGTAAAGACATGTTCCCAGCCCCAGGCGAAGGTCAGCCAGCCGAGCAGCGGGGAGAAGAGCGCCAGCGAGAAATACTGGGCGGAGTTAAAAATGGCCGATGCGGTACCGCGCTCTTTGGTCGGGAACCAGGCCGCCACGATGCGGGCGTTAGCCGGGAAGGATGGCGCCTCGGAGAAGCCGAGCATAAAGCGCATAAAGAACATTGAAACACCTGCCCAGGCCAGGGGGAAGAGATCCACAAAGCCCTGCAGGAAGGTGAACAGCGACCAGAAGAACAGGCTGTACGTGTAAACCTTTTTCGAACCGAATTTATCCAGCAGCCAGCCGCCGGGGATCTGCATCAGCAGGTAAGCCCAGCCGAAGGCGGAGAAGATGTAGCCCATTGATACAGCGCTTAACTGCAGCTCTTTGGCGACTTCCGTTCCGGCAATAGAGAGCGTGGCGCGGTCAGCGTAATTGACTGCCGTAACAATAAAGATGATGAGTAATATTAAATAACGGGTAGGCGCACCCTTTTTGGTTTCCACGGTAGTATCCAGCAACATATTTATTTCCTCTGGCACAGCAATGAAAGTATTTTTATTATTTTAAGAGCGAGGCATTCCTGATTATTTTTCTAATAAAAGACCATCGCGGTTAATTAACCGAATTCATGAAAGCGTAAATGAGTATAATCAAGCGCCGGCGACTGCGCATTGTGGCAACGCTCAATTATTGATGAGGTTATGAATATTATTTTGAGCAAATGCACAACACCCTGGGCGCTGATGCACAGATTTTACCATTGCCTCCCTTATGGGCGGGCTAAGGTCAACAATGAGTGATCGCGATCACATTATTAATTTCCTTCGCCTGACATTCTTTATTCCACTGAGCAGAGTCTTTATTTCCTATAACAAGAAAATAGACGTACTCTTTTACTAAATAATTTTCCCCCACTCGCTGGAGAATACTGGACAATGGCCGACATTGAAATTCGACAAACGTCGCCGACCGCGTTTTATATTAAGGTGCACGACACCGATAACGTGGCGATTATTGTTAACGATCAGGGGCTAAAAGCAGGAACGCGTTTCCCGGACGGGCTTGAGCTGATCGAACATATTCCGCAGGGCCATAAAGTGGCGCTGGTGGATATCCCGGCACAGGGTGAAATCGTCCGTTACGGTGAAGTCATTGGCTATGCCGTGCGCGCGATCCCGCAGGGCAGCTGGATTGATGAGTCCCTGGTCGCCCTGCCGGAAGCGCCGCCGCTGAATACCCTGCCGCTGGCAACCCGTGTGCCGGAGCCCATGCCTGCCCTGGAAGGCTACACCTTTGAAGGCTTCCGCAACCCGGACGGCAGCGTGGGCACCAAAAACCTGCTCGGCATCAGCACCAGCGTGCACTGCGTGGCAGGGGTGGTTGATTTTGTCGTGAAGATTATCGAGCGCGATCTGCTGCCAAAATACCCGAACGTCGATGGCGTGGTGGGTCTGAACCACCTTTACGGCTGCGGCGTGGCGATCAACGCCCCGGCCGCCATCGTGCCGATCCGCACCATTCACAATATCGCCCTGAACCCGAACTTTGGCGGCGAAGTCATGGTCGTCGGCCTTGGCTGCGAGAAACTGGTGCCAGAAAAACTGTTGCAGGGCACTGAAGATACCCAGGCTATTGCTGTCGACAGCGCCAGCATCGTGCGCCTGCAGGACGAGCAGCACGTCGGCTTCCGTTCGATGGTGGATGACATTCTGCAGGTTGCAGAGCGTCATCTGGCAAAACTGAATCAGCGTAAGCGTGAGACCTGCCCGGCTTCTGAGCTGGTGGTAGGCATGCAGTGTGGCGGCAGCGACGCCTTCTCGGGCGTGACCGCCAACCCGGCCGTGGGCTATGCCTCGGATCTGCTGGTGCGCTGCGGCGCCACGGTGATGTTCTCCGAAGTGACGGAAGTGCGCGATGCGATCCATCTCCTGACGCCACGCGCCATCAACGAAGAGGTGGGCAAACGCCTGCTGGAAGAGATGGCCTGGTACGATAACTATCTCGATATGGGTAAAACCGACCGCAGCGCCAACCCTTCTCCGGGCAACAAAAAAGGCGGCCTGGCGAACGTGGTGGAAAAAGCGCTGGGCTCCATCGCCAAATCGGGCCAGAGTGCCATTGTTGAGGTGCTCTCCCCGGGCCAGCGTCCAACCAAACGTGGCCTGATCTACGCCGCCACGCCTGCCAGCGATTTCGTTTGCGGCACCCAGCAGGTAGCCTCCGGGATCACCGTGCAGGTGTTCACCACCGGGCGCGGCACCCCGTACGGCCTGATGGCGGTTCCGGTGATTAAGATGGCCACCCGCACCGAGCTGGCTAACCGCTGGTTCGATCTGATGGATATTAACGCGGGCACCATCGCCACCGGAGAAGAGAGCATTGAGGACGTGGGCTGGAAGCTGTTCCACTTCATCCTCGACGTGGCGAGCGGCCGCAAGAAAACCTTCTCCGATCAATGGGGATTACATAACCAGCTGGCGGTATTTAACCCAGCACCGGTGACCTGAGTTTGCAGTAAACCTCACTTTAGCATGGCTTCGGCCATGCTTTTTTTTTGCCTTTCACTCTTTCGCAACCTTCCTTTCGCTTTCGCTTCTTTCGTTTTTACGATATCAATCACAAAAAAGCGTTCCGAAACACTATATCTTCTTTCGAAGAAAACAAACGAAAGGTTTCGGAGGAAGGATGTACGTCATTTCGACCAAAGCGATGCTCACCAAAGCCCAGCGGGAAGGTTACGCGGTACCGGCTTTCAATATTCATAATCTCGAAACGCTGCAGGTGGTTGTCGAGACGGCAGCGGAGATGCGCTCGCCGCTGATTGTCGCCGGTACGCCCGGCACCTTTAGTTACGCCGGGATCGGCAACATCGTGGCAATTGCGGGCGATCTGGCAAAAACGTATAACCAGCCGCTGGCGATCCATCTCGATCATCACGAAACGCTCGATGATATCTCACAGAAAGTGCAGGCCGGGGTGCGCTCGGCGATGATCGACGGCTCGCACCTGCCTTTTGCCGATAACGTGGCGCTGGTGAAGCGGGTCGCCGACTACTGCCACCGCTATGACGTCAGCGTGGAGGCGGAACTGGGCCGTCTGGGCGGGCAGGAAGATGACCTGGTGGTCGACAGCAAAGACGCCCTCTACACCCATCCCCAGCAGGCGCACGAGTTTGTGGCGCTGACCGGCATCGACTCCCTCGCGGTCGCCATCGGTACCGCTCACGGCCTTTATACCGCCACGCCAAAACTTGATTTTGAACGCCTGGCGGCGATCCGCAGCCAGGTAGAGGTGCCGCTGGTGCTGCACGGTGCCTCAGGCCTTTCTGCCGCCGACATCCGCCGGGCGATCGGCCTGGGCATCTGCAAAGTGAACGTCGCCACCGAACTGAAAATCGCCTTTTCCGATGCCCTTAAAACTTATCTGGCCGACCACCCTGAGGCCAGCGATCCCCGTCACTACATGATCCCCGCCAAAGCCGCCATGAAAGAGGTGGTGCGCAAAGTCATTAACGACTGTGGCTGCGAAGGCAAACTGTAAACACGCGAACCGGAGGAAACGGTGAAAAATATTATTGCCCGCCACAAGGCGGGAGAGCATCTCGGCATCTGTTCAGTCTGTTCAGCGCACCCGCTGGTGATCGAGGCGGCCCTGCGCTTCGATCTGGACACCGACAACAGCGTACTGATTGAAGCCACGTCCAACCAGGTGAATCAGTACGGCGGCTATACCGGAATGAAACCGGCGGATTTCCGCGATTTTGTACTCAACATTGCCGAAAAGGTGGGCTTTCCCCAGCAGCGGCTGATCCTCGGCGGCGACCATCTGGGGCCCAACTGCTGGCAGAACGAGCCCGCAGAGACGGCGATGGAGAAAGCCGTGGCGCTGATTAAGGCTTACGTCGCGGCGGGTTTCAGCAAAATCCACCTCGATGCGTCGATGTCCTGCGCCGACGATCCGGTGCCCCTGGATCCGGTGGTAGTGGCGCAGCGCGCGGCCCGGCTGTGCCAGGCGGCTGAAGAGACCGCGACCGGGGCACAGAAGGCGGCGCTGACCTACGTGATTGGCACTGAAGTGCCGGTGCCGGGCGGCGAAGCCAGCAGCATCGACAGCGTGCACGTTACCCGGGTGGAGGATGCTGCCCGTACGCTGGAAACGCACCAGGCCGCATTCCACGCGCTGGGGCTGAATGACGCCATGACCCGCGTGATTGCCATCGTGGTACAGCCCGGCGTGGAGTTCGACCATACCCAGATCATTCACTACCAGCCGGAGGCCGCCAATGCGCTTTCGGGCTGGATCTGCCAGACGCCGATGGTCTATGAAGCCCACTCTACCGATTATCAGTCCCGTCAGGCGTACCGGGATCTGGTGCGGGATCACTTTGCGATCCTGAAGGTCGGCCCGGCCCTCACCTTTGCCCTGCGCGAGGCGATTTTTGCCCTGGCGCAGATGGAGGCGGCGCTGATCGCCCCGGAAAACCGCAGCCGCGTGCTGGAGGTGATCGATGAGGTGATGCTTAACGAGCCGGATTACTGGAAAAAATACTATCGCCCGACCTGGAGCCAGGCGATGGTGGACATTCACTTTAGCCTGTCCGACCGCATTCGCTACTACTGGCCGCACCCGCGTATCCGTCAGAGCGTGGAGAAACTGCTCGCGAATCTGAACACCCAGACTCTGCCGCTGGGGCTGATCAGCCAGTATCTGCCCGTGCAGTTTGAACGCGTCACGGCCCGCGCCATTGCCACAACCCCGCAGGATCTTGTTATCGATAAAATACAGGACGTGTTGCGCGCTTACCGCTACGGCTGCGCCCCTGACGCCGCCTGAAACCCGGAGAACCCATGAGCAAACTGTTTGTCCGTACCGGCATTGATTTTGCCACCTGTCAGCAGGCGCTGGCCCATATCGGCGAGGAGATGCTGGCAAAAGGCGTGGTGCACGCCACGTATCCCGCCGCACTTGTTGAACGGGAAGCGGTATTTCCCACCGGCATCGCCCTTGAGCGCCATGCGGTTGCTATTCCGCACTGCGAGGCGGTGCATGCGAAAGAAGCGGCTATCTACCTGATTCGACCGGACAAGCCGGTGAATTTTCAACAGGCGGACGACGATGCAGAGATTGCCGTGTCTCTGATTATCGCCCTGATCGTTGAAAACCCTTCGGCGCAGCTTGTTCTGCTGCGCCGGTTATTTAGTGAGCTGCAAAACCCAACCACGCTGGACACGCTGCTTAACGCGCCGGACCACCAGCTGGGGGCGCTGTTTGAAGAGGCCGTCCTGATGGCGGAACCCTGCAAGCAGGCCTCATAACATACTGATAATAAGAAGGAGTACCCTATGAAACGCAAAGTTATCGTTGCCTGTGGCGGTGCCGTCGCGACCTCCACCATGGCCGCAGAAGAGATCAAAGAGCTGTGTGAAACCCACAACATTACGCTGGATCTGGTCCAGTGCCGGGTCACCGAAATTGAGACCTACATGGACGGGGCGGATCTGATCTGTACCACCGCGAAAGTCGATCGCACCTTCGGCGACATTCCGGTGGTACACGGCATGCCATTTGTGTCCGGCGTCGGCATTGAAGCCCTGCAGCAAAAAATCCTGACCATCCTCGAGGAGTAAGATCATGTTTACCGAAATCATGCGGTATATCCTCGATCTGGGGCCGACGGTAATGCTGCCCATCGTCATCATCATCTTCTCGAAGCTGCTGGGGATGAAGCTGGGCGACTGCTTTAAATCCGGCCTGCATATCGGGATTGGCTTTGTCGGGATCGGGCTGGTTATCGGCCTGATGCTCGACTCCATCGGCCCGGCGGCCAAAGCGATGGCGGAGCAGTTCCAGATAAACCTACACGTGGTGGACGTCGGCTGGCCGGGCTCATCCCCCATGACCTGGGCCTCGCAGATTGCGCTGGTGGCGATCCCGGTGGCGATTGGCGTTAACGTGCTGATGCTGGTCACCCGTATGACCCGCGTGGTGAACGTCGATATCTGGAATATCTGGCACATGACCTTTACCGGGGCGATGCTGCACCTGGCAACCGGCTCTTACTGGCTCGGCATTCTCGGCGTGGTGGTTCATGCGGCCTTTGTCTACAAGCTGGGCGACTGGTTTGCGAAGGACACGCGGGACTTCTTCGGCCTCGAAGGGATTGCTATCCCGCACGGCTCCTCTGCTTACCTTGGCCCTGTCGCGGTGCTGGTCGATACCCTTATCGAGAAGATACCGGGGCTGAGGAACATCCACTTCAGCGCCGACGACGTGCAAAAGCGCTTTGGTCCCTTTGGCGAGCCGGTTACCGTCGGTTTCGTGATGGGGCTGGTCATCGGTCTGCTGGCGGGTTACGACGCGAAAAACGTCCTGCAGCTGGCGGTGAAAACCGCCGCCGTGATGCTGCTGATGCCGCGCGTCATCAAGCCCATCATGGATGGCCTGACCCCGATAGCCAAACATGCCCGTAAACGTCTGCAGGCGAAGTTTGGCGGCCAGGAGTTCCTGATTGGCCTCGATCCGGCGCTGCTGCTGGGTCATACCTCGGTGGTCTCCGCAAGCCTGATCTTTATCCCACTGACCATCCTGATTGCAGTGCTGGTGCCGGGTAACCAGGTCCTGCCGTTCGGCGACCTCGCGACCATCGGTTTCTTCGTCGCCATGGCCGTGGCGGTGCATCAGGGCAACCTGTTCCGCACCCTGATCTCCGGGGTCATCATCATGGGCATCACCCTGTGGATCGCCACCCAGACCATCGGCCTGCATACGCAGCTTGCTCAGAATGCCGGGGCGCTGAAAGCGGGCGGCATGGTGGCCTCCATGGACCAGGGCGGCTCGCCCGTCACCTGGCTGCTGATCCAGCTCTTCACCTGGCAAAACCTGGTGGGATTCGTGGTGATTGGCACCCTCTACGCCAGCGGCGTGCTGCTCACCTGGCGTCGTGCCCGGGCCTTTACGGCAGCCGAAAAAGCAAGGGCACTGCAGAGCCAGACGGCTTCTTAATATCCGGGGAGCGTGGCTCCCCTCTTTTTTCTGGAGTGAATCATGAAATCAGTGGTTATTCATGCTGAGGGACGCGTATGCGTTGAAGAGCGCCCGGTCCCACACATTAAGGCGGCGGATGATGTGCTGGTGCGCGTTGTCTGCTCGGGATTATGCGGCTCGGACATCCCACGTATTTTCGCCAAAGGGGCGCACTATTACCCCATTACGCTGGGCCATGAATTTAGCGGCTATGTCGAAGCCTGCGGTTCTGGCATCAACGATTTGCAGCCTGGCGATGCGGTGGCCTGCGTCCCGCTGCTGCCCTGCTTTACCTGCCCGGAATGCGAAAAAGGCTACTTCTCGCTCTGTAAACAGTATCAGTTTGTCGGCTCGCGCAGCGAAGGGGGCAATGCGGAGTACATCGTGGTGAAGCGCGCCAACCTGTTCCGCCTGCCCGCAGAGATGGCCATTGAGGACGGCGCCTTTATCGAGCCCATCACCGTGGGGCTGCATGCGTTCCATCTGGCCCGGGGCTGCCGGGGTAAAAACGTCGTTATTATCGGGGCAGGCACCATCGGCCTGCTGGCGATGCAGTGCGCGCTGGCCCTGGGTGCGGCAAGCGTCACCGCCATTGATATCAATGATGACAAACTGGCGCTGGCGACATCCCTGGGGGCGACTCAGGTTTTCAACAGCAAAAGCCTGAGCGCGGAGGAAATGATGGCCGCCCTTCACGCCACGCGTTTCGATCAGCTGGTGCTGGAGACGGCCGGCACGCCGCAAACCGTGGCGCTGTCTATCGATATCGCCGGGCCCCGCGCCCAGGTGGCGCTGGTGGGCACCCTGCATCACGATCTGACGCTATCCTCCGCAACCTTTGGCAGGATCCTGCGTAAAGAGCTGACCCTTTTGGGCAGCTGGATGAACTACTCCGCGCCATGGCCGGGTGAAGAGTGGGAGACGGCCGCCCGTCTTCTCAACGAGAAAAAATTGCAGCTCGCGCCCCTGATCGCCCATACCGGCAACAGCGAGAGCTTTGCCAGCGCCATTCAGGCACTGAATGGTTCTCCGATGCAGGGCAAAATCCTGCTGCGTCTGGACTGAGCTCATGAGCCAGCAACCGGAGCTGGCTCACATTTACTTTCGAACGCTAGCGTTCACCTTTCGCATCCCTTCGATTAAACTGGAGCAAGTTAATTATCAGGCAAAACAAAATGAACTCATTTGAGCGAAGGAACAAAATCGTCGATCTGGTGAATGCCAACGGCAGCGTATTGGTGCTCGACCTTTCGAATTCTTTTGGCATCTCCGAAGTGACCATCCGCGCCGATCTGCGTCTGCTGGAAGAGAAAGGACTGGTGACCCGCTTTCACGGTGGCGCCGCCAGGCCGGGCAGTAATCTGGCGGAGAACGACAATCAGGAGGTGCTGCTGGAGGATCGCTACAGCCTCGCCAGCGACCCGAAAAAACGCATCGCCCTTGCCGCCGTGGCCATGATCGAAGAGGGGATGACGGTGATTTTAGACAGCGGCAGCACCACCATGCTGATCGCTGAAGCACTGGCAAAAAAGGCCAACATCACGGTGATCACCAACAGCCTGCCTGCCGCCTTTGCGCTCTCCGACAACAAAGACATCACCCTGGTGGTGTGCGGCGGCACGGTGCGCCACAAGACCCACTCCATGCACGGCACCATTGCCGAGCGCTCGCTCACGGGTATCAGCGCCGACCTGATGTTTGTCGGGGCCGACGGGATCGACACCACCAACGGCATCACCACCTTCAACGAAGGCTACTCGATCAGCAGCGTAATGGCAGCGGCCGCGCATAAGGTGGTGGCGGTGCTGGACGCGAGCAAGTTCAACCGCCGCGGGTTTAACCAGGTGCTGCCGATGGAGAAGATTGACTGTGTGATTACCGACGAAGGGATCGGTGAGAAAGAGCTCAAGAACCTGAAACAAACGTCAGTTGAACTCGTTGTGGTTTAACTGCGTGCGGTCAAAATGCCCGATGGCGCGACGCTTATCGGGCCTACGACAACCGGGTCAGCGCTGCGCTCCCCGGCAAAAAGCTTACTCCCCCTGCTGCTCCAGGGCGTATTTATACAGCGCGTTCTTTTTCACGCCGTGGATCTCTGCCGCCAGCGCCGCCGCTTTTTTCAGCGGCAGTTCGGCCTGCAGCAGCGCGAGGGTACGCAGGGCATCTGCGGGCAGGGCGTCCTCTTCGGCTTTATGCCCTTCGACAATCAGCACCATCTCGCCCTTACGGCGGTTTTCATCCTCCTTCACCCACGCCAGCAGTTCGCCCACCGGCAGACCGTGGATGGTCTCCCAGGTTTTGGTCAGCTCGCGGGCCAGCACCACGTAACGCCCCTCGCCCCACACAGCGACCATATCTTCGAGGCTCTCCAGCAGACGGTGAGTGGATTCGTAGAAGATCAGCGTGCGCGGCTCGGCTTCCAGCGCCTTAAGCACATCGCGACGGCCTTTGGATTTCGCGGGCAGGAAACCTTCATAGCAGAAGCGGTCTGACGGCAGGCCCGCCGCGCTCAGGGCGGCAATGGCGGCGCATGGCCCCGGCAACGGCACCACACGAATGCCCGCCTCGCGGCAGGTGCGCACCAGGTGATAGCCCGGGTCGTTAATCAGCGGCGTTCCGGCATCGGACACCAGGGCGATGTTCTGCCCCTCCTTCAGCTTCGCCACCAGTGAGTCGGCCTTTTGCTGCTCGTTATGATCGTGCAGCGCAAACAAACGGGCGTTAATGGCGAAATGTTGCAGCAGCAGGCCGGTGTGGCGGGTATCTTCAGCCGCAATAAGATCAACGCTTTGCAATACGGTGAGCGCACGTTGGGTAATATCAGATAAATTCCCGATAGGAGTAGGTACAATATAAAGCTGACCCTGAGAATTATCTGCCGTTTCGTGTTGTTTCATTGTTTCATCCGTATTGCCGATTTAATATTGAGCATTGCGTAAAAAATATCACTGGATACAGTATGGTACCCTTAACGTTTCTTCATAATAAAGTCGCGCGCAGCCTTCCGCTGGTGCTGGCAGCCCTGTTCTTTGCAGGCTGTGGCACACAGGCGCCCGATCAAAGTGCTGCCCATATGGAGGGTACAGCGCAGGCTGACTCCGGCTTCTATCTGCACCAGATGGAGCAGAGCTCCGATGATACCCGGATCAACTGGCAATTACTCGCCATTCGTGCACTGCTGAATGAAGGTAAAACCCAGCACGCCGCCGATCTGTTTAACCAGCTGCCGCAGGAACTGAACGATACTCAGCGCCGCGAGCGGACGCTGCTGGCCGCCGAGCTAAAAATTGCCCAGAAAGACGCTGCCGGCGCGAAGCAGATCCTTGGCAATATCGACCTCAGCGCGCTGGATAAAAATCAGCAGGCGCGTTTCTGGCAGGCCGGTATCGCCGCTGAGCAGGGGCGCCCTTCCCTGACGCTGCTGCGGGCGCTGATTGCCCAGGAGCCGCTGCTCTCTGCCGCGGAAAAGCAGAAAAATATCGACGCCACCTGGCAGACCCTCTCCGCCATGAATCCCGATCAGGCCAATGCGCTGGTGATCAACGCTGACGAAAATGTCCTGCAGGGCTGGCTGGATCTGCAGCGCGTCTGGTTCGATAACCGCAACGATCCGGACATGCTGAAAGCCGGGATCAAAGACTGGCAGACCCGCTACCCGAACAACCCGGGTGCCACCATGCTGCCAACGCAACTGGTAAACGTGCAGAACTTCAGGCCTGCCTCCACCAGCAAAATTGCGCTGCTGCTGCCGTTAGGAGGCCAGGCCGCCGTCTTTGGCCGCACTATCCAGCAGGGTTTTGAAGCCGCAAGAAACGGCACTGCCGCCGTCGCAGGCAGCGCGGTTCCCGCCCAGGTCGCCCAGGCAGCTAACGCCGGTGATGTGGTGAGCCCGTCTGCCGCCGAAACCAACGATCTGACCACCACCCAGCCTGTCGCCGCGCCGCAAGGCTCCCTGCAGAACCCGGTTCAGGCACCAGCCACTCCGCAGCCTGTCGCCGCACCGCAAAGCAGCGAGCAGGAGCCGGTACAGGCACCGGCTACAACAGAAGCAACGCAGACCGTCGCCCAGCCACAGGCTGCGGCCAACCCGTCTGCTGAGATAAAAGTGTATGACACCAGCAACCAGCCCCTCGATCAGGTGCTGAATCAGGTCCAGCAGGATGGCGCCAGCATCGTGGTCGGCCCGCTGCTGAAAAACAACGTAGAAGAGCTGGTGAGAAGTAACACCTCGCTGAACGTGCTGGCGCTGAACCAGCCGGAGCAGGTGCAAAATCGCCCGAACGTCTGCTACTTCGCCCTGTCACCGGAAGACGAAGCCCGCGACGCAGCGCGCCATATCCATGAGCAGGGTAAGCAGGCTCCTCTGCTGCTGATCCCGCGTAGCCAACTGGGCGATCGCGTTGCTACCGCCTTTGCCCAGGAGTGGCAACAGCTGGGCGGCGGCATCGTCCTGCAGCAGAAATTTGGCTCAACCTCAGAACTTCGCGCGGGCGTTAACGGCGGAGCGGGTATTGCCCTCAGCGGTAGCCCGGTGACGGCCAGCCTGCCTCAGCAGCAGGGCGTGACCATCGGCGGCCTGACCATTCCGGCGCCGCCAACGGATGCGCAGATCAGCGGCGGCGGTAACGTGGATGCGGCCTACATTGTCGCCACCCCGGAAGAGATCGCCTTTATCAAACCGATGATCGCCATGCGTAACGGCAGCCAGGCGGGCGTGTCGCTGTATGCCAGCTCCCGCAGCGCGCAGGGCACCGCCGGCCCGGACTTCCGCCTTGAAATGGAAGGGCTGCAGTACAGTGAAATCCCGATGCTCGCCGGGGCGAATCCTGAGCTGATGCAGCAGGCGCTCAGCAGCGTGCGTAACGACTACTCTCTGGCGCGTCTGTATGCCATGGGCGTGGATGCCTGGGCGCTGGCGAACCACTTCACCCAGATGCGCCAGGTGCCGGGTTTCACCCTTAACGGCAACACCGGCGATCTCACCGCCACTCAGGACTGCGTGATTAACAGGAAGTTATCATGGCTCAAATACCAGCAGGGGCAGATCGTTCCCGCCAGTTAACCCGCAAACAGACCGGCGACGCGCGCGAATTGCAGGCGCGTCGCTGGCTTGAGAGCAAAGGACTGCGCTTTATCGCCGCCAACGTCCGCGGACGCGGCGGCGAAATTGACCTTATCATGCAGGATGGCCCGGCTATCGTGTTCATTGAGGTGCGTTACCGCCAGTCATCCCGTTACGGCGGTGCCGCCGCCAGCGTGACCCGGGCCAAGCAACATAAATTATTACACACCGCCCAGTTGTGGCTTGCCCGGCATAATGGCAGCTTTGACACTGTGGATTGCCGGTTCGATGTGGTAGCCTTCACCGGAAACGCCATCGAATGGCTCAAAAACGCCTTCGGCGAAGACGCGTAAATCAGATCGTTAAGGGATACCGTGCTCGAAAGAATTAAGGTTTGCTTCACGGAAAGCATTCAGACTCAGATTGCAGCAGCAGAAGCGCTGCCGGACGCCATCTCCCGCGCGGCGATGACGCTGGTTCAGTCTCTGCTTAACGGCAACAAAATCCTCTGTTGTGGCAACGGCACCTCAGCCGCCAACGCACAGCATTTTGCTGCCAGTATGATCAATCGTTTTGAGACAGAGCGTCCAAGTTTACCTGCCATTGCACTCAATACCGATAATGTGGTCTTAACGGCGATTGCCAACGATCGTCTTCATGATGAGATCTACGCCAAACAGGTGCGTGCGTTGGGGCATGCCGGTGATGTATTGCTGGCGATCTCCACGCGCGGCAACAGCCGCGACATCGTGAAAGCCGTTGAAGCGGCGGTAACCCGCGATATGACCATCGTGGCGTTGACCGGCTACGATGGCGGCGAACTGGCGGGACTGTTAGGTCCGCATGATGTTGAGATCCGTATTCCTTCCCACCGCAGCGCGCGCATTCAGGAGATGCACATGCTGACGGTGAACTGTTTATGCGATCTGATCGATAACACGCTTTTCCCTCACCAGGATGATTAAGGAGTTTACATGAAGGCACTTTCGCCCCTCGCAGTCCTTATTTCTGCGCTGCTGCTTCAGGGATGTGTGGCTGCAGCGGTAGTGGGTACCGCCGCAGTGAGCACTAAGGCCGCGACTGACCCGCGTACCGTGGGCACGCAGGTGGATGACAGCACCCTCGAACTGCGCGTGAACAGCGCATTGTCCAAAGACCAGCAAATTAAGAAAGAAGCGCGCATTAACGTTACGGCTTACCAGGGCAAAGTCCTGCTGGCAGGCCAGGCCCCGACAACGGAACTTGCTTCCCGCGCGAAGCAAATTGCCATGGGCGTAGAGGGCACGGCCGAGGTGTTTAACGAAGTGCGTCAGGGCCAGCCGATTGGCCTGGGCGCCGCGTCAAACGACACCTGGATCACCACCAAAGTGCGCTCCCAGCTGCTGGGCAGCGATCAGGTTAAATCCTCTAACGTGAAGGTGACCACCGAGAACAGCGAAGTGTTCCTGCTCGGTCTGGTAACCGAACGTGAAGGCAAAGCGGCGGCGGATATCGCCAGCCGGGTCAGCGGCGTGAAACACGTCACCACCGCCTTCACCTACATCAAGTAATCTCCCCTCGCCCTCTGCCATCGGCAGGGGGCCGTTATTTTTCTCCCTTTGCCATCTCCCTGATCTTCGCTGACGGAATAATGTTAACCCCAGCCGGTGACGCGCTCAGCGCCTCCTGCAGCATCACCTCTGCCACATCCCGCGCCTCAATCGATTTCCAGTTGCCGGGTAACAGGCTGAACAGCGGCGCAAAAAGCGACTCGCTAAAGCGATGCTTTTCCCGCTCGCCAAGCAGCATTGACGGTCGCACAAGGGTCAGTCGCTCCCACTTCTGGGCGAGCAGCGCCTCTTCCATTTTGCCTTTAACCTTGTTGTAGAAAAACGGCGAGTGCGCGTTGGCCCCCATGGCGCTCACCACCAGCAGATGCTTCGCCCCGAGTCGTTTACCGGTCAGCGCCGTGTCGACGACCAGGGTGTAGTCGGCATGGATAAAGGCCTCTTTGCTGCCCGCCTCACGCCGGGTGGTGCCCAGACAGCAAAAGACGGTATCCACCGGATCCTGGACCTGCGCCAGGGCATCGGTCAGTTGCGGATCGTGAGGATTAAACACCCCTTCGATATCTCCCAGCGGACGACGCGTCGGGGCGGCGATGTAATTGACCTGGGGCGCCTGAATGAGCATACGCAGCAGGTGTCCGCCCACCAGACCGGTCGCGCCGGTAATTAAAACCTGACTCATGACTCCTCCTTTGCAGATTAGTCCGTATGCGATTTCACGTTGCTCTACCACACTTAGTGGTCTGAACGTTAAGTATTTACCACAAGCTGAGAAAAAGCTGTCTGAAGCCAAAACAACGGAGGAAGCATGAGCAAGAAAATTGCGGTCTTGATCACCGACGAGTTTGAAGATTCAGAATTTACCTCACCTGCCGAGGCGTTTCGCAAAGCAGGACACGAGGTGATTACTATTGAGAAGGAAGCGGGCAAAACGGTGAAAGGCCATAAGGGCGAAGCCAGCGTTACCATCGATAAAACCATCGATGAGGTGAGTCCGTCTGACTTCGACGCCCTGCTGCTGCCGGGTGGCCACTCGCCGGACTCCCTGCGGGGCGACGATCGTTTCGTTACCTTTACCCGCGATTTTGTCTCCAGCGGGAAACCGGTGTTTGCCATCTGCCACGGGCCACAGCTGCTGATCAGCGCTGAGGTTGTGCGTGGACGTAAGCTTACCGCCGTGAAACCGATCGTTATCGATCTGAAAAACGCCGGAGCCGAATTCTTCGATCAGGAAGTGGTTGTCGATCAGGATCAGCTGGTCACCAGCCGGACCCCGGACGATCTGCCCGCCTTTAACCGCGAGGCGTTACGCCTGCTCGGCGCGTAGCCAGTGAAGTTTTTTACCAAAGCCCAGCGTGTTGTCAGTGAACTTCAGTTCATCCAGGCGGATTTCCCATACCGGGGCTGACATTGCGGCGGCAACAGGAAAGCGACGCGTGTAGTGCTTACGCATTGCGTCGCTTTCTTCCCCTTCCAGACGACGGATCTCCCCTTTGAACTGCAGACCGCGGATTAACGCCACGGTTTTGGGCTGGCCGTTGACCGTGCCCGCGACTTTCGCCTGCCGGCCCGTCATCTGCGCGTGGCGGGTTTTATCTTCGCTTAACACGTAGAACGCGACGCGCTGCGGATCGTAATAGTAAAAGGCGTTGGCGCACCACAGTTCACCGTCATGATATACACACCAGGTGACCACGTGCTGCTTCGCCAGCCAGCGGTTGATGGCGGCAAGAGTTTCCATTTCGCTTCTCTCTCATGCTAAGGTGCGTTCACCTTAACATACTGAATCTGTCGCCGTGTGCTGGTTTCTCTATCTGGTTCGAACCGCTGATAATGCGCTCTATACGGGCATAACAACCGATGTTTCGCGCCGCTTCCTGCAACATCAAACGGGAAAAGGGGCGAAAGCGTTACGGGGGAAAGGCGAGCTGACGCTGGCGTTTTCCGCGATCGCTGGAGATCGCTCGCTGGCGCTGAGGCTGGAGTACCGCATAAAGCAGCTGACGAAGCGCCAGAAAGAGCGCCTCGTCAGCGGAGACGGGTCGTTTGAGGCGTTACGCGAGAGCCTGCAAAAGACGCCGGTTAAAAGCTATTGAAGCGATCGTGGTATTCAACAAGACCGCTGACGCCGTTAAGCGCATCGTCGGCCAGGCGGTGGACCTGGAATGCTGACTCGGTGCCCGGCCAGCGGCAACGCAGATCGTAATGGGCCGCTTTTTCGAAGCCTAAACGGCTGTAGAATTCCGGATCGCCCAGCGTGACCACGGCGGCATAGCCAAACTCATTGAGTGAATCCAGCCCTTCGTAAACAAGCTGGCGCGCCAGCCCTTGTCCACGGTAGTTTTCATCCACCGCCAGCGGTGCCATGCCGACCCACTGCAGCTCTTCGCCCTGCACGATAACCGGGCTAAAGGCCACATAGCCGATGACCTGACCTTCATCATCAGTGGCGACCAGGCCCAGCGTAATCAGGCCGTCTTCACGCAGATCGCGAACCAGTTGCGCCTCACCGCCACCTTCGAACGACCGGCGTAATAAGGCATCAATACCCGGCGCATCGATCCCAATTTCTACTCGAATCAACATGGCTCACCTACAGAAGTGGGGTTACTTTCCGGCGGGGTTTTCTGACCCGCCTCGACAAAATCGGCCAGTTGCAACAGCGCCACACGCAGCGGCTTCGGCATCTGTTCCAGTTCAATCGCATCCATCAGGTTTTTGACATACAGACCTAACTCGGTATCGCCTTCAATCACCAGACGACGCTGGAAGAAGAGCGTGTCGGGATCCTGTTTGCGTGCCGCGATCATCAGCAGGTCGCTGGCATCAGCGCTAAAGCTGACGTCTGCCTCTGCGGATTCACGCACCACCAGCCGATCATTTTCAACGGAGGTGTACCAGCGCAGACCAATATCCCGCACCTCGATACTTAACCAGCGCCCTTCCAGAAATTCCAGCTCGCCATCCGCCAGCGCTTGGCGGAATTGCCAGCGTAGCATCTGCTCCAGCACCTGGCGCTTCAGCGCAAAGGGCGCCAGCTTAACCGGCACGCTCAGCAGCGATGGGCCAAATTGTACGAGACGTGAACGCAGTTTATCCAGCACGAGCAATACTCCCTGATATCTATAGTCCTGATATTTTGCCATATCCAGTCTTCGGTATAGCGGGGTAAATCAACAAACTGACTTCCGACGTAATCCATTATTGGTGTCATCAATACGCCATTAGCTGCCTTAAATCAAAAATTGTCGCCGGATGGTTAACTAAAATCCCTGTTCGATAACAATTTTGCATCCCCGTGGGGCTGCGAACGTCAGGATAAATTATGGAGCTGCTCTGCCCTGCCGGAAACTTGCCGGCGCTTAAGGCGGCCATCGAAAACGGCGCCGATGCGGTCTATATCGGGCTGAAAGACGATACCAATGCCCGTCACTTCGCTGGTCTCAATTTTACCGAGAAAAAGCTGCAGGAAGCGGTGAGCGTCGTTCATCAGCACCGCCGCAAGCTGCATATCGCTATCAATACCTTTGCCCACCCCGACGGCTATCAACGCTGGCAGCGCGCGGTGGATATGGCGGCACAGTCAGGTGCCGATGCCCTGATTCTGGCGGATCTCGCCATGCTGGAGTACGCCGCGGAACGCTATTCGCACATTGAGCGTCACGTCTCCGTACAGGCCTCAGCCACCAACGAAGAGGCCATCCGCTTTTATCATCGCCATTTCGACGTGTCGCGCGTGGTACTGCCGCGCGTGCTCTCTATTCATCAGGTTAAGCAACTCGCGCGGGTCACGCCAGTTCCGCTGGAAGTTTTTGCCTTTGGCAGCCTGTGCATTATGGCTGAAGGGCGCTGCTATCTTTCGTCTTATCTCACCGGCGAATCCCCTAATACGGTGGGCGCCTGTTCCCCTGCCCGCTACGTGCGCTGGCAGCAAACGCCGCAGGGACTGGAATCTCGTCTGAACGAGGTGCTGATCGACCGCTATCAGGACGGTGAGAACGCTGGCTATCCAACGCTGTGCAAGGGCCGCTATCGGGTGGATGGCGAGCGTTATCATGCCCTGGAGGAGCCTACCAGTCTGAACACCCTCGAGCTGCTGCCGGAGCTGCTGGCCGCGAATATCGCCTCGGTGAAAATCGAAGGCCGCCAGCGCAGCCCGGCGTACGTCAGCCAGGTGGCAAAAGTGTGGCGCCAGGCGATCGATCGCTGCATGGCCAATCCGCAGACCTATGCCCCGCAACCGGCGTGGATGGAGACCCTCGGCGCCATGTCCGAAGGCACGCAGACTACGCTGGGTGCGTATCACCGTAAATGGCAGTGAGATAACGCATGAAATATTCATTAGGACCGGTGCTCTACTACTGGTCAAAAGAGACGCTGGAAGACTTCTATCAGCAGGCGGCAACCAGCCAGGCCGATGTGATTTACCTCGGCGAGGCGGTGTGCAGCAAGCGTCGTGCCACCAAAGTAGGCGACTGGCTGGAGATGGCGAAAACCCTCGCCGACAGCGGCAAGCAGGTGGTGCTCTCCACCCTGGCGCTGGTACAGGCCTCATCCGAATTGAATGAGCTGAAGCGCTATGTGGACAACGGCGAATTTCTGCTGGAAGCGAGCGATTTGGGCGTAGTGAACCTGTGCGCCGAGCGCAAACTGCCGTTTGTCGCCGGACACGCCCTGAACTGCTATAACGCCGTGACCCTGCGCCTGCTGCTTAAACAGGGCATGACGCGCTGGTGCATGCCGGTGGAGCTTTCCCGCGACTGGCTGGTAAACATCCTGGCGCAGTGCGACGAGCTGGGGATCCGCAATCAGTTTGAGGTAGAAGTGCTCAGCTACGGGCATCTGCCGCTGGCTTACTCCGCCCGCTGCTTCACCGCGCGCTCAGAAGATCTGCCGAAAGACGAGTGCGAAACCTGCTGCATCAAATATCCGAACGGGCGCAGCGTGCTGTCGCAGGAAAATCAGCAGGTGTTTGTCCTGAACGGTATTCAGACCATGAGCGGCTACGTTTACAACCTTGGCAATGAACTGGCCTCAATGAAAGGGCTGGTGGATATGGTACGTCTGTCGCCGTTGGGCACTGAAACCTTTGCCATGATTGACGCCTTCCGCGCCAATGAAAACGGCGCGGCCCCGCTGCCGCTGACCGCCAACAGCGAGTGTAACGGCTACTGGCGACGGCTGGCCGGGCTGGAACTGCAGGACTAAAAAAAGCTCACTTTGTTAACAATGACTGTGAAATTTTAATGCACTATTAAAGATTCACCGTCGACAAAGTGAGCTGTTATGACTGATAAATCTATTCCGTTTTCGGTGCTGGACCTGGCGCCGATCCCTGAAGGCTCCTCGGCACGGGAAGCCTTTACCCACTCCCTGGATCTTGCCCGCCTGGCTGAACAGCGCGGTTACCATCGCTACTGGCTGGCGGAGCATCACAACATGGTCGGTATCGCCAGTGCGGCGACCTCGGTGCTGCTCGGCTATCTGGCAGCCAATACCACCACCCTGCATCTGGGCTCCGGCGGCGTAATGCTGCCTAACCACTCCCCGCTGGTGATTGCCGAACAGTTTGGTACCCTGAACACTCTTTATCCGGGCCGTATCGATTTGGGTCTGGGCCGTGCGCCGGGCAGCGATCAGCCCACCATGCGCGCGCTGCGTCGCCATATGAGCGGGGATATCGATAACTTCCCACGGGATGTGGCTGAGCTGGTGGACTGGTTTGATGCCCGGGATCCGAATCCACAGGTGCGCCCGGTGCCGGGTTACGGTGAGCAGATCCCGGTCTGGCTGCTGGGCTCCAGCCTCTACAGCGCGCAACTGGCCGCACAGCTGGGCCTGCCGTTTGCGTTCGCCTCGCACTTTGCGCCGGATATGCTGCATCAGGCGCTGCATCTCTATCGCACGAACTTTACGCCTTCGGCACGGCTGGAAAAACCTTATGCGATGGTGTGCATCAACATTATTGCGGCCGACAGCAATCGCGATGCGGAATTCCTGTTTACCTCCATGCAGCAGGCCTTTATGAAGCTGCGTCGCGGCGAAACGGGACAGCTGCCACCGCCGGTGGAGAACATCCATCAGCTGTGGTCGGCCTCAGAGCAGTATGGCGTCCAGCAGGCGCTGAGCATGTCGCTGGTGGGGGACAAAGCGAAGGTGCGCCACGGGCTTGAAGCGGTGCTGCGCGAGACGCAGGCCGATGAGATCATGGTGAACGGGCAGATTTTCGATCATCAGGCGCGCCTGCATTCGTTCGATCTGGCGATGCAGGTGAAAGAGGAGCTGGTGGGGTAGCCTTTTTGCCCGGTGGCGCTTCGCTTACCGGGCCTACGGTTTTCTCCCTCTCCCTTCGGGAGAGGGGCGGGGTGAGGGGATCAGGCCGCACGGTTTAATGGTAAACAGGCAAAAGATTAAAACTCGACAGCACGTGCACCACAGCGTTGCCAATCCCAAACACCAGGATAAGCGCAATCATCGGTTTGCCGCCCCAGACGCGGAATATTGGGCTACCGAAGCGCTTACGTGATTTACGTGCCAGCAGCGCCGGAACAATCGCCGCCCAGATGGTCGCTGCCAGCCCTGCATAACCAATGGCATACAGGAAACCGTTCGGCCACAGCAGGCCACCGATCACCGGCGGCAGGAAGGTCAGCAGGGCGGTTTTCAGACGGCCCAGGGCTGAATCATCAAAACCACACAGGTCCGCCAGATAGTCAAACAGGCCCAGGGTCACGCCAAGGAAAGAGCTCGCCACGGCAAAGTTGGAGAAGATCACCAGCAGCAGATCCAGACTGCGGCTGTTCAGCACGCCGCTCAGCGCCTGCACCAGCACATCAATGTTACCGCCCTTCTGCGCAATACCGATGAATTCCGGACGCGGGATGTTGCCCATCGTCCCCAGCAGCCAGATCGCATACAGCCCCAGCGCCAGCAGCGTGCCATAGACCAGGCAGCGGGTGATGGTGCGCGGATCTTTACCGTAATACTTCATCAGGCTCGGGACGTTGCCGTGGTAGCCAAACGAGGCCAGACAAAACGGCAGGGTCATCAGCAGATACGGAGAGTACGAGGTATTACTCTGCGCCACGTTAAACAGGGTCGCTGGCGTAACGTGCCCCAGCAAGCTGCCAAAGGTCAGGAAAAAGGTGATGACCTTCGCGCCAAGCACAATGGCCGTCATCCGGCTCACCGCTTTCGTGCTCATCCAGACGATAAAGGCCACGCCCAGGGCGAAGGCAAAACCCGCCGCACGCGCCGGTACGTTCAGCGACATCTCTGAGAAGGTGTGATGCAGAATCGAGCCGCTCGCCGAGATATAGGCGTAGGTCAGGATATAGAGCACAAAGGCAATGGAGAGGCCGTTAACGATATTCCAGCGTTTGCCCAGCAGGTCGCGGGTGATGGTGTCGAAGCTAGAGCCAATACGGTAGTTGAGGTTAGCCTCGAGGATCATCAGCCCGGAGTGCAGCATGCAGAACCAGGTGAAGACCAGCGCCGCCAGCGACCAGAAGAACCACGCCCCGGACATGACCACCGGCAGAGAGAACATCCCCGCGCCTATGATGGTGCCGCCGATAATCACCACACCGCCGAGCAGTGAGGGTGACGTTTGGGTGGTGGTTAGTGTCGCCATACAGCCTTTTCTCCAGTCAAAAATTTGGGACCTGCATTCTAATGTGCTGCACTGTACCAGTACAATAGTACAAAAGGAATAAAAAAAGCCCCGATAAAAATATCGGGGCTGTATATTTTACTTTACGACTGAAGCGTTAGGCTTACGCGTCACGGCGACGGCTTGGGCCATCTTCGCGGCGTGGGCCACGGCTTTCGCGACGCTCACCGCTGAAACGACCTGCACCAGGTGCAGCGCCTTCACGACGAGGACCACGGCCGCCTTCACGACGCTCACCACCGAAACCACGGCCAGCAGGACGATCGCCATCACGACGCGGACCACGGTCCGGACGCGGCTGAGCATCACCCAGCAGCTGCATGTTCATCGGCTTGTTCAGGATGCGGGTACGGGTAAAGTGCTGCAGAACCTCGCCCGGCATGCCTTTTGGCAGCTCGATGGTGGAGTGAGTACCGAACAGCTTGATGTTACCGATGTAACGGCTGCTGATGTCACCTTCGTTAGCAATCGCGCCAACGATATGACGAACTTCAACACCATCATCACGGCCCACTTCAATGCGGTACAGTTCCATTTCGCCTGCATCACGACGTTCGCGACGTGGACGGTCTTCACCACCACGCTCCGGACGGTCGCCACGCGGGCCACGATCGTTACGGTCGCCACGACGTTCGAAACGATCGTCACGGTCACGGAATTCACGCTTAGGACGCATAGGTGCATCTGGCGGTACGATCAGAGAACGTTCGCCCTGCGCCATTTTCAGCAGTGCAGCGGCCAGCGTTTCGATATCCAGCTCTTCGCCTTCGGCGGTCGGCTGAATCTGCGCCAGCAGCGCACGGTACTGATCCAGATCGCTGCTTTCCAGCTGCTGCTGTACTTTCGCGGCGAATTTCTCCAGACGGCGTTTGCCCAGCAGATCTGCGTTTGGCAGGTCAGCTTCCGGAATGGTCAGCTTCATGGTGCGTTCGATGTTACGCAGCAGACGACGCTCGCGATTCTCAACGAACAGCAGCGCACGGCCCGCACGACCTGCACGACCGGTACGGCCGATACGGTGAACGTAAGACTCGGAATCCATCGGGATGTCGTAGTTAACAACCAGGCTGATACGTTCTACGTCCAGACCACGTGCTGCCACGTCGGTTGCGATCAGGATATCCAGACGACCATCTTTCAGACGCTCCAGAGTCTGCTCACGCAGGGCCTGGTTCATGTCGCCGTTCAGCGCGGCGCTGTTGTAACCGCTACGCTCCAGGGCTTCAGCCACTTCCAGGGTCGCATTTTTGGTACGAACGAAGATAATCGCCGCATCAAAATCTTCTGCTTCCAGGAAACGCACCAGCGCTTCGTTTTTACGCATGCCGTAAACAGACCAGTAGCTCTGGCTGATGTCCGGGCGAGTCGTCACGCTGGACTGAATGCGCACTTCCTGCGGCTCTTTCATGAAGCGGCGGGTAATGCGACGGATCGCTTCCGGCATGGTTGCAGAGAACAGAGCGGTCTGATGACCTTCCGGGATCTGCGCCATAATCGTTTCTACGTCTTCGATGAAGCCCATGCGGAGCATTTCGTCAGCTTCATCCAGAACCAGACCGCTCAGTTTAGAGAGATCCAGGGTACCGCGCTTCAGGTGATCCAGCAGACGACCCGGCGTACCGACGACGATCTGTGGGCCCTGACGCAGGGCGCGTAACTGCACGTCGTAACGCTGGCCGCCGTACAGGGCAACTACGTTTACGCCACGCATATGTTTAGAGAATTCAGTCATAGCTTCCGCAACCTGAACAGCCAGTTCACGGGTCGGAGCCAGTACGAGGATCTGCGGTGCACGCAGGTCCGGATCGATGTTGTTCAGCAGCGGCAGCGAGAACGCTGCAGTTTTACCGCTACCAGTCTGGGCCATGCCCAGCACGTCACGACCAGAGAGCAGATGTGGGATACATTCTGCCTGGATCGGAGATGGTTTTTCGTAACCCAGATCGTTAAGGGCTTCAAGGATAGGAGCCTTCAGGCCCAGATCTGCAAAAGTGGTTTCGAATTCAGCCATGTAGTACGAGTGCCTCAATGTCAATGGCGGCCAGTCTACATAACTCGTCGTGAAAATTTTCGGTAATTTTCATTAAAAGTGTGAACCGGCTCAAAGTAGGTGTATTGACGAACAACAACGCCCTCACCCGTTAAGATGATGGCAATCAAAAAAATGATTACGGGCTGATGTTTATGTCGTCAGCTATTGCTGGTCCGATTCTGCCAGGTCGTCGTGCTCCTGGCCCAAGAGCGATAATTCCAACAATGCATAACGGTGCTCAACGTAGTTGTGTACGTTATTAGCGACCGCTAATTTGAACAGTGCCGTGGCGCTGTCCATATCCCCCAGACTTAGGTAGTACTTACCTAAATAGAAGTTGGTTTCACTGAGATGCTCAGCGAGCGAGGTGTTATCCGTTGCGTCTGCCTTGAGCCTTTCCATCAGCGTTGCTTCGCTGATGTTGCCCAGGTAGAACTCGACAATATTCCATCCCCACTGTTCCTTGTCCGATTTTTCGAAGCGTTGCTTTAACGCGTCTTTGGCCTGCTTTGCATCGAGCTTCTGCTCAACAATGTAAAGCCACAGGCTACGGAAAGGATCGTTAGGATCGTCTTGATAAAACGCCAGCAGATCATCTTGCGCTAACTTGTCACGACCGCCGTAATACAGGGCAATTCCACGATTCAAGTGCGCGTAGTTGTAAGTTGGATCAAGCTCAAGTACAGAATCAAACGCTTCATAGGCAGCATCAAAATTGCCTGCCTGCGTTAAATAAATGCCTAAGTAATTGAATACTTCAGGCATATCCGGTCGGATCGCCAACGCTTGTGAAAAATCATTTCGCGCCAGTGCCCTCAGACCGAGACTATCATACAACACTCCGCGCTCATATAAAAGCTGTGCGCGTTCGTCATCGGTTAAAGCCCGACTGGCAAGAATTTGTTCCATGCGTGCCAGAATCACTTCCTGCTGCAAAGTCGGTTGCAGTGGCACTGCGAGGACTTCACTTTTACGCCAGGCAGAGTTGCTGCATCCTGCCAGCGTCAAAGCTGTCGCAACGAAACACCAGCGCAGAAAAGGCTTCATTTCCCACTCCCGAAGACAACTATTGGATGAACGTCCTGTCCCCCGGCGGCTCAACAAGGCGTCCTGCCTGATAACAAGCCCCCCGCTTACGCGGAGGGCAAACGGCAACCTTACTCGCCTTGTTCTGCTGCCGGAGCTTCCGGCGCAGCGGCAGGCTGAGTCTGCTCGGTCGCTTCTTTAATGCTCAGACGGATACGGCCCTGGCGGTCAACTTCCAGAACTTTAACCGGAACTTCCTGACCCATCTGCAGGTAATCGGTCACTTTCTCAACGCGCTTGTCAGCGATCTGAGAGATGTGAACCAGACCTTCTTTACCGCCACCGATGGCAACGAATGCGCCAAAGTCAACGATACGGGTCACTTTACCGCTGTAGATACGGCCCACTTCGATCTCTGCAGTGATCTCTTCGATACGACGGATAGCGAATTTCGCTTTCTCGCCGTCGGTCGCTGCGATCTTCACAGTACCGTCATCTTCGATTTCGATGGTAGTGCCGGTCTCTTCGGTCAGAGCACGGATAACGGAACCGCCTTTACCGATAACGTCTTTGATCTTGTCCGGGCTGATCTTGATAGTGTGGATACGTGGCGCGAACTGGGAAATGTCGCCACGCGGCGCGTTAATCGCCTGTTCCATCACGCTCAGGATGTGCAGACGTGCACCTTTCGCCTGGTTCAGCGCAGCATGCATGATCTCTTTGGTGATGCCTTCAATTTTGATATCCATCTGCAGGGCAGAGATACCTTCGCGGGAACCCGCAACTTTGAAGTCCATATCACCCAGGTGATCTTCGTCGCCCAGGATGTCAGACAGAACAACGTAGTTGTCGCCTTCTTTCACCAGACCCATCGCGATACCCGCAACGGCTGCTTTCACAGGAACACCCGCGTCCATCAGTGCCAGAGAAGCACCGCACACGGAAGCCATGGAAGAAGAACCGTTAGATTCGGTGATTTCAGAAACCACGCGAACGGTGTACGGGAATTTATCAGCATCTGGCATTACAGCCAGCACGCCGCGCTTCGCCAGACGACCGTGACCAATTTCACGACGTTTCGGCGAGCCAACCATACCGGTTTCACCTACGGAGTACGGAGGGAAGTTGTAGTGGAACAGGAAGCTGTCAGTGCGCTCGCCCATCAGTTCGTCGATGTTCTGTGCGTCACGGGCAGTACCCAGAGTCGCGGTGACCAGCGCCTGAGTTTCACCACGGGTGAACAGTGCGGAACCGTGAGTACGTGGCAGAACGCCAGTACGCACATCCAGACCACGGATCATGTCTTTTTCACGGCCATCAATACGCGGCTCGCCTGCCAGAACGCGGCTACGAACAACGTTTTTCTCGATAGCGTGCAGGATTTCGCTCAGCTCGTTAGCGTCCAGGGCTTCATCTTCAGCAACCAGCGTAGCGATGGTTTCAGATTTGATGACGTCAACCTGAGCATAACGCTCTTGCTTGTCGGTGATGCGGTAAGCATCGCTCAGACGTGCTTCTGCCAGGGCTGCAACGCGTGCATTCAGCGCGTCGTTTGCTGCTTCTGGCTGCCAGTCCCAACGTGGTTTACCGGCTTCTTTCACCAGGTCGTTGATGTTCTGGATAACGATCTGCTGCTGGTCGTGGCCAAATACCACAGCGCCCAGCATCTGGTCTTCGCTCAGCAGTTCTGCTTCGGATTCAACCATCAGTACCGCAGCTTCTGTACCGGCAACAACCAGGTCCAGCTTGCTCTCTTTCAGCTCGTCCTGAGTTGGGTTCAGAACGTACTGGTCATTGATGTAACCAACGCGCGCAGCACCGATAGGACCGTTGAATGGAATACCAGACAGGGACAGGGCTGCAGATGCGCCGATCATCGCTACGATGTCCGGGTTAACCTGCGGGTTAACGGAAACAACGGTGGCGATAACCTGAACTTCGTTAACGAAGCCTTCCGGGAACAGCGGACGAACCGGGCGGTCAATCAGACGCGCAATCAGGGTTTCGCCTTCGCTTGGACGGCCTTCACGACGGAAGAAACCACCCGGGATTTTACCGGCAGCGTAGGTACGCTCCTGGTAGTTAACGGTCAGTGGGAAGAAGTCCTGACCTGGTTTTGCTTTCTTCTGGCCGACAACGGTTACGAATACCGCGGTGTCATCCATGCTTACCATAACGGCAGCAGTAGCCTGACGTGCCATCATGCCGGTTTCCAGCGTAACGGTATGTTGGCCGTACTGGAATTTACGAACGATCGGATTCAGCAAGATTCTGTCCTTTCTTAAATGAATGACAGCACACCAGAGGCGTGCTGACTTTTACCGGACCTTCTTCGCATCCTCGCGACTAATGACAACCGACACCCTCATGGGTGAAGCCTCTCATTAGCCGCGCGAACCTCTGCAATGAAGATCATTTATAGCAACAATACATTAGTTTCCAGTGAATTGCTGCGGTCTGGTTGAAAAAAGGGGCCATAAGGCCCCCTTTTCTGAAACTCGCAAGACTTAGCGACGCAGACCCAGACGCTCGATCAGCGCGGTGTAGCGTGCAACATCTTTACGTTTCAGGTAGTCGAGCAGTTTACGACGCTGAGAAACCATGCGCAGCAGACCACGACGGCTGTGGTGATCTTTTTTGTGCTCTGCAAAGTGACCCTGCAGGTGGTTAATCTGTGCAGTCAGCAGTGCAACCTGAACTTCGGTAGAACCGCTGTCGTTAGCATCACGACCAAACTCAGAAACGATTTTAGCTTTAGCTTCAACGCTTAGAGACATTTTAAAACTCCAGAATATAAAGAATGAAAGGAAGCCGATCTCTAATTCAGCTTTCCCATGTATAACGCATGTCAATTGTTAAACAATTTGCCAGACGTTAAGCCGCAATATTCTACCCGCCTCCCCTGCTTATCGCAAGGTAAGGCGTCAGCTTATGCCGGATATTCAACCACCAGACGGCGCGGGGCGACACGACCTTCGTCGTCGATTTCCCCCATACCGATAAAGGTGTTGTCATCCCCTTCCGTAACGCGTACCAGGCCTTTCGCCGGGACGTCCGTCGTGCGCACCGGGTTGCCGTTTTTGAAGTAAACGGAGGAGGTTAAGGGAAGATTGACCACAGGGTAGTCCGAAGCAGGACTGTCCATCGACATCAGCAAAGGGTCCAGCAGATCTGCGATCTCGGTGCCCTGCGCCTGCGCCTGGTCTACCAGCGCCTGCAGCTGCTCCAGCGTCACCATACGTTCAGCCGGATATTTGCTGACCGCCAGACGACGCAGATAAATAACATGCGCGCCACAGCCCAGCTTCTCACCCAGATCGTCGATAATGGTGCGGATGTAAGTGCCTTTTGAGCAGTGGACTTCCAGCTCCAGCTCATCGCCTTCGTGTCGAATGAACAGCAGCTCATAAACCGTAATCGGCCGGGCCTCACGTGGCACCTCAATCCCCTGACGCGCATATTCGTAGAGCTTTTTGCCCTGATACTTCAGCGCCGAGTACATGGACGGCACCTGCTGGGTGTCACCACGGAAGCTTTCCAGCGCAGCATCAAGCTGTTCAGCGCTGAACGTCACCGGCCGCTCTTCAACAACCTGGCCATCCGCATCGGAGGTGTCCGTGCGCTGGCCCAGTTTTGCAATCACGCGGTAGCGTTTATCCGAATCCAGCAGATACTGGGAAAACTTCGTCGCTTCCCCCAGACAAATCGGCAGCATACCGGTCGCCAGCGGATCCAACGCCCCGGTATGACCCGCACGGTTAGCATTGTAGAGACGCTTTACTTTTTGCAGCACGTCGTTACTGGATGCACCCTGAGGTTTATCCAGCAGCAGCACGCCGTGCACGTCGCGACCGCGACGACGAGGACGACTCATCAGTCCTCCTTTTTATCGTCCGGGTTCACACGACGCTCATCATCCTGTTTCACCACGCTGGTAACCAGGTTGGACATGCGCATCCCTTCAACCAGCGAGTTGTCATAGAAGAAGGTCAGTTCCGGCACGATACGCAGACGCATAGCTTTGCCCAGCAGGGAACGGATAAAACCGGACGCATCCTGCAGTGCTTTGATACCCAGCTTAACCGCTGCTTCGTCCTGGTCGTTCAGGAAGGTGACGAATACTTTGGCATAGGCCAGATCGCGGGACACTTCAACACCGGATACGGTGGTCATCATGCCCAGACGTGGATCTTTAATTTCACGCTGCAGGATGATTGCGATCTCTTTTTGAATTTCCTGCGCGACGCGCTGAGGGCGACCAAATTCTTTCGCCATAATAAATTCTCCAGACAAAAAAGGGGCTAAAGCCCCTTTTTAAAATTATTGCCGGGTGGCGCTTCGCTTACCCGGCCTACGCATTTGCGGCCCAAGAGCCCACAAAGATTACGCGATGGTACGCTGAATTTCGATGATCTCGAACACTTCGATCATATCGCCAACGCGAACGTCGTTGTAGTTCTTAACGCCGATACCACATTCCATGCCGTTACGGACTTCGTTAACGTCATCTTTGAAGCGGCGCAGGGATTCCAGCTCGCCTTCGTAGATAACCACGTTGTCACGCAGTACGCGGATTGGGTTGTGACGCTTGATGTTACCTTCGGTAACCATACAGCCCGCGATAGCACCGAATTTCGGTGATTTAAACACGTCACGAACTTCAGCCAGACCGATAATCTGCTGTTTCAGTTCCGGAGACAGCATACCGCTCATTGCTGCTTTCACTTCGTCGATCAGATGATAGATGACGGAGTAGTAACGCAGATCCAGGCTTTCCGCTTCGATCACGCGACGCGCAGAGGCATCGGCACGGACGTTGAAGCCAACCAGAATGGCGTTGGACGCTGCAGCCAGGGTTGCGTCGGTTTCGGTGATACCACCTACGCCGGAACCGATGATCTTCACTTTCACTTCGTCGGTAGACAGCTTCAGTAAAGAGTCGGAGATCGCTTCCACAGAACCCTGAACGTCTGCCTTCAGAACGACGTTCACTTCGTGAACTTCGCCTTCGGTCATGTTGGCAAACATGTTCTCGAGTTTAGATTTCTGCTGACGAGCCAGTTTAACTTCACGGAATTTGCCCTGACGGTACAGTGCAACTTCACGCGCTTTCTTCTCGTCACGCACAACGGTCACTTCATCACCGGCAGCCGGAACACCGGACAGACCCAGGATTTCCACAGGAATGGATGGACCTGCTTCCAGCACTTCACGACCCAGTTCGTCGCGCATTGCACGAACACGGCCATATTCGAAGCCACACAGAACGATGTCGCCTTTGTTCAGGGTACCTTCACGTACCAGAACGGTAGCAACCGGACCACGACCTTTATCCAGGAAGGATTCGATTACCGCGCCGCTCGCCATACCGTTGCGAACCGCTTTCAGCTCCAGAACTTCAGCCTGCAGCAGGATAGCGTTCAGCAGGTCATCGATACCGGTACCCACTTTTGCAGAAACCGGGATGAACTGAGACTCACCGCCCCACTCTTCCGGCATAACACCGTACTGGGACAGTTCGTTTTTAACGCGATCCATGTCCGCTTCTGGCTTATCGATTTTGTTCACTGCAACAACCAGAGGCACCTGCGCCGCTTTCGCGTGCTGGATAGCTTCGATGGTCTGTGGCATTACGCCATCGTCTGCTGCGACCACCAGAACAACGATGTCCGTTGCCTGAGCACCACGAGCACGCATAGAGGTAAACGCGGCGTGACCCGGGGTATCCAGGAAGGTGATCATCCCGTTATCGGTTTCTACATGGTATGCACCGATGTGCTGGGTAATGCCACCTGCTTCGCCAGAGGCGACTTTGGTGGAACGAATGTAGTCCAGCAGAGAGGTTTTACCGTGGTCAACGTGACCCATGATGGTCACTACAGGTGCACGCGGCTCAGCGGCTGCACCGGTGTCACGGTCGCTCATTACTGCTTCTTCCAGCTCGTTTTCACGACGCAGGATAACTTTGTGGCCCATCTCTTCGGCAACCAGCTGTGCGGTTTCCTGATCGATGACCTGGTTAATGGTCGCCATGGCGCCCAGCTTCATCATCGCTTTGATGACCTGAGAACCTTTAACGGCCATCTTGTTCGCCAGATCGCCAACGGTAATGGTTTCGCCAATGATAACGTCACGGTTAACGGCCTGCGCTGGCTTCTGGAAGCCCTGCTGCAGCGCGGAACCTTTACGCTTGCCACCTTTACCACCGCGACCCGCTGCACGCGCTTCTTCGCGATCGGCTTTGGATTCAGCGTGCTTATTACCCTTCTTCTGAGGACGGGCAGATTTTGATGCTGTGCGGGTACGGCCACGACCACCTTCAACTTCACGGTCGTTCTCATCTTCCGCCTGACGTGCATGCTGGGAAGTGGTCACGTGATAGTCGCTGTTGTCTTCAGACGGCTCAGCGGTATTCACGCCGTTCTTCTCGTTTTCTTCGGCCATACGGCGCGCTTCTTCAGCAACACGACGCGCATCTTCTTCCAGCTTACGGCGTGCTTCTTCTTCCGCTTTGCGCTTCAGTTCAGCAGCTTCATTTTCACGACGGGCTTTTTCCGTCTGGGCTGTTTTGGTCATATCGTCAGTCTGTTGATTGCTCACTTTGTCTTTTTCCGCAGCGTCGCGCTTCGCTTTATCAGCGGCTTCGCGTTTCGCTTTTTCTGCGGCCTCACGTTCAGCTTTTAATACTGCCTCACGTTTGGCATTTTCTTCTGCCTCACGCTGGGCTTGCTCTTCCGCTTCACGCTGTGCCTGCTCTTCCGCAGCGAGGCGTTCTGCCTCTTGCGGATCACGTTTTACAAAGGTGCGCGTCTTGCGGACTTCGATTTGTACCGATTTACTTTTTCCACCGGTACCTGGAATGTTTAACGTGCTACGCGTTTTGCGCTGCAGCGTTAACTTGTCAGGCGTTGAACCGTGTTCACGGTTCAGGTGCGTTAACAAGGTTTGTTTTTCTTGCGCGGTCACCGAGTCATCAGCGGACTTCGGGATCCCTGCATCAGCAAATTGCTGTACCAGGCGATCCACGGAGGTCTGAATCTCGGCAGCCAGCGTTTTTACAGTTACATCAGTCATGCTGTTCCTTCCTGCTACAGTTTATTACGCTTCGTCGCCGAACCAGCAGATATTACGTGCGGCCATGATGAGTTCGCCGGCTTTCTCGTCGGTTAAACCTTCGATATCGGCCAGGTCATCAACGCCTTGCTCGGCGAGATCTTCCAGCGTACAAACACCACGGGCAGCCAGCTTGAACGCGATCGCACGATCAAGACCTTCCAGATTCAGCAGGTCATCAGCCGGCTTGTTATCACCAAGGCTTTCTTCCTGAGCCAGTGCCAGGGTGGTCAGTGCGTTTTTAGCGCGGTCACGCAGGGCTTCAACGGTTGCTTCGTCCAGACCGTCAATTTCCAGCAGTTCTTTCATTGGCACATAGGCCAGCTCTTCCAGCGTTGAGAAACCTTCTTCAACCAGGACGGTGGCGAAGTCTTCGTCAATGTCCAGGTATTTAGTGAAGGTATCGATGGCTGCATGGGCTTCTGCCTGATGCTTCGCCTGCAGGTCGTCAACGGTCATTACGTTGAGCTCCCAGCCGCTCAGCTGTGAAGCCAGACGGACGTTCTGACCGTTACGGCCGATAGCCTGTGCCAGGTTACCTGCTTCAACGGCGATATCCATGGTGTGCTTGTCTTCGTCTACGACGATAGAGGCAACGTCAGCCGGCGCCATCGCGTTAATCACGAACTGTGCTGGGTTGTCGTCCCACAGAACGATATCAATACGCTCCCCGCCGAGTTCAGTCGAAACCGCCTGAACACGCGCACCACGCATACCGACGCAAGCACCGACCGGATCGATACGCTTGTCGTTGGTTTTCACCGCGATTTTTGCACGGGAACCCGGATCGCGGGCAGCGGCTTTAATCTCGATAACTTCTTCGCCGATTTCTGGCACTTCGATGCGGAACAGTTCGATCAGCATCTCAGGCTTGGAACGGGTCACGAACAGCTGAGCACCGCGTGCTTCTGGACGCACGGAATACAGCACGCCACGAATACGGTCACCCGGGCGGAAGTTTTCGCGTGGCAGCATATCTTCACGCAGAATAACCGCTTCAGCGTTGTTACCCAGATCCAGAGAGATGTTGTCGCGGTTCACTTTCTTCACCACGCCGGTGATGATCTCACCTTCGTGCTCACGGAACTGGTCAACAACCATTGCACGCTCGGCTTCACGTACTTTCTGTACGATGACCTGTTTAGCGGTCTGCGTGGTGATACGGTCGAAGGTCACGGATTCGATCTGATCTTCAACGTAATCGTCAATGTTCAGGCTTTCATCTTCGAAACGAGCCGCTTCAAGAGTGATCTCTTTCGTTGGCTGGGTCACTTCTTCAACGATAACCCAACGACGGAAAGTATCGAAGTCGCCGCTTTTACGATCGATTTCAACGCGGACATCGATCTCTTGTTCGTATTTTTTCTTGGTTGCCGTAGCCAGTGCACTTTCCAGCGCTTCGAAAATTTTCTCACGCGGCAGGGCTTTCTCGTTGGAGACGGCTTCAACAACAGCCAAAATTTCTTTGTTCATCGCGGGCTTTTCACCTCAATCCAGACTGTTAAAAGTGGGGAACCAGGTTCGCCTTCTGGATATTACTCAGCGCGAACACTTCATCTTTGCCTTCGACTGTAACCGTGATCATCTCACCATCAACGGCTTTAATAACGCCTTGCCATTTACGGCGGTTCTGTACGGCCATACGCAGAACGAGAGCCACTTCTTCACCGGTAAAGCGCGTGTAGTGTTCAGCCGTGAACATAGGTCTGTCGAGACCAGGCGAGGAAACTTCCAGGTTGTAGGCAACAGTAATAGGATCTTCAACATCAAGAACCGCACTGACCTGGTGGCTGACATCAGCACAATCATCAACATTGATGCCATCTTCACTATCAATATAGATGCGCAGCGTGGATGTACGACCCCGAACGAATTCGATGCCGACCAGTTCGTAGCCCAGTGCTTCGACCGGTGCTGTAATCATCTCTGTTAATTTTTGCTCTAATGTGGACAAGCCCACCCCCAAGACGTAAAAAAAGGGCATAAAGCCCAGTTATTCTGTAGTCAGATAACAAAAAACCCCGATAAATCGGGGCTTTAGATAACTGAACCCTATAGCCACAACTGTGGCCTGGAGCACTTTCAAAAAGAATTTTTTCAAATCCAGCTACGAAGGCGCTAAGTCTTCACAGTATATTTGAAAAAGGACTTTATAGGAAAGTGGTTGCGGGGGCCGGATTTGAACCGACGACCTTCGGGTTATGAGCCCGACGAGCTACCAGGCTGCTCCACCCCGCGCCTGAAACGTGGCAAATTCTACTCGCTGTGGGTAAAAAATGCAAATAATGCTGGGATTTGGTACCGAGGACGGGACGTAAAATCGGCATACAGTATATTGGTAGCGTACGCCCCTGTCAACCTTACGAAGCGCAGCGATTCAGGCGGTAAATTTTTACAAAAAATACACGAATCTCTTTCGGTACTTGCCAAAAGATGATTAAATGAAAACTCACTTATTCTGCATAAAAATGCATTTTAGGGTGAAGCGATCACTCATCAGTCAATCAAGCAGGGTTTTATTTTATGACGACGATTCTCAAGCATCTTCCGCAAGGACAACGTATTGGCATCGCTTTTTCAGGCGGCCTGGATACCAGCGCTGCACTGCTGTGGATGCGCCAGAAGGGAGCGGTTCCGTATGCATATACTGCGAACCTGGGTCAGCCGGATGAGGACGATTATGACGCGATCCCTCGTCGTGCCATGGAGTATGGTGCAGAGAACGCACGCCTGATTGACTGCCGTAAGCAGCTGGTCGCCGAAGGTATCGCTGCCATTCAGTGCGGCGCTTTCCACAACACCACCGGCGGCCTGACCTATTTCAACACCACCCCGCTGGGCCGCGCAGTTACCGGCACCATGCTGGTTGCCGCCATGAAAGAAGATGGCGTAAACATCTGGGGCGATGGCAGTACTTATAAAGGCAACGACATTGAGCGCTTCTACCGTTACGGTCTGCTGACCAACGCAGAACTGCAGATCTATAAGCCGTGGCTGGATACCGATTTTATCGATGAGCTGGGTGGCCGTCATGAAATGTCTGAATTTATGATTGCCTGTGGTTTTGACTACAAAATGTCCGTTGAGAAAGCTTACTCCACCGATTCCAACATGCTCGGCGCCACGCACGAAGCAAAAGACCTTGAGTTCCTGAACTCCAGCGTGAAGATTGTTAACCCGATCATGGGCGTGAAGTTCTGGGATGAAAACGTCAAAATTCAGGCAGAAGAGGTGACCGTACGTTTCGAGCGCGGTCATCCGGTTGCCCTGAACGGTCAGACCTTCTCTGACGATGTTGAATTGATGCTGGAAGCTAACCGCATCGGTGGCCGTCACGGTCTGGGTATGAGCGATCAGATCGAAAACCGTATCATCGAAGCAAAAAGCCGTGGCATCTACGAAGCCCCGGGGATGGCGCTGCTGCACATCGCTTACGAGCGTCTGCTGACCGGTATTCACAACGAGGACACCATTGAGCAGTACCATTCTCATGGTCGTCAGCTTGGCAAACTGCTGTATCAGGGCCGCTGGTTCGACCCGCAAGCTCTGATGCTGCGTGATGCCCTGCAGCGTTGGGTGGCGAGTGCCATCACCGGGGAAGTGACCCTGGAACTGCGTCGCGGCAACGATTACTCTATTCTGAACACCGTGTCTGACAACCTGACCTACCAGGCAGAGCGTCTGACCATGGAGAAAGGCGATTCCGTCTTCTCGCCGGACGACCGTATTGGCCAGCTGACGATGCGTAATCTGGATATCACCGATACCCGCGCCAAGCTGTTTACCTATACCGAGAACGGTCTGCTCTCCGTATCCACAGGTAACGGTCTGCCGCAGGTTGAGAATCTGGAAAACAGCGATAAGCAGTAATCGCGAATAAGAAAGACAAAAGGCGCCTGAAGGCGCCTTTTTTATTGCCGAATTTCGTGGCCCTGCCCTCTTTTCGCCCGGCGGCGCGTCGCTTACCGGGCCGACAAAAAGCAGAACTACAGACGAAAAAAAAGACGTCTTTCGACGTCTTTCTTTCGGAATATTGGTACTGAGGATGGGACTCGAACCCACAAGCCCGTTAGGGCACTACCACCTCAAGGTAGCGTGTCTACCAATTCCACCACCTCAGCACAGATACTTCTCTTACTGCGGGATATCGCTGGTCGGCTTAGCCGGTGCAGCTGGCTGAGTCTGCTCAGATTTCGCTGGCGCGCTCAGGTTATCCCACTCGCTTCCTTTATTGATCTTGTTGCTATTGATATTGCCAAGCGCCAGACTGATGATGAAAAACAGCGTTGCCAGAATCGCCGTTGCGCGGGTCATGAAGTTACCAGAACCACTTGAACCGAACAGCGTACCAGAAGCGCCTGCTCCAAAGGAGGCCCCCATATCAGCGCCTTTACCTTGCTGCAGCATGATCAGCGCTACCAGAGCGATGGCTACAATAAGGAAAACTACCAAAAGAGCTTCGTACATAATCAACCTGTTCCTTGCGGATTTGCCGCATACCAATGCTTCAACCAATAAGCAGGAATTTTGCTTTCCCACTGAAGCGGGTGTGAATACTAACCAAAGCGAATGACCTTCGCAAGGGCAATTTCGACTCATTGTATCAAGTGCGGAAAAAAACAGCAAAACCGCCAAAACTGTACAAAACAAAGGCGGCACAGGCCGCCTTTTTAGGCACTTAACGTCATTTACGCCGCTTTTACCGCATCAGCGATACGATGGGCAAATTCGGTGACCTGCGCTTCGTCTTCCCCTTCCACCATCACGCGGATCAGCGGTTCAGTTCCCGACTTACGCAGCAGAACGCGACCACGAGAGCCCAGCGCCGCTTCCACCTCGGCCATTACCGCTTTTACATTCTCGTTTTCCAGCGGATCGCCCTTACCTGCTGTAAAGCGGACATTAACCAGGATCTGCGGGAACATTTTCATACCGCTACACAGATCGTGCAGGGACATATGGTTACGCACCATCGCCGCCACAACCTGCAGGCTGGCAACAATACCGTCACCGGTGGTGGTTTTGTCGAGCAGGATCACGTGGCCAGAGTTCTCGGCCCCAATGCGCCAGCCTTTCTCTTGCAGTTTTTCCAGTACGTAACGGTCGCCGACTTTCGCGCGCGCAAACGGGATACCCAGTTGCTTGAGGGCCAGCTCCAGACCCATGTTGCTCATCAGGGTACCCACAGCGCCACCGCGCAGTTGCCCCTGGCGCAGACCTTCGCGGGCAATGATATAGAGGATCTGATCGCCGTCGACTTTGTTACCTTCGTGGTCGACCATGATTACGCGGTCGCCGTCGCCGTCGTAAGCGATACCCAGATCGGCCTTTTCTGCCAGCACTCGCGCCTGCAGAGCACGGACATCCGTTGCCCCCACTTCGGCATTGATGTTCAGCCCGTTAGGCTCGCAGCCGATGGACACAACCTGCGCACCCAGCTCACGGAACACATTAGGGGCGATGTGGTAGGTTGCACCGTTCGCGCAATCAACCACGATTTTGAGATGGCCCAGGCTCAGCTCGTTCGGGAAGGTGCCTTTGCAGAATTCGATGTAGCGACCCGCAGCATCGACGATGCGGCTGGCTTTACCCAGCTCAGCGGAGTCAACGCAGGTAAGCTCTTTTTCCATTTCCGCTTCAATGGCTTCTTCAACATCATCCGGGAGCTTAGTCCCGTCAATGGAGAAGAATTTGATGCCGTTATCGTAGAACGGATTATGCGACGCAGAGATAACGATACCTGCTTCCGCACGGAAGGCTCGGGTCAGGTAGGCCACCGCTGGGGTCGGCATTGGGCCGGTAAAAGAGGCGGACAGCCCTGCGGCAGAGAGGCCTGCTTCCAGCGCGGACTCGAGCATGTAGCCGGAAATACGGGTGTCTTTACCGATGATGATTTTGCGCGAGCCGTGGCTGGCCAGCACTTTGCCAGCCGCCCAGCCTAACTTCAGCACAAACTCAGGTGTGATTGGCGCATCGCCCACGCGTCCACGAATGCCGTCGGTACCAAAATATTTACGATTACTCATAGCGGGAGTTTTCCTTAGCTGCCAGTGTGGCTTCCACCACTCGCATGGCTTCTGCTGTTTCTTTTACGTCATGGACGCGAATTATATGGGCTCCCTGCATCGCTGCAATCACCGCACAGGCCAGACTGCCACTCAGGCGATCTGATGGCCCAACATTAAGCAGTTGCCCTATCATGGATTTTCTCGACATTCCGACCAGCAGCGGCAGGCCAAAATGGTGAAACTCAGATAAGCGAGCAAGAAGTTCGTAGTTATGAGAGAGATTTTTACCGAAACCGAATCCCGGGTCGAGCAGCAATTTCGCTTTTGCGATACCGGCACGTTCACAGCGCGCAATATGCTCTTCGAAGTAGCGGTTCACATCTGCAAACACGTCACTGTATTTGGGGGCATCCTGCATGGTTTTCGGCTGACCCTGCATATGCATCAGACAGACCGGCAATCCGGTCTCCGCTGCCGCCTCAAGCGCGCCGGGCTCGGTGAGCGAGCGAATGTCATTAATAATGTGAGCGCCCACTCTGGCCGATTCGCGGATCACCTCTGGCTTTGAGGTATCCACCGAGATCCACACTTCAAAACGCCGGGCAATGGCTTCAACCACCGGGATGACGCGCGACAGCTCTTCATCAACGCTGACATCCGCCGCCCCTGGACGCGTCGACTCTCCGCCTACATCGATGATCGTCGCGCCAGCATTGATCATCAAATTCGCATGCCTGACCGCATCAATAAGTGAATTATGCGTGCCGCCATCGGAAAAAGAGTCTGGCGTGACGTTCAGGATCCCCATCACATGTGGATGAGAAAGATCGAGATAAGAATCCTGGGCGAAGAGTTTCATGGCAAGTCCCTGATTTTGGTTAAGCAGACAAGAAAAACCCCGGGGCAAGCCCCAGGGTTTCAGGTAAAGAGAACATCATTTACAGCGGGGACTTATTTGTCGCCCAGCTGTTCTGACATGGTGTTGCCCGGGTTCGGCGTACGCGGTTCATCGACCGGACGCGGCGCGCGTGGCGTACCGTTGTTGTCAGAGTTGTTGGAAGCGCCAGGATCTTCCCAGCCCGCAGGTGGACGAACATCACGGCGTGCCATCAGGTCGTCGATTTGCGGCGCATCGATGGTCTCATATTTCATGAGCGCATCTTTCATGGCGTGCAGAATATCCATATTGTCATTCAGGATCTGACGGGCACGACCGTAGTTACGCTCGATCAGTGCTTTTACTTCCTGGTCGATGATACGTGCTGTTTCATCGGACATATGTTTCGCTTTCGCCACGCTGCGACCGAGGAACACTTCGCCTTCTTCTTCCGCATACAGCAGCGGACCAAGTTTGTCGGAGAAGCCCCACTGGGTCACCATGTTACGCGCCAGGTTTGTCGCAACTTTAATGTCGTTAGACGCACCGGTCGAAACATGTTCCGCACCGTAAATAATCTCTTCTGCCAGACGGCCACCGTAAAGGGTCGAAATCTGGCTTTCCAGTTTCTGGCGGCTGGCGCTGATAGCATCGCCCTCCGGCAGGAAGAAGGTCACACCCAGCGCACGACCACGTGGAATAATCGTCACTTTATGTACCGGATCGTGTTCCGGTACCAGGCGACCGATAATCGCATGACCTGCTTCGTGATAAGCCGTGGACTCTTTCTGCGCTTCCGTCATCACCATGGAGCGACGTTCCGCACCCATCATGATTTTGTCTTTCGCTTTCTCGAACTCCACCATGGAAACCACACGCTTGTTGCCACGGGCAGCAAACAGCGCAGCTTCGTTCACCAGGTTAGCCAGATCGGCACCGGAGAAGCCCGGCGTACCGCGCGCAATGATTGCCGCATCAATGTCCGGAGACAGCGGTACGCGACGCATATGCACTTTCAGAATCTGCTCACGACCACGAACGTCTGGCAGACCTACCACAACCTGACGGTCAAAACGACCTGGACGCAGCAGCGCAGGGTCAAGAACGTCCGGGCGGTTAGTCGCTGCGATAACGATGATACCTTCGTTACCTTCGAAGCCGTCCATCTCAACCAGCATCTGGTTCAGCGTCTGTTCACGTTCATCGTGACCACCACCCAGGCCTGCGCCACGCTGGCGGCCTACGGCGTCGATTTCATCGATGAAGATGATGCACGGTGCGGCTTTCTTGGCCTGTTCGAACATGTCACGCACACGAGATGCACCGACACCCACGAACATTTCCACGAAGTCAGAACCTGAAATGGTAAAGAATGGCACCTTCGCTTCACCTGCGATGGCTTTCGCCAGCAGGGTTTTACCGGTACCCGGAGGCCCTACCATCAGAACGCCTTTCGGGATCTTACCGCCCAGTTTCTGGAAACGGCTCGGCTCACGCAGGTATTCAACCAGTTCACCCACCTCTTCTTTTGCTTCGTCGCAACCCGCCACGTCAGCAAAAGTGGTTTTGATCTGGTCTTCCGTCAGCATACGCGCCTTGCTCTTGCCAAACGACATGGCACCTTTGCCACCGCCGCCCTGCATCTGACGCATAAAGAAGATCCAGACGCCGATAAGCAGCAGCATCGGGAACCAGGAAATGAAGATAGAAGCCAGCAGGCTTGGCTCTTCCGGCGGCTCACCGACCACCTTGACGTTTTTAGTCAGAAGGTTGTCAAGCAGCTTAGGATCGTTCACCGGAATGTAAGTCGTGTAACGGTTACTATCTTTCTTGGTAACGTTGATCTCACGTCCGTTGATACGCGCTTCGCGAACCTGATCCTGGTTGACCTCTTGCAGGAAGGTAGAATAGTCCACCTTGCGGCCATTAGACTCGCTGGGCCCAAAGCTCTGGAATACTGACATCAGCACAACGGCAATGACCAGCCAGAGTATTAGGTTTTTCGCCATGTCACTCAAGGGATTAACCTCTTATTACAACTGTGTTAAAAACAGCGTCAGGATACTCTGTATCCGATTTATTTCAAACTTTCGCCTGAAATTCACCGGCTATCATTTTCGCCCGGTCGCTACAATATACACTTCACGTGAACGCGCACGCGAAGAGTCCGGCTTACGAACTTTGACCTTCGTAAACAGGGAGCGAATTTCCTTCAGATACTCTTCGAAACCTTCGCCCTGGAACACCTTCACTAAAAAACTACCACCCGGCGCTAATACATCACGACACATTTCTAACGCCAGTTCTACCAGATACATGGAGCGGGGGATATCCACCGCCGGTGTTCCGCACATATTTGGCGCCATATCGGACATGACAACCTGAACTTTACTGTCACCAACCCGTTCAAGTAACGCTTTCAGTACTAATTCATCACGAAAATCGCCCTGAAGGAAGTCCACACCAACGATGGGATCCATAGGTAAAAGATCGCAGGCGATAATTCGGCCCGTTCCGCCGATTTGTGTTACCGCATACTGCGACCATCCACCGGGCGCTGCACCGAGGTCGACAACCGTCATCCCCGGCTTAAAGAGTTTGTCACTTTGCTGTATTTCATCAAGTTTAAACCAGGCACGGGAACGTAACCCCTTTTTCTGTGCCTGTTGAACATATTTATCGCTAAAGTGTTCCTGGAGCCAGCGGCTCGAGCTAGCAGAACGCTTTTTACCTGTCATTTAACTTTCCGTCCTGGTTCATCGTAGCCTGTGGTGTAAATTTCCACTCAGCAATTTGGCGATATTAGGGAGATGGCGGTAGAATGAACCGTTTTCAATCCCAACGTAAGCAAAAATATACGATGAATCTGAGTACTAAACAAAAACAGCACCTTAAAGGTCTGGCACATCCGCTCAAGCCTGTAGTTATGCTTGGCAACAATGGTTTGACCGAAGGGGTACTGGCCGAGATTGAACAAGCGCTGGAGCACCACGAATTAATCAAGGTGAAAATCGCCTCTGAAGACAGAGACACCAAGACCTTGATCGTGGAAGCAATCGTGCGCGAGACCGGCGCCTGTAATGTACAGGTCATCGGTAAAACGCTGGTGCTCTACCGCCCTTCTAAAGAGCGTAAAATCTCGCTGCCACGCTAAGATTATCCTGAATTGAACACATTTACTGTGTAAAACGAGGGGTTTTTCGTTAGCAGGTGAGCAAAATGCCATGCTCCTTGAGTTGATAAAAGGCCGCTATGCGGCCTTTTTCCTATCTTTACAATGTATCAACATCCGCCCGGAGATGCGAATTACAGGTAATCAACCTTAGTAATTTCGAATTCCACTTCGCCGCCTGGCGTACGGATGGTGACAACATCGTCCTGCTCTTTACCTACCAGACCGCGTGCGATTGGCGAGTTTACTGAGATCAGATTCTGCTTAAAGTCAGCTTCGTCATCGCCAACGATGCGGTAGGAGACCTCTTCATCGGTATCCAGATTGATCACGGTGACGGTTGAGCCAAAAATCACACGCCCGTTATTTGGCATTTTTGTGATATCAATCACCTGCGCATTCGACAGCTTGGCTTCGATATCTTTAATTCGCCCTTCGCAGAACCCCTGCTGCTCACGCGCGGCGTGATACTCAGCATTCTCTTTCAGATCGCCATGCTCACGCGCCTCAGCGATCGCAGCAATGATTTCAGGGCGGCGAACAGACTTCAGAAAATCCAGCTCTTCACGCAGTTTTTCAGCGCCACGTAAGGTCATCGGAATAGCTTGCATTTGTTATACCTCTTTGACATTCCTGTTGGGTACGGGTAACCGACCCGACGACTGGCCCCGCAGGCATCACAGCCTGGCACAGGTCAGAAGCAAAAGAAAACTGACCCGGAAGCAAAGTTCCAGGTCAGCAGCAATTTTTCAATTTGATACGTATTTTACCGCGAAGTTCAGTATGGGTCATCGTTTACTTTACAGGGCGTTGGGCCGTAGTATGACGGTTTGTTTCCGGGTTGTTAGCGCGAGATTATGCGATTTTCCAGATTTATCATCGGATTGACCACCACTATTGCGTTCACTGTCCAGGCAGCGAACGTTGACGAGTACATTAATCAACTGCCCGATGGCGCCAATCTTGCCCTGGTCGTGCAAAAGGTAGGCGCCCAGGCGCCTGAGATTGATTATCACAGCCAGCAGATGGCCCTGCCTGCCAGTACGCAAAAGGTGATTACGGCGCTGGCTGCCCTGCTGCAGCTGGGTCCAGATTTTCGTTTTACGACCACGCTTGAAAGCAAAGGCAACATTGAGAGTGGCGTACTGAAGGGCGATCTTATCGCCCGCTTTGGCGGCGATCCGACGTTTAAACGTCAGGATATACGCAACATGGTCGCCGTGCTAAAGAAGTCTGGCGTACAGCGTATTGAAGGTAATGTGCTCATTGATACGTCCATTTTCGCCAGTCATGATAAAGCGCCCGGCTGGCCGTGGAACGACATGACCCAATGCTTCAGCGCCCCGCCTGCGGCAGCGATCGTCGATCGCAACTGCTTCTCCATTTCGTTATACAGCGCACCAAAACCCAATGATTTAGCTTTTATTCGGGTGGCGTCTTACTATCCGGTCAACATGTTCAGCCAGGTGCGTACGCTGGCGAAAGGTTCTCCGGAAGCGCAGTACTGCGAGCTGGATGTGGTGCCGGGCGATCTGAACCGCTTTACCCTGACCGGTTGCCTGACGCAACGGGCCGATCCGCTGCCGCTGGCCTTCGCCATTCAGGACGGGGCAAGCTACGCCGGCGCGATCCTCAAAGATGAGCTGAAGCAGGCCAACATTACCTACAGTGGTACCCTGCTGCGCCAGACGCAGAGCAACGAGCCCGGCACCGTGATTGCCAGTAAGCAATCGGCGCCGCTGCACGATCTGCTGAAGATCATGCTGAAAAAATCGGACAACATGATCGCCGATACCGTATTTCGCATGATTGGCCATGCCCGCTTCGGCGTACCGGGCACCTGGCGCGCCGGTTCAGATGCGGTGCGTCAGATCCTCCGCCAACAGGCCGGCATCGATCTCGGCAATACCATCGCGGTGGATGGTTCTGGTCTGTCGCGTCATAATCTGATCTCCCCTGCCACTATGATGCAGGTGCTACAGTACATTGCTCAGCACGACACTGAACTAAACTTCATTTCAATGCTGCCGCTCGCCGGTTATGACGGCTCACTGCAGTACCGTGCGGGCCTGCACGCAGCGGGCGTCGATGGCAAAGTCTCCGCCAAAACGGGGTCTTTGCAGGGTGTCTATAACCTTGCCGGGTTTATCACTACTGCCAGCGGACAGCGAATGGCATTTGTACAGTACCTTTCTGGCTATGCGGTTGAACCTGCTGACCAACGTAACCGCCGTATCCCGCTGGTGCGCTTTGAGAGCCGGCTTTACAAGGACATTTATCAGAATAACTAGCGATGAAATTACTCATTGTTGAAGACGATCTGCTGCTGCAGGAAGGGCTGGCTCTGGCGCTCTCAGCCGAGGGTTATACCCTTGATTGCGCGGGTACCGCCGCCGAGGCTGATGGCCTCATCCAGAGCGGCGAGTACAGCCTGGTGATCCTCGATCTTGGCCTGCCGGATAAAGACGGTGCCACCCTGCTGAGCCAGTGGCGCCGCCGGGGATTCGATAATCCGGTACTGATCCTGACCGCCCGCGACGCGCTGGAAGACCGGATTAACGGCCTGGACTCCGGCGCCGACGACTATCTGGTTAAGCCTTTTGCGCTGGCTGAGCTCCAGGCGCGCGCCAGAGCCTTGATACGTCGCTATCAGGGGCACAGTGATAACCTGCTCAGCGACGGCGATCTCACGCTGAACCTGCAAACGCAGCAGGTTTTACAGCACTCCCGGCCAGTCGAAGTTACCCCTAAAGAGTTCGCCCTGCTAACGCGGCTGATCATGCGTACCGGACAGACCGTCCACCGGGAAACCTTGCAGCAGGATATCTACTCCTGGCAAGACGATCCGGGCTCCAACACGCTGGAAGTTCATATCCATAATCTGCGGCGTAAGCTGGGTAAAGACCGGATCAAAACGGTGCGCGGCGTGGGATATCGCCTTGAGAGTCAAAAATGAACAGTATGCGCCGTCGTCTGATGGTGCTGTTGGCAGTTATTCTGCTGTTCTTTCAACTGGTTAGCGTCATCTGGCTCTGGCATGAGAGCCGGGAGCAGATCGGCTTTCTGGTGAACGAGACGCTCTCCGCAAAAGCCCGTAACCAGCACGTAGAGAAAGAGATCCGGGAGGCGATCGCCTCGTTACTGGTCCCTTCGCTGGTGATGGTCGGGTTTACGCTGCTGTTCTCCTTCTGGGCCGTCAGTTGGATCACCCGTCCGCTCAATCAGCTCCGCTCCAGCCTGGCGAATCGTTCTGCCGATAATCTCACTCCGCTGCCGATGTTCTCCGATATGGAAGAGATTGGCGCCGTCACCACTGCACTCAATCAGCTTCTTGCCAGACTGGATCAAACCATACAGCAGGAGCGCCTGTTCACCGCCGATGCCGCACACGAGCTCCGTACGCCGCTGGCGGGTATTCGCCTGCATCTGGAGCTGATGGCGCAGTCAGGCTCGCCCCAGGCGACGACGCTGGTTGCCCGCATCGATCAGCTAATGCATACGGTAGAACAACTGCTGATGCTGGCCCGCGCAGGTCAGGCTCTGGCCAGTGGCCACTACGATACGGTTAACTGGAGCGAGGCAATTTTTGCGCCGCTGGCGCTGGAGAATGAGACAAAAAGCCATACCCTCATCTGGCCGCAGGCGGGCCCGCAGAGCGTACAGGGTGACGCCACCTTGCTACGACTGATGCTGCGTAATTTGCTGGAAAATGCGGTGCGATACAGCCCGGCAGGAACCACCGTTGAAGTCGGAATGCAGGAGGTCGATGGCGGTACGTGGGTGAGCGTCTGCGATCAGGGGCCAGGCATTGATGAAGCCCATCGCCAGTCAATTACCGAGCCGTTTCGCCGTATCGATCAACGCTATGGCGGGAGCGGGCTGGGATTAAGCATCGTTCAGCGTATTGTACAGCTACATCGCGGTAAGCTTACGCTGGAGAACCGCCCTGAAGGGGGATTGGTAGTCGCCTGCTGGCTGCCTGAAAAACTGAATTAAAAAAGCCCCCTTGATAAGGGGGCTCCTGAGGGTCTTAACGCTTATAGATGAACTCGACGCCTTCTTCGTCGTCTTCATCCCAGTCGTCATCCCAGTCTTCGTCGTCTTCTTCTTCCGCCTGCTCTTCGAGCTGCTGACGGTGGTAGTCATCCCACATGAATTCGACTTTTTCAGGCTGTTTCGCTTCTTCTGCCTGCGTAACCGGATTCTCGATAATAAAGGTCATCACATCCCAGCACAGGTCTTTCACGCCCATCTGGCTGGCTGCAGAGATGAGATAATACTTATCTTCCCAGCCCATCGCTTCAGCGATGGCTTTCGCCTTCGCTTCGGCTTCAGCTTTGTCCATCAGGTCGATCTTGTTAAAGACCAGCCAGCGCGGCTTGGCAGCCAGTTTGTCGCTGTACTTTTCCAGCTCGCCAATAATGATACGGGCGTTTTCTACCGGATCGGAACCGTCGATCGGATCGATATCGATGAGATGCAGCAGAACGCGGCAACGCTCAAGGTGCTTCAGGAAGCGAATACCTAAGCCCGCGCCTTCGGCAGCGCCTTCGATCAGGCCCGGGATGTCGGCCACCACGAAGCTCTTCTCGTTATCCATACGCACCACGCCGAGGCTTGGTACCAGGGTTGTAAACGGATAGTCAGCCACTTTTGGTTTGGCTGCAGAGACGGCACGGATGAAGGTAGATTTACCGGCATTCGGCATCCCCAGCATACCGACGTCAGCCAGCAGCATCAGCTCCAGCTGCAGATCGCGCTTATCACCCGGCGTACCCATCGTTTTCTGACGCGGAGTACGGTTAACGGAAGATTTGAAGCGGGTATTGCCCAGACCATGCCAGCCGCCTTTAGCCACCATCAGGCGCTGACCGTGTTTGGTCATGTCGCCCATGGTTTCGCCAGTGCCCTGATCGACGACACGCGTCCCGACAGGAACTTTAACCGTGACGTCTTTACCACGTTTGCCGGTACAGTCACGACTCTGGCCGTTCTGGCCCCGCTCAGCACGGAAAGATTTTTCAAAACGGTAGTCGATCAGGGTGTTGAGGTTCTCGTCAGCTTCAAGCCATACGTCACCGCCGTCACCGCCGTCACCGCCGTCAGGGCCGCCTCTCGGGATATATTTTTCGCGGCGGAAGCTAACGCAACCATTACCGCCATCACCTGCCACGACCAGGATCGTTGCTTCATCAACAAACTTCATTTTACTCTCCGTAAATCATTCGCCTGAGCGGGGGACACTACTACCGCTTCACTTTTGCGCCAACGTCCCCAAAGACGATGACCAATGGCGGAATACATCGCGCCCGCAACCACGACAAACGCACCGAGATAAGCCAACAGGTTTAACATCGGTTTGACGAAGAAATCGGGCCAGGCCATTGATAATAAATCTGAAAATAACAGTGTAAAAAGTGGCGTCAGGGTTATCAGCGCGCTCACCTGCGCTGCCTGCCAGCGCGCCATCGCTTCTGCCAAGGCACCATAGCCCACCAACGTGTTCAGACCACAAAAGATCAGACACGCCAGCTGCCAGTCGCTAAGCTGGGTAATTACGCCCGGCTTCGCCAGCGGCAACAGTGCAATAGTACATAAAGTGTACAGCAAAAACAGGATCTGCTGTGACGCCAGACGGCGCAATAACACCTTTTGCGCGACGCCATAACTCACCCACACCGCCGCCGCACCCACGCCGAAAATCACACCCCAGGTGTAATCCGTCAGGCGGGTAAAAATCTCTATCAGACTGGTATTGAAGAACAACACCAGACCGCAGAGAAGCATCAGCGCCCCGATAATCTGCGTGCCGCGCATCTTCTCTTTCAGGATGAAGACGCTGGCAACCATCATGCCTACCGGTGAAAGCTGGCCAATAACCTGCGAGGCCGTGGGACTGAGGTACTGCAGGGAAGAACTGAACAAAATAAAGTTGCCGAACAGGCCACCTGTCGCAATCGCCAGCAATACCAGCCAGCGCGGTTTACGAAAGATGCGCAAAGGGGGAAGCTTGCCTTTTATCGCCAGGATAGTCCCTAACCCAATACCGGCCATCAGGAAGCGGTAGAACACCACCGTTGGCGGCTCCATCACTTCCAGTACCTGCTTCATTGCAATTGGCAGCGCACCCCAGCACATTGCGGTAGTGAGCGCCAAAAGAATACCAATGCCGGCCTGCTGCTTCATGCCCGTTTTCCCTACAGAAAAAATTACCGGGTTTCCAATGTAAAAAGCCCCGCAACACGTTGCGGGGCTTTAATCCGTTACCGGACCGAGAAAACCTTACTCAGCAACAATGCTGATGTATTTACGGTTGTTCGGGCCTTTAACTTCAAATTTCACTTTACCGTCTGCTTTAGCAAACAGAGTGTGGTCACGACCGCAACCTACGTTGTTACCAGCGTGGAATTTGGTGCCACGCTGACGAACGATGATGCTACCCGCCAGAACGGTTTCGCCACCGAAACGCTTAACGCCAAGGCGTTTAGCTTCTGAATCGCGACCGTTACGTGTGGAGCCGCCAGCCTTTTTATGTGCCATTTAAATCTCTCCTCAGGTCTTAGGCGCTGATGCCAGTAATTTTCACATCAGTGAACCACTGACGGTGGCCCTGCTGCTTACGGTAGTGTTTACGACGACGAAACTTAACGATTTTAACTTTCTCGCCACGACCATGAGCAACAACTTCAGCTTTGATAACGCCGCCATCAACGAAAGGAACGCCGATTTTGACTTCTTCACCGTTTGCGATCATCAGAACTTCAGCGAATTCAACAGATTCGCCAGTTGCGATGTCCAGCTTTTCCAGGCGAACGGTCTGACCTTCGCTTACTCGGTGTTGTTTACCACCACTTTGGAAAACCGCGTACATATAAACTCCGCTTCCGCGCACATCCTCGTGTGATTCAGAGTGCGCTATAAATATTCACAATAGGGCGCGAATATTACGCAAAACGCGAGCCTTTGACAAGTGCTACAGTCAATACATGAAGAAAAAAAACACAACGCGTACGGTAACGTTTATCTGCCGCGTTTTTTCAGTACAATCAGCGCTACTATTGATAAACCGAACCCTTCGTTAGCCCATTTGATATGTGGTAAACAGGACTACAAGCCCGGCTTTTGCGATGAATTTAGAAAAAATCAATGAGTTAACCGCGCAAGATATGGCGGGTGTGAATGCAGCAATCCTGGAACAGCTCGATTCTGACGTTTCCCTAATCAATCAGTTGGGTTATTACATCGTCAGCGGCGGGGGCAAACGCATCCGTCCGATGATCGCTGTGCTGGCCGCTCGCGCGGTCGGCTATCAGGACAATGCCCACGTCACGATCGCGGCGCTAATCGAATTTATTCATACCGCCACGTTGCTGCATGATGACGTCGTCGATGAGTCCGACATGCGTCGAGGCAAGGCGACCGCCAACGCCGCGTTTGGTAATGCCGCCAGCGTGCTGGTAGGCGATTTTATCTATACGCGCGCCTTCCAGATGATGACCAGCCTGGGATCCCTGAAGATCCTTGAAGTGATGTCCAAAGCGGTGAACGTCATCGCAGAAGGCGAAGTTCTGCAGTTGATGAACGTCAACGATCCGGACATCACCGAAGAGAACTACATGCGGGTGATCTACAGCAAAACCGCGCGTCTGTTCGAGGCCGCTGCGCAGTGCTCCGGGATTCTTGCTGGCTGTACCGACGAGCAGGAACGCGGGCTGCAGGATTACGGGCGCTACCTTGGCACCGCCTTCCAGCTGATTGACGATCTGCTCGACTACAGCGCCGATGGCGAGACGCTCGGCAAAAACGTTGGTGATGACCTCAACGAAGGCAAACCGACGCTGCCGTTGCTGCACGCCATGCGTAACGGCAACCCTGAGCAGGCAAAGCTGATCCGCGAAGCCATTGAGCAAGGAAACGGTCGACATCTTCTGGAACCGGTACTGGAAGCAATGGCAACCTGTGGTTCTCTGGAGTGGACGCGCCAGCGTGCGGAGGAAGAGGCTGATAAAGCTATCGCCGCCCTTCAGGTTATCCCTGACAGCCCATGGCGAGATGCCCTGATTGGCCTGGCACATATCGCCGTTCAGCGCGATCGATAACGTCAAACGGACTCTCTTTTTTATAAAAAGAGAGTTCTCATAAGTTCCAATTCTTAATCCAGTAAATTGTTAAATAATTCGCTTACAGGCCGCATGAATAAAGCCCTGGCATAATCCGAATGTGGCTTCGTGTAATGCGAACTTTTTAGAACCGATGTTCGAAGAAGGTATAGTAACACTGTCATTTAAGAGGAAATGACATACTCATACCAGAACAGAGGGATTGCTGAATGGATAAGAAATTTACCGACTGGCACTCGGCTGACATTATCGCCGCGCTGCGTAAAAAGGGAACATCACTGGCTGCAGAATCCCGCCGAAATGGTCTTAGCTCTTCTACCCTGGCAAATGCGCTGACGCGTCCCTGGCCGAAGGGAGAGTTGATCATTGCAACGGCGCTCGGAACCGACCCCTGGATCATTTGGCCATCACGCTACCACGACCCTATCACCCACGAATTTGTCGACAGAACGCGCATGATGCGCCAGAAAAGACAAGGAGAAGAGCCTCAGGAATGACGCTCTGTTAAACGGGAATAGCAACCCCCCGGTCGATGCGGCAGGGGGCTGCCAGGTCGATTACTCGCCCTTTACACGCTCAATATTTGCACCCAGTGCACGCAGTTTATCTTCGATGCGCTCATAGCCGCGATCGATGTGATAAATACGATCCACCAGCGTAGTCCCTTCCGCAATACAACCCGCCAGCACCAGGCTCGCAGACGCACGCAGATCCGTTGCCATTACCTGAGCACCGGACAGTTTTTCCACGCCGTGACAGATCACGGTATTGCTTTCGATTTCAGCGTGCGCGCCCATACGAATCAGTTCCGGCACGTGCATAAAGCGGTTTTCGAAGATGGTTTCGGTGATCACGCCCGTCCCTTCTGCAACCAGGTTCAGCAGCGTGAATTGCGCCTGCATGTCGGTCGGGAATGCCGGATGCGGGGAAGTGCGCACGTTGACCGCCTTCGGACGCTTACCATGCATGTCCAGGCTGATCCAGTCTTCGCCGGTTTCGACGTCGGCACCCGCTTCACGCAGCTTGGCCAGAACCGCATCCAGAGTATCAGGCTGGGCGTTACGGCAGACAATTTTACCGCCGGAGATCGCCGCTGCGACCAGGAAGGTCCCGGTTTCGATACGGTCAGGCAGCACGCGATATACGCCGCCGCCCAGGCGCGCGACGCCTTCAATGGTGATACGGTCGGTACCCTGGCCGGTGATCTTCGCGCCGAGCGTATTCAGGAAGTTCGCGGTATCCACGATTTCCGGCTCGCGCGCGGCGTTCTCGATGATGGTGGTACCTTCAGCCAGCGTGGCCGCAGACATGATGGTGACAGTAGCGCCAACGCTAACCTTGTCCATCACAATGTGCGCACCCTTCAGACGACCATTGACGGAGGCTTTGACGTAACCCTCTTCCAGCTTAATTTCTGCGCCCAGCTTCTCCAGGCCAAAAATATGCAGGTCGACCGGACGCGCGCCAATCGCGCAACCGCCCGGCAGAGAGACCTGACCCTGACCAAAACGTGCTACCAGTGGACCCAGGGCCCAGATAGAGGCGCGCATGGTCTTCACCAGGTCGTACGGTGCAGAGAAGTTGTTCACATTGCTGGCATCGATCCACACGGATCCGTTACGCTCAACCTTGGTACCCAGCTGGCCGAGCAGCTTCATAGTGGTATCAATGTCTTTCAGCCTGGGGACGTTCTGGATCTCTACCGGCTCTTCCGCAAGCAGTGCGGCGAAGAGGATTGGCAGCGCGGCGTTTTTAGCGCCGGAAATTGTGACTTCGCCCTGGAGACGCGTAGGCCCCTGTACACGAAATTTGTCCATGTGATTACTCTCTGTATGAATTCAACCGTGCTGCGGGCAAACCACCCTCAGCTCAAAAACCGTTTAGTTTGCGATCGCGTGCCCACTCAGTTGGGGTAAACGCCTTGATCGACAGGGCATGGATACGATTATCCGCGATATATTCCATCAGCGGCGCATAGACAGCCTGCTGCTTCTTAACGCGGCTCATGCCGTCAAAAATCTCACCCACAGCAATAACCTGAAAGTGGCTGCCGTCGCCGGAGACGTGGGCTTCCTGAAGGGCGAGTGCGTTCATCAGCACTGTCTGGATTTCATGATTTTCCATGGGTTCTATATCATCTGGTAGTGAAAACAAGCCCAACATCTTAGAGCAAAGTGACGCGGTCTTAAACAAGCAAAAAGCCCCGACGATGAAACTGTCAGGGCTTTTGATAGTAACGTACTGAAAAAATTAGCGAGGCAATACGTCTGCCGGCAGATTATAGAGCTGGGCCAGCGTGGCGACGTTATCGCTGACGCCTGAAAGCGTCACCTGTGCGCCCTGCCGCTTGCCCGTAGACACCAGGTGTACCAGCAGCGCCACACCCGCCGTATCCACGCGAGAGATACCGCTCAGGTCGATACAGGAGACTCCCTTCATAGCTTCTTCACGCGCATCCCACAGAGGATTCAGATAATCCTGATCCAACTCGCCTGAGAGTAATAACGTCTCACCCTCACGGGTCCAGCTCAGCTGCGACATATTACTTGTTCCCTTCCAGGGTAATTTTCTGACGTGAGATACTGTTCAGCTGCGCAGTCAGACCATCAATACCTTTAGTACGCAACAGATCGCTCCATTCGTTCTGCTTGGTGGTAATCATGCTGACGCCTTCTGCAATCATGTCGTAAGCCTGCCAGTTACCGGTCTGGGTGTTCTTACGCCACTGGAAATCCAGACGCACTGGCGGGCGACCGTTCGGATCGACGATGGTCACGCGGATAGGCAGGATGGTGGCGGAACCTAACGGCTGTTCTGGTGCAATCTGATACGTCTGGCCGTGGTACATCGCCAGAGCCTGACCGTAGGCCTGCTTCAGATATTCACGGAACGCAGTGAAATAGGCTTCACGCTGCGCTGGTGTCGCGTCTTTGTAGTAACGGCCCAGCACCAGAGCACCGGCATATTTCACCTGTACATACGGCAGCAGCTCCTGATCAACCACATCACGCAGGTAATCGGGGTTGGAGCGGATCTTCGGCTGCTCGTTTTTGAGGCGATCGAAGGTTTTCTTTGCTGCCTCATTCATCTGTTGATAAGGATTGCTCTGATCGGCTGCGTTAGCTGCAGTCAGAGGGGCAATCATCAGCATGGCAACCATTAACAGTCGTTTAATCATGAATTACTTCTCCTGAGATGAATTCGTCGTGCCAACAGGCGGCGTAATGTCACTCTGCGCAGGGGTTTGCGCAGCCTGATTCTCGTCACCCCCTTTACTGTTACTGTTGTAAAGGAACTGACCAATCATATCTTCCAGCACCATGGCTGATTTCGTATCCTGAATTACACCACCGTCTTTCAGGATAGTCGTTCCCAGCTCAGGATCTTCAAAACCGATGTTCAGGGCCAGATATTGTTCACCTAACAGGCCGGATGTACGGATAGAAAGGGAGCTGGTGTCCGGGATGTGGTTGTAGCGCTCTTCAATATCCAGCGCGACGCGCGGCAGATAGGTTTTCTCATCCAGCGTGATATCGGCAACGCGTCCGACTACCACCCCACCAATACGCACCGGTGAGCGGCTTTTCAGGCCACCGATGTTATCGAAAGTGGCATAAATGCGGTATGTCGGCTCGGTACGTATGGTCGTCACATCGGCCACTTTAAAGCTTAAAAACAGCGCTGCCAGCAGTGCCAGCAACACAAATACGCCTACCCAAATTTCTACTTTTTTCGTTTGCATGAACTCATTTCCCAAACATCAGTGCGGTGAGCACAAAATCCAGAGCCAGTATGGCCAGCGACGAGTGAACAACGGTGCGTGTGGTTGCACGGCTGATACCGGCAGACGTCGGGATCGCATCGTAACCATTGAACAGCGCAATCCAGGTAATCGTCACGGCAAATACCGCACTTTTAATCAGGCAGTTAACCAGATCCAGACGCCAGTCAACGGCGCCTTGCATTGCTGACCAGAAGAAACCGGCATCGATCCCTTTCCACTGAACGCCCACCATCGAGCCGCCCCAGATCCCGACAGCCACAAACAGGATAGTCAGCAACGGCAGCGAAATCATACCCGCCCAGAAGCGCGGAGAAATAACCCGGCGCAGCGGATCCACGGCCATCATCTCCATACTGGAGAGCTGCTCGGTGGCCCGCATCAGGCCGATTTCCGCCGTCAGCGCAGAACCAGCGCGCCCTGCGAACAACAGCGCAGCGACCACCGGCCCCAACTCACGAAGAAGGGAGAGCGCCACCAGCATACCGAGGCTGGTTTCCGCGCTGTAGGTGGTGAGAACCAGATACCCCTGCAGCCCCAGCACCATCCCGATGAACACCCCGGAAACAATGATAATGAGCATCGACAGCACGCCGACATTATACAGCTGGCGTACCAGCAAAGGGGCATGTTTACGGAATTCCGGTTTCCCGACCAGCGCATTGAATAACATCAACCCGGCACGCCCGAACGTCCTGATGGTTTTTATGCCACGGTGTCCGAGAGCGGCCAACGCATTTAACAGCATGAGTGGCTTAACTCCCTATTCCCAATAAATCTTTATGATAATCACCCGCCGGATAACGGAACGGCACGGGGCCATCTGCAATGCCGTCAAGGAACTGACGGACGCGTGCATCGCTGTTGGTCTGCAATGACTGGGCGCTACCGTGCGCCACAATTTTCTTGTCCGCTACGATATAGGCGTAGTCGGCAATGCTCAGCACCTCGGGTACGTCGTGAGAGACCACAATACAGGTTACACCCAGCGCGCTGTTCAGCTCAGAAATCAGTTTTACCAGCACCCCCATCGTGATGGGATCCTGCCCGACGAACGGCTCGTCAAACATAATTAAATCGGGTTCCAGCGCAATGGCACGCGCCAGGGCGGCACGGCGGGCCATACCGCCAGAGAGTTCGGAAGGCATCAGTTTCGCCGCGCCCCGCAGACCAACGGCTTCAAGCTTCATCATGACGGTGCTTTTTAACAGCTCCGGCGGCAGGTGCGTATGCTCACGCAGCGGGTAGGCGACATTATCGAAGACGTTCATGTCAGTAAATAGCGCCCCGGACTGAAACAGCATGCTCATGCGTTTACGTACGGTATACAGGCGCGAGCGTGACATCGCCGGGATGTTTTCGCCATCAAAGAGTATTTCGCCCTCGGATGGCGGGATCTGACCACCAATCAGGCGCAATAATGTCGTTTTACCAATGCCGGAGGGGCCCATGATGGCGGTGATTTTACCGCGCGGCACGGTGAGAGAGATGTTGTCAAAAATGACCCGGCTGCTGCGCGTGAAGCTGACGCCACGGACATCGACTAAATTCGCCTCATTCAGGCTCATGTACATTTCCTTTCTGTTGCCGGTTCAGGATCGGCTTGATGCCTGATTTCGCTGCAAACCCAACATTTTTACAGAATATTACCTCTGGGGGTAAGCGAAAGCTGGCATTTGTTTTACTTTTACAGCGCATAAAGTCAAAATTAGGAATTCGTTACGCCCACAGACAGTATGCAGCGGCAGAGATTTTTTCTCGGTGGACCGGCGAGTATACCTGAAGAAAGGACTTTTGATGCTTCTTGCAACGGCACTGTTAATAATTGGTTTACTTTTGGTGGTCTACAGTGCCGACCGTCTGGTGTTCTCCGCATCAATCCTCTGTCGTTTATTGGGTATTCCCCCGCTAATTATTGGGATGACGGTGGTCAGCGTCGGCACCTCCCTGCCCGAGATCATCGTCTCTGTTGCCGCCTCGATGCACGATCAGGTCGATCTTGCCGTAGGAACGGCCATTGGCTCCAATATCGTCAACATTTTGCTCATCCTGGGCCTTGCTGCGCTACTGCATTCATTTCGCGTGCATTCTGATGTTCTGCGGCGTGAATTACCGCTAATGTTAATTGTCAGCCTGCTGGCGGGTTACGTGTTATATGACGGGCAGTTAACTCTCAGCGACGGCATCTTCCTGCTGGCGCTGGCGATCGTCTGGCTGGTCTATATCGTCAAGCTTGCCCGGGCCGCAGAAAAACAGGGCTGCGACACGTTAACCCAGGAACAGGTGGCAGAGCTACCGCGTGAGGGAAACTTACCTGTCGCGCTGCTTTGGCTGGGTGTGGCGTTAATCATTATGCCCATGGCGACGCAGATGATTGTCGATAACGCCACGGTGCTGGCCAACTATTTCGCCATGAGCGAATTGACTATCGGCCTGACGGTGATTGCCATTGGTACCAGCCTGCCCGAACTTGCCACGGCTATCGCCGGGGCGCGTAAAGGTGAAGATGACATCGCGATTGGTAACATCATCGGTGCCAATATTTTCAACATTGCTATTGTGCTGGGCCTGCCTGCCCTGATCGCCCCTGGCGCGTTCAATCCGCTCGCGTTCAGCCGTGACTACGGGGTGATGGTGGTCGTCAGCGCAATATTCGCCCTGCTCTGCTGGCGGCGAAAAAGGCAGATTGGTCAGGGTGCTGGCGCGCTGCTGACGGTGGGATTTGTCGTATGGATGGCGATGCTGTACTGGCTCTCGCCGCTTCTCTCTGGGTAAACGGAAACGCATTATGTCGCAAATAGAATTGCAGCCGGGTTTTGACTTTCAGAAAGCAGGAAAACAGGTTCTGGAGATTGAACGTGAAGGTCTGGCGCAGTTAGATCAATATATCAATCAGGATTTTAGCCTGGCGTGTGAGAAACTTTTCCACTGCACCGGCAAAGTCGTGGTGATGGGGATGGGCAAATCCGGCCACATTGGCCGTAAAATGGCCGCCACCTTCGCCAGTACCGGTACGACTGCGTTTTTCGTCCATCCCGGCGAAGCGGCGCATGGCGACCTGGGTATGGTTTCATCGCAGGATATCGTTATTGCGTTATCCAACTCCGGTGAATCGAATGAGATCCTGGCGCTGATCCCGGTGCTGAAGCGTCTGCAGGTTCCGCTCATCTGCATCACCAGCCGTCCGGAAAGCAGCATGGCGCGCGCCGCGGATATCCATCTTTGCGTCAAGGTGCCAAAAGAAGCCTGTCCTCTGGGGCTGGCACCCACCTCCAGCACCACTGCCGCACTGGTGATGGGTGATGCACTGGCCGTCGCCCTGCTTGAAGCGCGCGGCTTTACCGCTGAAGATTTCGCCCTCTCCCACCCGGGCGGTGCGCTGGGACGTAAATTGCTGCTGCGCGTGAATGACATCATGCATACTGGCGATGAAATTCCACACGTCAGTAAAGACGCCTCCCTGCGCGATGCGTTGCTGGAAATTACCCGTAAAAATTTGGGCATGACCGTCATCTGTAATGACCAGTGGAAGATTGACGGGATCTTCACCGACGGGGATTTGCGTCGCGTATTTGATATGGGTGTCGATGTCCGCAAGTTGGGTATCGCCGATGTCATGACCACAGGCGGTATTCGGGTGCGTTCCGGCACGCTTGCCGTCGAGGTCCTGAACCTGATGCAGTCCCGCCATATCACCTCCGTTATGGTTGCCGATGGCGACCAGTTGCTGGGTGTGGTACATATGCATGATCTTCTGCGCGCAGGCGTAGTGTAATGAAGGATAAGACAATGATGAATGCGGGTGCATCCCTTGCAACCTGTTATGGCCCGGTAAGTGCGCAAATGATGTCGCAGGCTGAAAAGATTCGCCTGCTGATCCTGGATGTGGATGGCGTACTGTCTGATGGCCTGATTTATATGGGCAACAACGGCGAAGAGCTGAAAGCGTTCAACGTGCGTGATGGCTACGGTATTCGCTGTGCCCTGACTTCTGGCATAGAAGTTGCCATCATTACCGGACGTAAGGCTAAACTGGTAGAAGATCGGTGCGAAACGCTGGGCATTACGCATCTCTATCAGGGGCAATCAGATAAGATGGTCGCTTTCAGGGACTTACTTGGTAAACTTGCCATCGATCCGGAAAACGTCGCCTATGTCGGAGACGATCTTATTGACTGGCCAGTGATGGCAGAAGTGGGACTCAGCATCGCCGTGGCCGATGCCCATCCGCTTTTGATCCCGCGCGCTGACTATGTCACCCGTATTAACGGTGGCCGTGGCGCAGTACGAGAAGTCTGCGACCTGTTGCTGCTGGCGCAAGGTAAGCTTGATGAGGCCAAAGGGCAATCGATATGAGTAAAACCAGACGTTGGGTTATTATTCTGCTAACGCTTGTCGCACTGGTACTGATTGGCGTGAATCTCGCTGACCGGGACGACGAACAAGCGCCGACGGTCAACACGAACGATCCGACATATAAAAGCGATCACAGCGATACCGTCGTTTACAGCCCCGAAGGGGCGCTGAACTATCGCCTTATCGCTCAGCACGTTGAGTATTTTTCCGAACAGGGCGTTTCATGGTTTACCCAACCGGTGATGACCACGTTTGATACCGATAAAATTCCAACATGGTCGATTAAATCAGACCGGGCAAAACTGACGAATGACCGTATGCTTTATCTGTATGGTCACGTTGAAGTGAACGCGCTGACCGCCGATTCGCAGCTGCGCAAAATCACAACCGATAACGCACAGATAAACCTTGTGACGCAGGACGTAACCTCGCAGGATCTGGTTACGTTATACGGCACAACATTTAATTCCAGCGGTCTGAGAATGCGCGGGAACTTACGCAGCAAGAACGCAGAGCTGATTGAAAAGGTTAGAACCTCCTATGAAATTCCAAGCAAACAAACTCAGCCTTAATGGTGTAATAGCCGGCGCGCTGCTGGCCCTTAGCCTGCCTGCGCTTGCTGTGACGGGTGATACCGAGCAGCCGATCCATATCGAATCTGATACGCAATCACTCGATATGCAGGGCAACGTCGTGACCTTTACCGGCAATGTGGTTGTGACTCAGGGCACCATCAAAATCAACGCGGATAAAGTCGTGGTGACGCGTCCGGGCGGCGAAGACGGGAAAGAGATTATCGATGGCTACGGCAATCCGGCCACCTTCTACCAGATGCAGGATAACGGCAAGCCGGTTAAAGGCCACGCCTCCCAGATGCACTATGAGCTGGCGAAAGATTTTGTAGTCCTGACCGGTAATGCGTTCCTGGAGCAGCTCGACAGCAACATTAAGGGCGACAAGATCACCTACCTGGTCAAAGAGCAAAAAATGCAGGCCTTCAGCGAAAAAGGCAAACGCGTGACCACCGTACTGGTTCCATCGCAGCTGCAGGACAAAAATAGCACTCAGGCCCCGGCACAGAAAAAGAGTAACTAATTCGTTATGGCAACATTAACTGCAAAGAATCTCGCCAAAGCCTATAAGGGCCGCCGCGTAGTGGAAGATGTCAGTTTGACCGTTAACTCCGGCGAGATTGTCGGTTTGTTGGGTCCTAACGGTGCGGGTAAAACCACCACATTTTACATGGTCGTGGGCATTGTCCCGCGCGATGCGGGTAACATCATTATTGATGATGAAGATATCAGCCTGCTGCCTCTGCACGCCCGTGCCCGCCGCGGCATCGGCTATCTGCCGCAGGAAGCCTCGATTTTTCGCCGTCTGAGCGTTTTCGACAACCTGATGGCTGTGCTGCAGATCCGCGATGATTTGACCTCTGAGCAGCGTCAGGATCGCGCCAACGAGCTGATGGAAGAGTTCCATATCGAACACCTGCGCGACAGCCTGGGTCAGGCCCTTTCCGGTGGTGAACGTCGCCGCGTGGAAATTGCCCGTGCGCTGGCCGCGAATCCAAAATTTATCCTGCTTGATGAACCTTTTGCGGGCGTTGACCCTATTTCGGTCATTGATATCAAACGTATTATTGAGCATCTGCGCGACAGTGGCCTTGGGGTTCTCATCACTGACCACAACGTCCGTGAGACGCTGGCGGTGTGTGAGCGTGCCTATATCGTCAGCCAGGGCCATCTTATCGCCCATGGTACCCCGCAGCAGATCCTCGAAGACGAGCATGTTAAGCGCGTGTATCTTGGGGAAGACTTCAGACTCTGATAGGGTAGAAGTTAAGTCTCGCCTAAACGGAGAAAAATGCTCTGAACATGAAGCAAGGTTTGCAATTAAGGCTCAGCCAACAGCTGGCAATGACGCCGCAGTTACAACAGGCCATTCGCCTGTTGCAGCTGTCGACGCTGGAACTTCAGCAGGAGCTCCAGCAAGCGCTGGACAGTAACCCCCTGCTTGAGCAAACCGATCTTCACGATGAGGTAGAAACTCAGCAAACCCAGGATAACGAAACCCTCGACACGGTTGATGCGTTAGAGCAGAAAGAGATGCCTGACGAGCTACCGCTCGATGCCAGCTGGGATGAGATCTACACCGCCGGAACGCCATCCGGCACGCGGGCTGACTATCAGGATGACGAGTTACCGGTGTATCAGGGTGAAACCACCCAGTCGCTGCAGGATTACCTGATGTGGCAGGTGGAGCTGACGCCGTTTTCCGATACCGATCGCGCCATCGCCACCTCCATTGTGGATGCCGTCGATGAGACCGGCTATTTGACCGTGTCGCTGGACGACATCCTGGAGAGCATCGGCGATGATGAGATTGAGCCTGAAGAGGTCGAAGCGGTTCTGAAGCGCGTTCAGCGTTTCGACCCGATCGGCGTCGCGGCGCGCGATTTACGCGACTGCCTGCTTATACAGCTTTCGCAGTTTGTGAAAGAGACTCCGTGGCTGGAAGAGGCCCGGCTTATCATCAGCGAACATCTGGATCTGCTGGCCAACCACGACTTCCGTACGTTGATGCGTGTGACGCGACTGAAAGAAGAGGTCCTGAAAGAAGCGGTCAATCTGATTCAGTCGCTGGATCCGCGCCCGGGCCAGTCCATCCAGACCAGTGAGCCTGAGTACGTCATTCCTGATGTGCTGGTGCGCAAGCATAACGGTCTGTGGACCGTGGAGCTGAATTCCGACAGCATTCCACGCCTGCAAATCAATCAGCAATACGCCTCAATGTGCACCAGTTCCCGCAACGACTCGGATAACCAGTTTATCCGCAGCAATCTGCAGGAAGCGCGCTGGTTGATCAAAAGCCTTGAGAGCCGCAATGATACACTGCTGCGCGTCAGCCGCTGCATCGTCGAGCAGCAGCAGGCGTTTTTTGAGCAGGGTGAAGAGTTCATGAAGCCGATGGTGCTGGCCGATATCGCCCAGGCCGTCGAGATGCACGAGTCGACAATTTCTCGCGTGACGACGCAGAAGTATCTGCACAGCCCGCGCGGTATTTTTGAGCTTAAATATTTTTTCTCCAGCCATGTCAACACCGAAGGCGGCGGCGAAGCCTCGTCGACGGCGATCAGGGCGCTGGTGAAAAAATTAATCGCCGCGGAAAACCCCGCGAAACCGCTGAGCGACAGTAAGTTAACCACCATGCTGTCCGAACAAGGTATCATGGTGGCACGCCGCACTGTTGCGAAGTATCGAGAGTCTTTATCCATTCCGCCGTCAAACCAGCGTAAACAACTGGTCTGACACAACCGATAAGGAAGACACTATGCAGCTCAACATCACTGGACATAACGTCGAGATCACTGAGGCCCTGCGCGATTTTGTGAATACTAAATTCGCCAAGCTCGAGCAGTATTTCGAGAGGATCAATCAGGTCTACGTTGTGTTAAAAGTGGAAAAAGTGACTCATATCTCGGATGCCACCCTGCACGTTAATGGGGGCGAAATCCATGCCAGTGCGGAAGGGCAGGACATGTACGCGGCTATCGACGGCTTGATCGACAAGCTGGCACGACAGCTAAACAAACATAAAGATAAACTGAAACAACACTAATTGTCCGGGCAGTTAACGGGTGCAGGATGGCCTGTTGTGAAACACAACGGGCCCTTTGTACAGTTAGCGCTTAGGTGAAATTATGATGAATAACGATTCCACTCTACAACTGAGCAGTGTCCTTAATCAGGAATGTACCCGCAGTGCCGTTCACTGCCAGAGCAAAAAACGTGCGCTGGAGATCATCAGTGAACTGGCCGCAAAACAGCTGAGCCTGCCGCCACAAGTGGTCTTTGAAGCGATCCTGACCCGCGAAAAGATGGGCAGTACCGGCATCGGCAACGGCATCGCCATTCCCCATGGCAAACTGGAAGAGGATACTCTGCGTGCTGTAGGGGTGTTTGTTCAACTGGAAACACCTATCGCCTTTGATGCCATTGATAACCAGCCTGTCGATCTGCTGTTTGCCCTGCTGGTGCCAGCCGATCAGACTAAAACGCATCTGCATACGCTCTCGCTGGTGGCTAAACGTCTGGCGGATAAAACCATCTGTCGCCGTTTGCGTGCGGCGCAGAGCGACGAAGAGCTCTATCAAATTATTACGGAAACGGAAGGCAGTCAGGATGATGCGTAATCGGGTGATGGCTTTGACATCTGCAGTCCTGAGGAGAAACGGTACATGGTGCTGATGATCGTCAGCGGGCGTTCGGGATCCGGGAAATCGGTCGCCCTGCGTGCGCTGGAAGATATGGGCTTTTACTGCGTGGATAACCTGCCGGTGGTGCTGCTGCCCGAGCTGGCGCGTTCGCTGGCGGATCGGCAGATTTCTGCCGCGGTCAGCATCGATGTGCGTAACATGCCTGAATCACCGGAGATCTTTGAGCAGGCGATGAGCAGCTTGCCGGAAGCATTTTCACCTCAGCTTCTGTTCCTCGACGCCGATCGTAACACGCTGATCCGTCGCTACAGCGATACCCGTCGTCTGCATCCGCTCTCGAGTAAAAACCTTTCGCTGGAAAGCGCTATCGACCAGGAGAGCGATCTGCTGGAGCCGCTGCGTTCCCGCGCCGATCTCATCGTCGATACCTCAGAAATGTCCGTCCATGAACTGGCGGAGATGCTGCGTACCCGCCTGCTGGGCAAACGCGAGCGCGAGCTGACGATGGTCTTTGAATCCTTCGGCTTTAAGCACGGCATTCCAATCGATGCAGACTACGTGTTCGACGTGCGCTTCTTACCGAACCCGCACTGGGATCCGAAGCTGCGTCCGATGACCGGCCTCGATAAGCCCGTCGCCGCGTTCCTTGACAGACATACGGAAGTGCATAACTTTATCTATCAGACGCGCAGCTACCTTGAACTTTGGTTGCCGATGCTGGAGACAAACAATCGCAGCTACTTAACGGTGGCGATTGGCTGTACCGGGGGCAAACACCGTTCGGTCTATATTGCTGAGCAACTGGCTGACTATTTCCGCTCACGCGGTAAAAACGTGCAGTCCCGTCATCGTACGCTGGAAAAACGTAAAACATGACCGTAAAGCAGACCGTTGAAATCACCAATAAGCTGGGCATGCACGCACGCCCGGCGATGAAGTTATTTGAACTGATGCAGGGGTTTGACGCGGAAGTTCTGCTGCGTAATGACGAAGGCACCGAAGCCGAAGCCAACAGCGTGATTGCTCTGCTGATGCTGGATTCGGCGAAGGGCCGACAGATCGAAATCGAAGCTACCGGCCCACAGGAAGTTGAGGCGCTGGCAGCGGTGATTGCGCTGTTCAACGCCGGATTTGATGAAGATTAATGCAGCTTATGGGCCTGCATAAAGCCTTCGCCACCCAACTGGCGCATCTGGCGCAGGATCCACGCCTGACGGCTGCGTACATAGCCTGATGGCGCGCTGGCCTTAAAGCGTATCGGATTCGGTAATACGGCCGCCAGCAGCGCCGCCTCTGCTGCCGTCAGACGGCTGGCTGGTTTGTTGAAATAGCGCTGCGACGCGGCTTCAACCCCAAACACCCCCTCGCCAAACTCCGCGATATTCAGATAGACCGTCAGGATCCGTTTTTTACTCCACACCGTTTCGATACCCAGCGTCAGCCCGGCTTCAAAGCCCTTTCTCATCCAGCTGCGCCCATCCCATAAAAACAGGTTTTTCGCCGTCTGCTGTGAAAGCGTGGATGCCCCGCGGATGCGGCTCTCGTTGCGTTCGTTATGCGCCAGCGCCTTCTCTATCGCCCCGACGTCGAATCCCCAGTGTTCCGGGAATTTTTGATCTTCGGCGGCGATAACGGCCAGCCCCATCCAGGGGGAGATCTCATCCATACTCACCCAGTCAGAATGGGCGACATAGCTGAAATCGCCGCCCAGCCAGTGACTTAACTGACGTTCTACCATTACCGCTGAAAACGGCACCGGCAGGAAGCTGAACAGGGCAATACCCCCGCCCCAGAAGACCGCCATGACCAGCAGAATGCGAATGACGATCCGTCTTAACCAGCCAGCTTTGGGACGTCTGAACCTCATTCAGCGAGCACCAGCACGCGCGTGACCAGCTTCTCGATACCCGTCGCGGCTTCCGCGATTGTTTGCGCCAGCATGTAAGCGGGCGTGGTAACGATCCTGTTCTCCTCGTCGACCACGATATCGTCCACCGGACAAGGGATATGCTCACCGCCCATATCCTCAATGGCCTCGGCGGTATCGATATCTGTCCCGATGGTCAGGCGTAGCGGTATATCAAAAATGGCAGGCAGCATCGCGGGAGCGATACAGATAAAGCCCAGCGGCTTGCCTGCCTCATGCAGCTGTAGCGCCAGCGCTTTTAAATCACTGTCTACCCGGCAGGCATTTCCCTGAAGGGCAAAATCACTCAGATTCTTTGCCGCACCAAAACCGCCAGGCACGATCAGCGCATCCAGTTCTGCGGCCTGTGCCTCGCTGAGGGGACGAACCTCTCCACGCGCGATCCGCGCTGCCTCAACGAGTACGTTACGGCTTTCGGTCATCGCTTCGCCGGTCAGGTGGTTGATCACGTCTGACTGAGCTTTGTCCGGTGCAAAACAGACCGCCTCGGCGCCGTTACGCGCCAGAGCCAGCAGCGTCAAAACGGCTTCATGGATTTCAGAACCATCGTAAACACCGCAGCCGCTCAGTACTACACCCACCTTTTTCATCATGCGATCCCTCTCGAAAAATGTTAAATGTGAATTAAAAATTCTGATTAAAACGGTGTGCTTCACACATTTAACTGATTCATGTAACAAAGTATTTAAGATTTGCTATCTTAACTGCGTGCGGCCTAAATTTTCCGGCTACGCCATTCACTATAAAAACATATGACTCTTCAGGCGCAGCCAAGATTTCCCTGGTGTTGGCGCAGTATTCGCGCACCCCGGTTTAGCCGGGGTCATTTTTTTCTGCTCTCCACCCAGGCTTTCAGCACGGCCACATCGTTCTGCCACTCCTGTTTCATCTCTTCAACCCATTCACCAACATTGTCTTCCCACGCTGGTAAATCCGGGGACTGAATCTGTTGACCGAGCTGTTGCAGATGACGCAAGCCCACGGATCCGGCCGCACCTTTGATCTTATGGCCTTCTTCCACGATGCCTTTCTGATCCCGCGCCGTCAGGTTCGACTCCAGCACGTTCAAATAGCCCGGCATCATCTTCTCGAAGATCGCCAGACCGTCGGTGATCAACTTCGGACCAACCAGATCGATGTACTGCTCAAGCATGTCGATATCCAGCAAAGACGTTGCTTTCTCTGTATCTACCGTCGTCATGGTGCTCTCCTCTTCGTCACAGGTGTCCCAGAACTTCTTGATCATGGCGGTTAAGGCAGGTACCGCCAGCGGTTTGCTCAGTACGTCGTCCATACCGGCATCGAGATACTCTTTTTTGTCTTTCAGCACGTTAGCGGTGAGCGCCACCAGCGGCGGCAGTTCATCGCTGGCATAACGGCTCGTCAGCTCTCGCGAGATATCCAGCCCGGTCATGTCCGGCAGCTGAATGTCCAGCAGCACCAGGTCGTACTCGCCCGGCGTGAACATCTCCAGCGCGGCTTTACCGGTCATGGCAACGTCGACGCTGCTGCCAAGTTTCTCCAGCACCGAGCGCGCCACAATCACGTTCAACTCGATATCTTCCACCAGCAGCACGTGCAGAGCGGGCAACGGCATATCGTCGCGGGCAAAGGTATCTTCAACCTCTTCCGCCACGGCCGGGGCACGTACGCTCAGTTTAAACACGGAGCCATGGCCCGGGTTGCTGGACACCGTAATGTCGCCCCCCATGCTCTTCGCCAGCCGGCGCGATACCGCCAGGCCAATGCCGGTGCCGGTGGCAGGCTTGCCCCCCTGGCTGTCTTTAACCTGATAATACATGGCGAAGATTTTGTCCTGCTCCTCCTGGGGAATACCGATCCCGGAATCTTCCACCTCGAAATGCAGCATTTCGCCCTCGCCGTAGCGCACGCGAACCGCCACCTGACCGTTCTGGGTAAATTTGACCGCGTTACTGATCAGGTTCCACAGGATCTGACGCAGGCGCGTGCCGTCGGTGATCACCTTATGCGGCAGCGGCAAGGTCGGCTCCAGCACAAAGCGTAGCCCTTTCTGCTGCGCCTGCAGGCCGGAAAGGTTCTCCAGATCGGCGAGGAAGCTGGTGAAGTCCACCGGCTGGTTATCCAGCTGGACTTTACGTCGCTCCATCTTATCCATATCAATAATATCGTTGAAGATATTGCCGAGCGTCACCGCTGAAACATGGATGGTTTTAAGATATTTCTCCTGCTCGCTGGTCAGCTCGGTGTCGAGCAGAATGCGGCTTAACCCTACGATGCCGTTAAGCGGCGTACGCAGCTCATGGCTGATGGTGGAGATAAAGGTGGTTTTATCCCGGCTGGCGCGCTCCAGCGCATCCTGATAGCGCTTACGCTCGGTGATATCACGCCCAAAGCCCATCAGCCCGTGGCGCTTTCCGACGCGGTCGTAGTACGGCACTTTACGGATTTCGAAGCAGGCTTTACGCCCGTCCGGGTAGTCAAGCCACTGTTCATAGGTCAGAGAGACGTTATGGCGAAACACCTTCTCATCGGTTTCGATAACTTTGGCCGCCGCTTCGGGGGAGTAGACGTCCTGCGGGCGCAGGCTGACCAGCTGTTTTTCACTTTTGCCGGTCAGGAGCTCCATCGCCCGGTTACAGCCGGAGAACTCTTTGTCTTCATTGCGATAGAAGACCAGATCCGGCGAGGCATCAAGGAAAGAACGCAGGAACGAGGATTGCTGCTCGAGCTGGATTTGCGTCTGTTCGCGCTCTTTCATCTCAATTTTAAGCTGTTCCAGCGTGGTCTGGCGCTCGGCCTCGGCTTTTACACGATCTGAGATCTCCTGGTTCAGCTGGGCAATGTTATCTTTAAGCTGCACGTTGAGCTTAAGATCGCGCTCACGCATCTCCTCCAGCTTTTCCACTACCCGGGTCAGCCGCTGACGGGACTCCTCAAGTTGCTCAACCACCACCGAGAGGAAATAGACCGCCCATGGCGTAATAAGCAGGCCAAAGAAGATGGAACGAATAAGGTCGATGCTTTCTACCTGGCCGTGCAGCACCATGGTAATGGCCATCTGTACCACAATCGCCAGCACCACCAGCGCCAGCGCCAGCAGCAGGGAGAAGCGCACCAGGCCAAGCTTCATCATCAGATCGACATAGTATTGCGCCAGTAACCGAATTTGCTTCATAGGGGATCTCTTCACGACGTCATCGCACAATAATACTCAAATTCCAGGCAAGACGTTGAAGGTTGTGCAAAAAAGTGAGGGGTAAAACAGGCGATGCGCCTCACTTCCCGGGCGGGGAAGCGAGGCGAGAGAGGTCAGGAGCGCTTCAGCAGCAGCCAGAGGCTGATCAGGAAGAAAGAGGCGCTCGGCAGCAGGGCACCGATCACTGGCGGTATGCCATACACCAGAGTCAGCGGACCGAAAATCTGATCCAGTACGTAGAAGACAAAGCCGAAGCTGATACCCGTCACGACCCGCACGCCCATAGGAACGCTACGCAGTGGGCCGAAGATGAACGACAGGGCCATCAGCATCATTACCGCCACCGAGAGCGGCTGGAAGACCTTGCTCCACATGTTGAGCTGATAACGCCCTGCGTCCTGGCCACTCGACTTCAGGTACTTCACGTAGTTGTGCAGACCGCTGATAGAGAGCGCATCCGGATCCAGCGCCACCACGCCGAGCTTGTCAGGGGTCAGGTTGGTTTTCCAGGTGCCGGAGACGGTTTGCGAACCGGCGATCTGTTTTGGATCCTGCAGGTTTGACTCATCGACCTGCGACAGACGCCAGACCTTTTTATCGGCATCAAAGGTTGCCGTGGCGGCGTAACGCACCGCCTGCAGACGACGCTGGTCGTTAAAGCTGTAGATGCTCACGCCGCCAAGAGAGTTGTCGCCCGTGACGCGTTCGATATAGACAAAGTTATTCCCGTCTTTCGCCCACAGCCCCTGCTGGGTGGAGAGCAGCGAGCCGCCGTACATCTGCTGCGCGCGGTAGTTACGCGCCATCTGCTCGCCCTGCGGCGCAACCCACTCCCCCATCGCCATGGTCAACAGCACCAGCGGGATCGCGGTTTTCATGACGGACAGCGCCACCTGCATGCGGGTAAAGCCGGAGGCCTGCATCACCACCAGCTCGCTGCGCTGCGCCAGCATCCCCAGCCCGAGCAGCGCGCCTAACAGCGCCGCCATCGGGAAGAAGATCTGTACATCTTTTGGAATGCTGAGCAGGGTGTACATGCCCGCGCCCATTGCGTCGTAGCTCCCCTGCCCGGCCTTTTTCAGCTGGTCGACAAACTTAATGATGCCGGAGAGCGACACCAGCATGAACAACGTCATCATGATGGTGGTAAAAATGGTTTTACCGATATAGCGGTCAAGAACGCCAAACGCCTGCATTACACCGCTCCTTTACGCATAAACCGGGCCCGCACACGGCGCATCGGCACGGTGTCCCACATGTTGAGGGCAACGGCCAACAGCAGGTAGAGTCCGTTAATCACCCAGGTCCAGATCATCGGGTCAATTTTCCCTTTACCGCCGTTCGATTTAATCGAGGTTTGCAGCAGGAAGAACACCAGATAAAGCAGCATCGCCGGGAGCATGGAGAGCACGCGGCCCTGACGTGGGTTCACCACGCTGAGGGGCACCACCATCAACGCCATCATAAAGACGGTGAATACCAGCGTGATGCGCCAGTGCAGCTCCGCACGGGCACGATTGGTATCGGTGTTGATGAGGGTACGCATGTCCATCTGCTCGGTATCAGTCGGATCAAGCGCAACCGCCTGATGACCAATAATCGCCTGATAGTTCTGGAAATCGGTGATGCGGAAATCACGCAGCATCGCCGTACCTTCAAAGCGGGTGCCTTTATTGAGGGTAACAATCTGCGAGCCGTCTTTACCCTGCGCAAGCTGACCGGAATCGGCCACCACAACCGACGGCCGGGCATTGCCCTTAGGGCGGATTTGCGCGAGGAACACATCGTTAAAGCGGCTGCCATCCACGCTTTCGATAAACAGCACGGAGTTACCGTCAGTGGCCTGCTGGAACTGCCCCTGCGCCAGTGCGGCCATGCCGGGGTTGGCTTTCGCTTCGGCCAGCACTTCATCCTGATGACGAGAAGAGACGGGCCCGGCCCACATGACGTTCACGGCGGCCACTATGCCGGTAAACAGCGCCAGGATCATGGCGGCTTTAACCAGCACCGCTTTGCTCAGACCGCAGGCGTGCATAACGGTGATTTCGCTTTCGGTATAGAGTTTACCGAGCGTCATCAGCAGTCCAAGGAAAAGGCTTAACGGCAGGATAAGCTGCGCCATTTCAGGCACGCCCAGCCCTAACAGGGAAAGCACCAGATTTGTGGGAATTTCGCCATCAACAGCCGCGCCGAGGATCCTCACCAGTTTCTGACAGAAAAAGATCAGAAGCAGGATGAAGAGTATCGCCAGCTGGCTTTTAAGCGTCTCCCGCACCAGATATCTTATGATTATCACATTAAATACGCCCGTAAAAACCCGTCTCTTTGCAGGAAAATCGCTTGTTTCATGGCTTAAACGTCATTTATTCTCTTGAGTCGTCGAAATCATCGCTAAGATTAGAACACCCGACGGATTCGCGCTTCAGGAGTTATTATGACGTGCCGAAACCGTAATAACGTAAGATTAACACGAAGTCACCGCAACAGCGGGTACGAGTTACGAAAGGTTTCAATTCTATCCGTAGCTGCCGCTGTTGTCTTTAAGATTCAGGAGCGTAGTTCATGGAGTTCAGTGTAAAAAGCGGTAGCCCGGAGAAACAGCGGAGTGCCTGCATCGTTGTCGGCGTGTTTGAACCCCGCAGACTCTCTCCGATCGCCGAACAACTCGATAAAATCAGTGACGGCTACATCAGCGCCCTGCTGCGCCGCGGCGAGCTGGAAGGCAAGCCGGGTCAGACGTTGCTGCTGCATCATGTACCTAACGTCCTCTCCGAGCGCATCCTGCTGATTGGCTGTGGCAAAGAGCGCGAGCTGGACGAGCGCCAGTACAAACAGGTTATTCAGAAAACGATTAATACGCTGAATGATACTGGCTCAATGGAGGCCGTGTGCTTCCTGACCGAACTGCACGTAAAAGGCCGCAACACCTACTGGAAAGTACGCCAGGCGGTAGAGACAGCCAAAGAGACCCTTTACAGCTTCGATCAGCTGAAAACCACCAAAAGCGAGCCGCGTCGCCCGCTGCGTAAAATGGTCTTTAACGTCCCGACCCGTCGTGAGCTGACCAGCGGCGAACGCGCTATTCAGCATGGTCTGGCTATTGCCGCCGGTATCAAGGCCGCGAAAGATCTGGGTAACATGCCGCCAAACATCTGTAATGCAGGCTACCTTGCGTCACAGGCGCGCCAGCTGGCTGACTCTTACAGCAAAAACGTCGTTACCCGCGTGATTGGCGAACAGCAGATGAAAGAGCTGGGGATGCACTCCTACCTGGCCGTCGGGAACGGTTCACAAAACGAATCCCTGATGTCGGTCATTGAGTACAAAGGCAACCCGGCCGAAGACGCCCGTCCGATTGTGCTGGTGGGTAAAGGTCTGACCTTCGACTCCGGCGGTATCTCTATCAAGCCTGCCGAAGGCATGGACGAGATGAAGTACGACATGTGCGGCGCGGCAGCGGTTTACGGCGTGATGCGCATGGTGGCCGAACTGCAGCTGCCGATCAACGTCATTGGCGTGCTGGCGGGCTGTGAAAACATGCCGGGTGGCCGCGCCTATCGTCCGGGCGATGTCCTCACCACCATGTCAGGCCAGACCGTTGAAGTGCTGAACACCGACGCCGAAGGCCGTCTGGTGCTGTGCGACGTGCTGACCTATGTTGAGCGCTTCGATCCGGAGGCCGTCATCGACGTGGCCACGCTGACCGGCGCCTGCGTGATTGCCCTTGGCCATCACATCACCGGCCTGATGTCGAACCACAACCCGCTGGCGCACGAGCTGATTGGCGCGTCCGAACAGGCGGGTGACCGCGCATGGCGTCTGCCAATGGCCGATGAATTCCAGGAGCAGCTGGAGTCTAACTTCGCGGATATGGCTAATATCGGTGGGCGTCCGGGTGGGGCTATCACCGCGGGTTGCTTCCTGGCCCGCTTTACCCGCAAGTACAACTGGGCTCACCTGGATATCGCGGGCACCGCATGGCGCTCCGGTAAAGCCAAAGGCGCAACCGGCCGTCCTGTTGCCATGCTGTCGCAGTTCCTGCTGAATCGCGCCGGTTTTAACGGCGAAGAGTGATGGTAAATGCCGGGTGGCGGCTTCGCCTTACCCGGCCTACAAACGGCAGTAAACCGTAGGCCCGGTAAGCGTAGCGCCACCGGGCTTAAGCATTTAAAGTCACCACAAGAAACCCCATATATGAAAAACGCAACGTTCTATCTTCTGGATAATGACACCCAACAGGATGGCTTAAGCGCCGTTGAACAACTGGTGTGTGAAATTGCCGCAGAACGTTGGCGCGCGGGTCTTCGCGTGCTGATTGCCTGCGAAGATGAGCAGCAGGCCATCCGTCTGGATGAAGCGCTGTGGGCTCGACCGGCGGAAAGTTTTGTTCCGCATAATCTGGCGGGAGAAGGGCCGCGCGGCGGTGCCCCGGTGGAGATCGCCTGGCCGCAAAAGCGTAACAGCAGCCCGCGCGATATTCTGATTAGCCTGCGTACCGGCTTTGCAGATTTTGCCACCGCTTTCACAGAAGTGGTAGACTTTGTCCCTCACGAAGACTCCCTGAAACAACTGGCGCGCGAACGCTATAAAGCGTACCGCCTGGCTGGTTTTAACCTGAATACGGCAACCTGGAAATAATGGAAAAGACATACAACCCACGCGATATCGAACAGCCGCTTTACGAGCACTGGGAACAGCAGGGCTATTTCAAGCCTAACGGCGATGAAAGCAAAGAGTCCTTCTGCATCATGATCCCGCCGCCGAACGTCACCGGCAGTTTGCATATGGGACATGCCTTCCAGCAGACCATCATGGATACCATGATCCGTTACCAGCGCATGCAGGGCAAAAACACCCTGTGGCAGGCCGGTACTGACCACGCGGGTATCGCTACCCAGATGGTGGTTGAACGTAAGATTGCCGCTGAAGAAGGTAAAACCCGTCACGACTACGGCCGCGACGCCTTTATCGACAAAATCTGGCAGTGGAAAGCAGAATCTGGCGGCACCATTACCCGTCAGATGCGCCGTCTTGGCAACTCCGTGGACTGGGAGCGCGAGCGCTTCACCATGGACGAAGGTCTTTCCAACGCCGTTAAAGAAGTCTTCGTCCGCCTGTATAAAGAAGACCTGATTTACCGTGGCAAGCGCCTGGTAAACTGGGATCCGAAACTGCGTACCGCCATCTCAGACCTGGAAGTGGAAAACCGCGAGTCTAAAGGCTCCATGTGGCACATCCGCTATCCGCTGGCCGACGGCGCGAAAACCGCAGAGGGTAAAGATTACCTGGTTGTCGCCACCACCCGTCCGGAAACCCTGCTGGGTGATACCGGCGTGGCCGTTAACCCGGAAGATCCACGTTATAAAGATCTGATTGGCAAATTTGTGGTGCTGCCGCTGGTGAACCGCCGCATTCCGATTGTGGGGGACGAACACGCCGACATGGAAAAAGGCACCGGCTGCGTGAAGATCACCCCGGCACACGACTTTAACGACTACGAAGTGGGTCGTCGCCACGCCCTGCCAATGATTAACATTCTGACCTTTGACGGCGATATCCGTGAAAGCGCTGAAGTCTACGACACCAAAGGCGAAGAGTCTGACGTTTACTCAAGCGATATCCCGGCGGAGTTCCAGAAGCTGGAGCGTTTTGCCGCGCGTAAAGCGGTAGTCGCCGCTGTCGACGCCCTGGGCCTGCTGGACGAAATCAAACCGCACGACCTGACGGTTCCTTATGGCGACCGTGGCGGCGTGGTGATCGAGCCGATGCTGACCGACCAGTGGTACGTCCGCGCCGACGTGCTGGCGAAGCCTGCGGTTGAAGCGGTAGAGAACGGCAGCATCCAGTTCGTACCGAAGCAGTACGAAAACATGTACTTCTCCTGGATGCGCGATATTCAGGACTGGTGTATCTCCCGTCAGCTGTGGTGGGGTCACCGTATCCCGGCATGGTATGACAACGAAGGCAACGTCTACGTTGGCCGTACGGAAGACGAAGTGCGCCAGGAAAACAGCCTGAGCGCAGATATCGCGCTGCGTCAGGACGAAGACGTGCTGGACACCTGGTTCTCCTCCGCGCTGTGGACCTTCTCCACCCTCGGCTGGCCAGAAAACACCGACGCGCTGCGTCAGTTCCACCCAACCAGCGTGATGGTGTCCGGCTTCGACATTATCTTCTTCTGGATCGCCCGCATGATCATGATGACCATGCACTTCATCAAAGATGAAAACGGCAAGCCGCAGGTTCCGTTCCATACCGTCTACATGACCGGTCTGATTCGTGACGACGAAGGCCAGAAGATGTCCAAATCCAAGGGTAACGTGATTGACCCACTGGACATGGTTGACGGTATCTCCCTGGAAGATCTGCTGGAGAAACGTACCGGCAACATGATGCAGCCGCAGTTGGCTGAGAAGATCCGCAAGCGCACCGAGAAGCAGTTCCCGGACGGCATCGAGCCGCACGGCACCGACGCCCTGCGTTTCACCCTGGCAGCACTGGCCTCAACCGGTCGTGACATCAACTGGGACATGAAACGTCTGGAAGGTTACCGCAACTTCTGTAACAAGCTGTGGAACGCCAGCCGCTTTGTGCTGATGAATACCGAAGACCAGGATTGCGGCTTTAACGGCGGCGAAATGACTCTGTCCCTGGCAGACCGCTGGATCCTGGCTGAATTCAACCAGACCACCAAAGCGTTCCGCGAGGCGCTGGATAACTATCGCTTCGATATCGCGGCAGGCATCCTGTATGAATTCACCTGGAACCAGTTCTGCGACTGGTATCTGGAGCTGACCAAGCCGGTCATGAACGGCGGTACTGAAGCGGAACTGCGCGGCACGCGTAATACCCTGATCACCGTTCTGGAAGGTCTGCTGCGCCTGGCGCACCCGATCATCCCGTTCATCACCGAAACCATCTGGCAGCGCGTGAAGGTCATCGCGGGCATCAACGCCGACACCATCATGCTGCAGCCATTCCCGGCATTCGACGCCGCACAGATTGACGAAGCCGCTGCATCCGATACCGAATGGCTGAAGCAGGCGATCGTTGCCGTGCGTAACATCCGTGCCGAAATGAACATCGCCCCGGGCAAACCGCTGGCGCTGTTGCTGCGCGGCTGCAGCGAAGCGGCACAGCGTCGCGTGAGCGAGAACAGCACCTTCCTGCAGACTATGGCGCGTCTGGAGAGCATCACCGTGCTGCCAGCTGATGATAAAGGTCCGGTCTCCGTAACCAAGATCATCGACGGTGCCGAGCTGCTGATCCCGATGGCTGGCCTGATCGACAAAGATGCTGAGCTGGCGCGTCTGGCGAAAGAAGTGGCTAAAGTTGAGGATGAGATTGGCCGCATCGAAAACAAACTGTCCAACGAAGGCTTCGTTGCCCGTGCGCCGGAAGCGGTGATCGCCAAAGAGCGTGAAAAGCTGAACGGTTACGCGGAAGCGAAAGCGAAGCTGATTGAGCAGCAGGCCATTATCAGTGCGCTGTAATGAGTGAAGCAATGCGTGTAAATGCTCCTGTAACGGCGCGCCTGCGCCGTATCACCGCCAAGGATAACCCGGCCATTGCCGGCGTTATCCGCCGGGTATCAGCCGAATACGGCCTCACGGCTGATAAAGGTTATACCGTTGCGGATCCGAATCTCGACGAGCTGTACGCCCTGTACAGTCAGCCGGGGCATGCCTATTGGGTTGTAGAGCAGAACGGGCAAGTTGTGGGCGGTGGCGGCATAGCGCCGCTCGCCTGCAGCGAGCCGGACATCTGTGAACTGCAAAAAATGTATTTCCTCCCCATCGTACGTGGCCAGGGCCTGGCTAAAAAACTGGCATTACAGGCGCTGGAACATGCCCGCGCTCAGGGGTTTAAACGCTGCTACCTCGAAACCACGGCCTTCCTGACCGAAGCCATCAGGCTATATGAGCATCTCGGCTTTGAACACATCGACCAGCCGCTGGGGTGTACCGGCCACGTTGATTGCGAAGTGCGGATGTTGAAAACTCTGTAATCTCTCTTCCTGCCCCCTTCTGTTAAGCGGTTGTAAACTGAATGCTCTACACTCTCAGTTCAACACCACGAGGGGGAAAACTGATGTCAAAGATAAAAAGCTACGCCGCACCGCAGGCGGGTGCAGAACTTGAGCTGTACGAATACGATGCGGGCGAGCTGAAAGCAGAAGACGTCGAAGTGCAGGTAGATTATTGCGGGATTTGCCATTCCGATCTGTCGATGATCGATAACGAGTGGGGCTTCTCACAATATCCGCTGGTCGCCGGCCACGAAGTTATCGGTCGCGTTGTTGCGCTGGGCGATGCCGCGCAGGATAAAGGCCTGAAGATTGGTCAGCGCGTGGGTATCGGCTGGACCGCCCGTAGCTGTGGCCACTGTGACGCCTGTATCAGCGGCAATCAAATCAACTGTCTGGAAGGCTCAACCCCTACCATTCTGAATAAAGGCGGTTTCGCCGATAAGCTCCGCGCCGACTGGCAATGGGTCATTCCGCTTCCGGAACAGATGGATATTGAATCTGCCGGTCCGTTACTCTGCGGCGGGATCACCGTCTTTAAACCGCTGCTGATGCACCATATCACCGCCACCAGCCGTGTGGGCGTGATTGGTATCGGCGGTCTGGGCCATATTGCCATTAAACTCCTGCATGCGATGGGCTGTGAAGTTACCGCATTTAGCTCAAACCCTGCCAAAGAGAAAGAAGTGCTGGCGATGGGTGCGGATAAAGTGGTGAACAGCCGCGATCCTGAAGCGCTGACCGCGCTGGCAGGGCAATTCGATCTGATCATCAACACGGTGAACGTCGATCTCGACTGGCAGCCATACTTTGAAGCGCTGGCCTACGGCGGAAACTTCCATACCGTCGGTGCGGTACTGAAGCCGCTGCCGGTTCCTGCCTTTACGCTGATCGGTGGCGATCGCAGCATCTCCGGTTCCGCAACGGGTACCCCGTACGAGCTGCGTAAGCTGATGAAGTTTGCTGGCCGCACCGGCGTCGCGCCGACCATTGAAATGTACCCGATGTCGAAAATCAACGAAGCCATTCAGCACGTTCGTGACGGCAAGGCCCGTTACCGTGTGGTGTTAAAAGCGGATTTCTGAGCCGCTGATGCCCGGTGGCGCTACGCTTACCGGGCCTACATAACCCAGGCCCGGTAAGGCGAAACTGCCATCCGGCACCTACCGCACAACTGCCGCAAACACCTCAGCCACCGCAACCGCGCCGGGATCGGCCACGCCCTGCAGATTCTCTTTATTCACATAGGATGAACGCCCTGCCCCGGCTTTGCCCATACTCATCGTGGCATCAGCCCCCTGCTGTGCCGCCCGGGCGGCAGCCTGAAGTCCCTCTTTCTGCCATGCTTCAAGCGCAGGCTGGAGCGCGTCGATCAAGGTACGATCGCCGAGATCGGCCCCACCGTAGTGCTTCATTTGCGCAAGCCCGATCATCAAGGCATCCGGCAACGGATTGCCGCTACGTAGCGCCTGCCCGGCAGCGGTAAAGAAGATCGACATTAATACGCCGCTCGACCCGCCCATTACCGTCGCCAGCCGCTCCCCTACGACCAGCAGCAGCTGCGGCAGATCGTTTAGCGGCAGGCGCTCCTCCTCCAGCCATTGCGCAATATCCCGCGCCCCTTGCGCAAAGGTCGAGCCGGTATCGCCGTCCCCGACTTTTGCATCCAGGGCGTTAAGGCGATTCTCCAGTGCGATTAACCGCTCCGTCACTGCAGCGACGTGCTGCGCCACCCGCGCATTCGCCGACGGGGTAAATTCCACGCTGTCGTGCAGCGGCGTGTGCGTCAGCGTACGCAGCGGCGCAAAGGCCACCGGCTTTTGCCAGCCCTGCGTCTCTACCGGTGCGTTAAGCGCCTGCTCAAACGTCTTGTTCAGCTTCAGCAGGGATAGCGAGAAACCTTTCATATCCAGCGAGCTCACCAGCGGCGCCGGGCCAATCAAATATGCAATCTGATCCTTCAGGGCGGAATGTGCCAGCTCTTTAGTCAGCAGCGCCATCTCCAGGGCCGACACGCCGCCAAGGTTATTGATCAGCACCGCCAGCCGCCCCTCGCCCGCCTGCGCCAGCAGCGGTTGCACCAGGGTATCGATAATCTCCCTGCTGTTTTGCGTATCCACCACCGAGGCCCCGGGCTCGCCGTGAATACCCAGCCCCAGTTCAACATGGCCTTTTTTGATGCGTCCCTCTTCATCATCGCTGCCCGGCAGGTTGCAGGTCTGCATCGCCACGCCCAGACTCCAGAGGTTGTCGCAAGCCTCCCGGGCCATATCGCGAACCTCTTTTAGTGACTTACCCTGTTCGGCGGCATACCCGGCGACCTTATGCACCAGCGCGGTACCGGCGATGCCGCGCGGCTGCTTGTTATCCGGCAGGGCGATATCATCCGCCACAATCACCATCTCCACTTTGAGCCCGTAGCGCTTGGCTTTTTCTGCCGCGAGGCCAAAGTTGAGACGATCCCCGGTGTAATTTTTGACAATCAGCAGACAGCCACGATCCCCTGTGACGGCCACAATAGCGCTGAGCACCGCCTCAACGCTCGGTGACGCGAAGAGATCGCCGCAGACGGCTGCGGTCAGCATTCCTTTACCAACAAAACCTGCATGTGCCGGTTCATGGCCGGAGCCGCCGCCGGAAATAACCGCCACGCGACTTTTATCCCAGTCGGCACGCACCACCACGCGAATAGCCGGATCGATATCCAGCCTGGCGAGATTGCCGTGCGGGGCGGAGATCAGCATACCTTCAATGGCATCATTAACCAGCTGTTTGCGGTCGTTAAAGAAGAATCTGGACATAGCTTTCCAATATGTTGTTAACCGTATGCAAAAGCATAGCCCGCGTTGCGTAATGCGCTGCAAAGTAAGAAATTGACACATTCACTTTGCCGTCAGGTTGCCTATACTCCACGCAGGATTCCACGAGGATGCGCATCATGAGTACACCCCTGCTGATTGCCCGGACGCCGGATACTGAGCTGTTTTTACTGCCCGCGATGGCGAACCGTCATGGCCTGATCACAGGCGCAACGGGTACGGGTAAAACGGTGACGTTGCAAAAGCTGGCCGAGTCACTGTCCAGTATTGGCGTGCCGGTTTTTATGGCTGACGTAAAAGGCGATCTCAGCGGCGTTGCGCGAGAGGGCATCGCATCGGATAAGTTACTCGAACGGCTAAAGAATATCGGCGTTACCGACTGGCAGCCGGAAAGCAATCCGGTTGTGGCGTGGGATATTTTTGGCGAGAAGGGGCACCCGGTACGGGCGACCGTTTCCGACCTCGGCCCGCTGCTGCTGGCGCGTCTGCTCGATCTGAACGAAGTGCAGTCGGGTGTGCTGAACATTATCTTCCGCATTGCCGACGACCAGGGGCTGCTGCTGCTCGATTTCAAAGACTTGCGGGCCATTACGCAGTACATCGGCGATAACGCCAAAGCCTTCCAGACGCAGTACGGCAATATCAGCGCCGCCTCCATCGGCGCCATCCAGCGTGGATTGCTCTCTCTTGAGCAGCAGGGTGCTGAGCACTTCTTTGGCGAGCCGATGCTGGATATCAAGGACTGGATGCGCACCGACAGCAACGGCAAAGGCATCATCAATATCCTGAGTGCGGAAAAGCTCTACCAGATGCCGAAGCTCTACGCGGCCAGCCTGCTGTGGATGCTCTCTGAGCTCTTTGAACAGCTGCCGGAAGCAGGCGATCTGGAAAAACCCAGACTGGTCTTCTTCTTTGACGAAGCCCATCTCCTGTTCAGCGATGCGCCGCAGGTGCTGCTGGATAAGATCGAACAGGTGATCCGCCTGATCCGCTCTAAAGGCGTGGGCGTCTGGTTCGTTTCACAGAATCCGGCTGATATTCCTGATAACGTCCTGGGGCAGTTGGGCAATCGCGTTCAGCATGCCCTGCGCGCCTTTACGCCTAAAGATCAGAAAGCCGTGAAAGCCGCAGCCCAGACCATGCGTGCCAACCCGGCGTTTGATACTGAAGCGGCCATCCAGGCGCTGGGTACCGGTGAAGCGCTGATTTCGTTTCTGGATGCCAAAGGCAGTCCATCCATGGTGCAGCGTGCAATGGTCATTGCTCCCAGTTCCAGAATGGGGCCGGTCAGCGACGACGAGCGTCACAGCCTGATTAACCACTCTCCGGTTTACGGTAAGTACGAAGATGAGGTGGATCGGGAGTCGGCGTTTGAGATGCTGCAAAAAGGCGTGCAGGCCACCACGGAACAGCAGCAGGCGCCTGCCGCTAAAGGCCAGCCCCTGGCGGTCGATGACGGGATTCTCGGCGGCTTAAAAGACATTCTGTTTGGCAGCACCGGGCCGCGCGGCGGCAAACGCGATGGTGTTGTGCAAACTATGGCGAAAAGCGCGGCGCGTCAGGTGACGAATCAGATAATACGCGGTGTGTTGGGTAGCTTATTGGGCGGACGTCGCCGCTAACGTTGGCACCCAGGGTGTACCCAGCGCTGAGCCCTGGACACCCTGCCCGTTCAGATAGCGATCCAGCTCAACCATCCCCGTCCAGCGGTTCTCGCACCAAAGCGGTGCCAGCAGCGTTGGGCGGCGGGCGCTGGCGGAAATGCGGTGATACACCACCTCCGGCGGCGTGTGACGAATCATCTCCCCGGCCGTGACAACATACTCGTCCAGCTCAATACCGCTCAGTCGCCCGGCTTCCCACGCTTTCGCCATAATGCTGCCCGTGACGATATGCAGCGGATGCAGCTTGATGCCGTCCACCCCGGTCTCCACCACCTTGTGCAGGGTTTCCAGGGCGTGATGCTGGCCTTCTCCCGGCAGGCCGACAATCAGATGGGTGCAGACCTTCAGTCCACGCTCGCGAGCCAGCCGGGTAGTACGTTGATAGCAGGCAAAGTCGTGGCCACGATTGATGCGATGCAGCGTTTTATCGTGCGCGGTCTGCAACCCCAGCTCCAGCCAGATCTCGTACCCTTGCTCTTTATACTCACTGAGCAGATCGAGTACCGCCTCCGGCACGCAGTCCGGGCGTGTGCCGACGCAGAGGCCGACGATATTCGCCTGGCCCACTGCCTGCTGATACATCGAGCGCAGCACCTGCACTTCAGCCCAGGTGCTGGTATAGGCCTGGAAATAGGCCAGATACCGCTTCGCACGGTTAACCAGCGCGGACTGATGAGCAAGCTGGGCGGCAATAGACTGATGCTGCTGCGCTTCGTCGGCAAAGGAGGCCACATTACAGAAGGTGCAGCCGCCGCGTCCGATAGTGCCGTCGCGATTCGGGCAGCTAAATCCCCCGTGAAGCGACAGCTTATGGACCTTTTGCCCGTACCGGCGTGAAAGATCCCCACCAAACATATTGACTAATTTCTGTAACTGCATAATCTGTTAGACCGCCCCGTTGAAAGGGGACAAGCCTGCCATTTTTAACCGCCGTCGGCGATGACCTGGATCAATCGCCCCGGTGCGCTTTTATCTTTTGAATAATTAACCAGGATAACTGCAATTTCATTCATCGCCTGCTTAATTACTTTTCCTTATGTTCTGATGGTTTTTTTCATTTATATCGCCCACGCTGAAAAACAGTGACATCATGCGGGTTATTCGCTCATGACGGTATTAAATTCTGCCTAAATCGCACTATTCAGCATGCTACAGCGATAATACCGCTTTCATATAGTGAGTCAGATCACACTCCCCCAAAGCCCACAGCAAGGTTACAGGGATGTGAAACTGGTTAAATATCTAATTAAATCAAATTGATATTCCACCTTTAGCACATTTTTGGATAAATAAGATTGCCATTTGACCTGTGTACAGATTCCCGATAAGTTGGAAATCCGCTGGAAGCTTTCTGGATGAGCAGCCTGCTCATCATATTTATGCAGTAATTGAGATTCCCTCTGAAGCAAGTCCTCAAACTTGTTTACCTGCGCGAAAAGGATATTAAGAGGGCGAATGCGAGGTACGCGTATGAAACGCAAACCCCGTCGCCATGCTCTTTCTGTGCCTGTGCGCCACGGTTCAGTGGGAAGCCCGACGAGCCTGGGGAGGTTCACTGATATGTTGTACGATAAATCCCTTGAGAAGGATAACTGTGGTTTCGGCCTGATCGCCCACATAGAAGGCGAACCTAGCCACAAGGTAGTGCGTACCGCTATACACGCACTGGCCCGTATGCAGCACCGTGGCGCTATCCTCGCGGATGGTAAAACCGGCGACGGTTGCGGTCTGCTGCTGCAAAAACCGGATCGTTTCTTCCGTATCGTGGCGGAAGAGCGCGGCTGGCGTTTAGCGAAAAACTACGCCGTCGGCATGCTTTTCCTTAATCAGGACGCTGAAAAAGCAGCCGTATCACGCCGCATCGTCGAAGAAGAACTTCAACGCGAAACCCTGTCTATTGTCGGCTGGCGCGATGTGCCAACCAACGAAGGGGTACTCGGTGAAATCGCCCTCTCCTCGCTGCCTCGTATCGAGCAAATTTTTGTCAACGCGCCTGCGGGCTGGCGTCCGCGTGATATGGAACGCCGCCTGTTCATTGCCCGTCGCCGCATTGAAAAACGTCTTCAGGACGATAAAGAGTTCTACGTTTGTAGCCTCTCGAACCTGGTGAACATCTATAAAGGTCTGTGTATGCCGGCTGACCTGCCGCGCTTCTACCTGGACCTGGCGGACCTGCGTCTGGAATCGGCCATTTGCCTGTTCCACCAGCGCTTCTCCACCAATACCGTACCACGCTGGCCACTGGCTCAGCCGTTCCGCTACCTTGCTCACAACGGCGAAATTAACACCATCACCGGTAACCGCCAGTGGGCACGCGCCCGTACCTATAAATTCCAGACCCCGCTGATCCCGGATCTGCACGATGCCGCGCCGTTCGTGAACGAAACCGGCTCAGACTCCAGCTCCATGGATAACATGCTGGAACTGCTGCTCGCAGGCGGGATGGATATCGTCCGCGCCATGCGCCTGCTTGTTCCGCCAGCCTGGCAGAACAACCCGGATATGGATCCGGAGCTGCGCGCCTTCTTCGACTTTAACTCCATGCACATGGAGCCGTGGGATGGCCCGGCGGGCATCGTCATGTCCGACGGTCGCTTTGCCGCCTGTAACCTGGACCGTAACGGCCTGCGTCCGGCGCGCTACGTCATCACCAAAGACAAGCTGATTACCTGTGCCTCTGAAGTGGGTATCTGGGATTACCAGCCTGACGAAGTGGTGGAAAAAGGCCGTGTAGGGCCTGGCGAGCTGATGGTTATCGATACCCGTGGCGGTCGCATTCTGCACTCCGCCGAAACCGATAACGATCTGAAAAGCCGTCATCCGTATAAAGAGTGGATGGAGAAAAACGTCCGCCGTCTGGTGCCGTTCGAAGATCTGTCAGATCGGGACGTGGGCAGCCGCGAGCTGGACGACGACACCCTCGCCAGCTACCAGAAACAGTTTAACTACAGCGCGGAAGAGCTGGACTCTGTCATCCGCGTGTTAGGTGAAAATGGCCAGGAAGCGGTCGGCTCCATGGGTGATGACACTCCATTCGCCGTGCTTTCCAGCCAGCCGCGTATCATTTACGACTACTTCCGTCAGCAGTTTGCGCAGGTCACCAACCCGCCAATCGATCCGCTGCGTGAAGCGCACGTCATGTCGCTGGCCACCAGCATCGGTCGTGAGATGAACGTCTTCTGCGAAGCCGAAGGCCAGGCCCACCGTCTGACCTTTAAATCGCCGATCCTGCTCTACTCCGATTTCACCCAGCTGACCACCATGAAAGAGGAACACTATCGCGCCGACACGCTCGATATTACCTTTGACGTGACCGAAACCAGTCTCGAAGAGACGGTGAAAGCGCTGTGTGATAAGGCTGAACAGATGGTGCGTACCGGTACCGTTCTGCTGGTCCTGTCCGACCGTAACATTGCGAAGAACCGTCTGCCGGTTCCGGCGCCAATGGCGGTGGGGGCGATTCAGACCCGCCTGGTGGATAAGAGCCTGCGCTGCGACGCCAATATCATTGTTGAAACCGCAAGCGCCCGCGACCCGCACCACTTTGCCGTACTGCTGGGCTTTGGTGCGACGGCGATCTACCCGTACCTTGCCTACGAAACCCTGGCAAAACTGGTCGACACCAACGCCATCGAAAAAGATTACCGTACCGTGATGCTGAACTACCGTAACGGCATCAACAAAGGTCTGTACAAGATCATGTCCAAAATGGGCATCTCGACCATCGCCTCTTACCGCTGCTCGAAGCTGTTCGAAGCCGTGGGTCTGCATGATGATGTCGCCGGGCTGTGCTTCCAGGGCGTGATCAGCCGCATCGGCGGAGCGGACTTCAGTGACTTCCAGCAGGATCTGCTGAACCTCTCCAAACGTGCCTGGCTGGCGCGTAAGCCGCTGGATCAGGGCGGACAGCTGAAGTACGTGCACGGCGGCGAATACCATGCCTATAACCCGGACGTGGTGCGTACCCTGCAGCAGGCCGTTCAGAGCGGCGAGTACAGCGATTATCAGCAGTATGCTGAGCTGGTAAACAACCGTCCGGCAGCCACGCTGCGCGATCTGCTGGCCCTGAACCCGGGCGATACCGCTGTCAGCATTAACGACGTTGAACCGGCTACTGAGCTGTTCAAGCGCTTTGATACCGCCGCGATGTCTATCGGCGCGTTAAGTCCGGAAGCCCACGAGGCGCTGGCAGAAGCGATGAACAGTATCGGCGGGAACTCCAACTCCGGCGAAGGCGGTGAGGATCCTGCGCGCTACGGCACCAATAAAGTGTCGCGCATTAAGCAGGTTGCTTCCGGTCGCTTCGGTGTGACGCCTGCGTATCTGGTCAATGCCGATGTTATTCAGATTAAAGTCGCTCAGGGTGCAAAACCGGGCGAAGGCGGACAGTTGCCGGGTGACAAAGTGACCCCGTACATCGCCAAACTGCGCTACTCGGTACCGGGCGTGACGCTGATCTCCCCGCCGCCGCACCACGATATTTACTCTATCGAGGATCTGGCGCAGCTGATTTTCGACCTGAAACAGGTCAACCCGAAAGCGATGATCTCCGTGAAGCTGGTTTCCGAGCCGGGCGTGGGTACTATCGCTACCGGCGTGGCGAAAGCCTATGCCGACCTGATTACCATCGCCGGTTACGACGGTGGTACCGGTGCAAGCCCGCTCTCCTCCGTGAAATATGCGGGCTGTCCGTGGGAGCTGGGTCTGGTTGAAACCCAGCAGGCACTGGTGGCTAACGGTCTGCGTCACAAGATCCGCCTGCAGGTGGACGGTGGCCTGAAAACCGGCCTCGATATCATTAAAGCGGCGATTCTGGGTGCCGAGAGCTTCGGTTTCGGTACCGGTCCGATGGTCGCGCTGGGCTGTAAATACCTGCGTATTTGCCACCTGAACAACTGCGCAACCGGTGTTGCAACCCAGGACGAGAAGCTGCGTAAGAACCACTATCATGGTCTGCCGTTCAAAGTGACGAACTACTTTGATTTCATCGCCCGCGAAACCCGCGAGCTGATGGCGCAGCTGGGCGTGACGCGTCTGGTGGATTTGATTGGCCGTACCGACCTGCTGAAAGAGCTGGACGGGTTCACCGCCAAACAGCAGAACCTGAAGCTGTCTCGCCTGCTGGAAACGGCTGAGCCTAAGGCGGGCAAAGCGGTGTACTGCACCGAGAACAACCCGCCGTTCGACAACGGCGTGCTGAACGCCCAGCTGTTGCAGCAGGCGAAGCCGTTTGTGGATGAGAAGCAGAGCAAAACCTTCTGGTTTGATATCCGCAACACCGACCGTTCCGTGGGTGCAAGCCTGTCGGGTTACATCGCACAGACGCACGGCGACCAGGGTCTGGCTGCCGATCCTATTACCGCGCACTTCAGCGGCACCGCAGGCCAGAGCTTCGGCGTCTGGAACGCAGGCGGCGTTGAGCTTTACCTGACCGGCGATGCCAACGACTACGTCGGCAAAGGCATGGCGGGTGGTCTGCTGGCGGTACGTCCTCCGGTGGGTTCTGCCTTCCGCAGCTGTGACGCCAGCATCATCGGCAACACCTGTCTGTACGGTGCAACCGGCGGTCGTCTGTTTGCCGCAGGGCGTGCGGGTGAGCGTTTCGCGGTGCGTAACTCCGGTGCCATCACCGTGGTGGAAGGTATCGGCGATAACGGCTGTGAATACATGACCGGTGGGATTGTCTGCGTGCTAGGTAAAACGGGCGTTAACTTCGGTGCAGGTATGACCGGTGGTTTCGCCTATGTCCTGGATGAAAGCGGTGATTTCCGTAAACGCGTGAACCCGGAGCTGGTGGAAGTGCTGGATGTTGAAAGCCTGGCGATCCACGAGGAGCACCTGCGTGGTTTGATTACCGAGCACGTGCATCATACCGGTTCCGTGCGTGGCGAAGAGATCCTGGCAAACTGGCCGGCATTCTCTGCGAAATTCGCGCTGGTTAAACCGAAGTCCAGCGATGTTAAAGCCCTGTTGGGTCACCGTAGTCGTAGCGCAGCAGAGCTGCGTGTGCAGGCGCAGTAAGGAATTCAGATGAGCCAGAATGTTTACCAGTTTATCGACTTGCAGCGCGTTGATCCGCCGAAGAAGCCGCTGAAGATCCGTAAAATTGAATTTGTTGAAATTTACGAGCCGTTTTCCGAAGGCCAGGCCAAAGCACAGGCAGACCGCTGCCTGTCCTGCGGCAACCCGTACTGCGAGTGGAAATGTCCGGTCCATAACTACATCCCGAACTGGCTGAAGCTGGCCAACGAAGGACGTATTTTTGAGGCAGCCGAGCTGTCTCACCAGACTAACACCCTGCCGGAAGTCTGCGGCCGCGTATGTCCCCAGGACCGTCTGTGCGAAGGTTCCTGTACCCTGAACGACGAGTTCGGTGCGGTAACCATCGGTAACATTGAGCGCTACATCAACGATAAAGCGTTCGAGATGGGCTGGCGCCCGGATATGACCGGCGTGCGTCAGACCGACAAACGCGTGGCGATTATCGGTGCCGGTCCGGCAGGCCTGGCCTGCGCCGACGTGCTGACCCGCAATGGCGTGAAAGCGGTGGTGTTTGACCGTCACCCGGAGATCGGCGGTCTGCTGACCTTCGGCATCCCAGCCTTCAAGCTGGAAAAAGAGGTGATGACCCGCCGCCGTGAAATCTTCACCGGTATGGGCATTGAGTTCAAACTCAACACCGAAGTGGGCCGCGACGTACAGCTCGACGATCTGCTGAAGGATTACGACGCCGTGTTCCTGGGCGTGGGGACTTATCAGTCGATGCGCGGTGGGCTGGAAAACGAGGACGCGTCGGGCGTATATGACGCGCTGCCGTTCCTGATTGCCAACACCAAGCAGATGATGGGTTACGGCGAAACGGCTGATGAGCCCTATGTCAGCATGGAAGGCAAACGCGTGGTGGTACTGGGCGGTGGTGATACCGCAATGGACTGCGTGCGTACCTCCATTCGCCAGAATGCGGCGCACGTTATCTGTGCCTATCGTCGCGACGAAGAGAACATGCCGGGCTCAAAACGCGAAGTGAAAAACGCGCGTGAAGAGGGCGTGGAGTTCCAGTTCAACATCCAGCCTCTGGGTATTGAAGTGAATGCCAACGGCAAGGTCAGCGGCGTGAAGATGGCGCGTACTGAGATGGGCGCACCGGATGCGAAAGGCCGTCGCCGGGCGGAGATTGTTGCCGGTTCCGAGTACGTGATCCCGGCTGATGCGGTGGTAATGGCGTTTGGTTTCCGCCCTCACAGCATGGAATGGCTGGCGAAGCACAGCGTTGAGCTGGACTCTCAGGGCCGCATCATCGCCCCGGAAGGCAGTGATAACGCATTCCAGACCAGCAACCCGAAGATCTTCGCCGGTGGCGATATCGTTCGCGGTTCTGACCTGGTCGTCACCGCCATTGCCGAAGGCCGTAAAGCGGCAGACGGCATCATGAACTTCCTCGAAGTCTAAACACCACGGCCCGGTGGGATCCGCTCCCGCCGGGCCGTGTTACTGTTCCTGCCTTTCGCGCTTATAAATACGCAATACTAATCACCGCCTCGCCGTCCAGCGAGATCTGCTGACTGCTGCCGAGCTTGTTCGCCACCGAAACGCTGACATGCAGCGGTACGTTCACGGAACTCACCGGCTGGGGAACCAGCGTTCCTTTCTTCACGAAGGTATAAAAATAGTTATCGGTTGACGGAAGGAGATTGTGATCCTCTTTTGCCCAGGGGCCACTTTTACTTTCCGATCCGGCCATATCCACGCTGACATTCTGGCTCCCATCCTGGGCAACAATGTTGTTGGCGTTAATCAGAATTGCATAGCTGCCGATAGGCGTTTTCTCCGCCGTCAGGCCCAGGCCGAACAGCCTTGAAGCATGCGCCACATTCAGACCACCGTTGACGCTAAAGCGTGGGCCGGTGGTGCCGGTGGAATCTTCTCCTGTCCTTACCGACGACGTACGGGTATCACGCGAGGTGATCGCCAGCGCCGTGGATGATTCGCAGGTGATGGTTAAGGTTAACTCTCGCGTACCCAGTTGGGTAAAAGCGTTGGCAGACAAGCTGCCGGCGTGGCGGGTACCAAAATCAGCGATACCATTATTGCTCAGAGTGGGCGTGCAGGCTGCTGCATCGGCTGTCAGCTCAAAATCGATGCCGAGGGTATCACTCGCCGGGGCAGAGACGGTTGTTAAAGCCACCAACAGCAGAAAAATTTGTCGCATCATTGCACATCCATTTTTATTCTCAGATTTCCGCGCCAGGTTACTCTCTCCGTTATGGCGCCGGGTTTTATCGTTGGCATCACGTTGAACAGGACTGTCGCGGTTTTCCCGTAAGCCTCGTTGCCATCGATAAATGCCATCCCCTGATTGAGCGTGATGTCCAGCGTCTCACTTCCTCCGGGCACAGGGATCGCTTCTGAAGCATTGACCGCCCTCAGACGCACAGGTTTATCATCGACACGCGCACGGGAGGCGACAATACGCATCTCGCCGTCAGGACCGAGGGAAAACGTTCCGTTTTGCGGCCGATCGCTTCCCACAAACAGACGAATGCGCTGCGGTTCGCTGCATACCACCTGAACCTGAATTTGCTTTTCCGGCAGCGAGATCGCCTCTCCGTTAGCGTGCTGCCTTTCCGCTGCGCTGAGTCTGCCCCAGGTGACTTTTTGCTGGCTGGAGAAAATCTGACATTCAGCCCAGCTGAATGCCGGGACCGCGAACAGGGCGATCGTCAGTAAGTGACGTTTCATTGGCATACTCCTTGCGCCGTTTCATAGAAAACGTCCGCCTCTGCCTTTTCGGGCAACACCAGCGTAATACGGCAGCTTTCATTTCCATTTTGTATTACCAGCGTTTGCCGGGCGGTGACGTTATTCAGGAACACAACGCCATCATCAACCGACGTGGTAAGGTAATTGCCTTTTTCATCGGTAATAGCGAGGTTTTTAGGCAGTTTTTTACCGTCAGCCATGGTTACATGCAGTAAAACCCGTCGTTGAGTAAGGGTATTAAACTGCACCTTTCCCACCGAACCTCGTCCCTGGGTCATCATGCGCGTCCCGTTACCGATATCCATATTTTTTGGCAAGGTTGTCGTATTGATCTCAATGCGCGACTTTTGCCAGGCGTTCAACGACGGCAAAGCGGCAAATCCGCGACTATCCGTCCAGACGGGGCCCGTCGGGGTATCAATTTTCACACCTGAGACCGGTTCAGCCAGCGATGCGATACCGAATGTTTCGCGCACCGGCAGTGGCGAAAAGGTGATGCCATCAGCATGCGCCACCACACCGCCCTGCAATGAGCCCGAATAGCTACGTTGATGTTCGCTCGCGACGCTGCCATTCAGCATCAGCTGAGAATAGTGCAGATTGCTGCTCAAGCCTGCGCTAACGCTCCGGTAGTTCTCTTCCCTGCCCATTTCAGCGCCCAGCATATAGGCGTTATCATCATTAATATTGCCGTTGAGCGTCGAGCCGTACCGGGTTCTGCCGTTGTCGCGATGAGCATAGGTGCTCAGATTGTTTCGGCCTAACGGAACGGTGACATTCAGGTAGATCATATCTTCGTTTTTCTCATCACCCTTGCCGCCGCTTAACTGACGCTGCCAGTTAGCTGAGATATACGCAGAATAGAAATTGCCGCCCCAGCCAGCGGTAATGAAACGTCTTTTCCCCTCTTTCCCACGGGTTTTCGTTTCGTACAGGCTGGTATTAAACGCACCCATTCCCCTGATCTGCCACTGTAGCCCAACCGAATAGTCATACTGCTTTGTCGAGACGTAATTTTTGTCGATAAACTCCGAGAACTCGCGGTAGTCCGGAGAATAGTAGGTGGATGATGCCGTAATGCTCACGCCCAGTTTCGTTGCGAGGGTAGCCTCTGCGCGATAGCTCTGGCCTTGTAACGATTTCGAGTGGTCAAACGACTGCTTTGCCTTAAAACTGAGCAAGGTTGTTGACCATAGCATGGTATCGAGGCTCCCCCCGGCGGCGGCAAAGTCTTTGGCAAGGATGATGCCAAGGCCGACGTTGGTCTCCGGCCGTAAGCGCCAGCCGCCCGACGCGCTGATGACCGCCGGCTTTTTATCGTATTCATCGCTTACCTGCCCGACCGATAAATAAAGGCCGGACGGCTGCGTCATTCTCTGCATATACAAAGATGAGGGGACAATATAGCTGTGTTGACTGCCATCAGTTTCAACGACGGTTACGTTCAAATCGCTGTTGTAATTGCGCAAAGGCACTTCGGTAAGCACAAACGGCCCAACCGGAACCAGGGTCGAATAGACCATAACCCCCTGCTGACGTACTTCTACGCGCGCCTGGGGTGTGTTAGCTATTCCGCTTACCTTCACTAACCCTTCCGGAGTTTCAAGCGCAACTTCCGGCTCCAGGGTGAGACCATACAACCCGGTTCCATCTAACAGCATATTGTTCATATTTACTTCACCCATTCTGGCCGTGGTGTGTAAATCGACAAACGTGTGCTGTAAATAAGTCTGACCGTTTTCACTATTAAACTGCCCATCGCTCTGGCTAAATAACTGCTGGCTACGCAATAACCAACTGGCGACATTAATGCCGCCTTCGAGTTGAGCCTGAGAATAGGTGGAAGTGCCGTTGAGATACTCGTTGCGGGAAGACATCGCATTGTAATTAAGCATCGCGCCAGAACCGTCCATATTAAAATCCGTCATGTCTAAACGTTGACGATTGATTTCATCAGGCGGCACCATCAGCTCAACCAGTTCCTGGCCGGGGATCGCATTGACAACAGCTTCTGGAAAGGCTTTAAGGTAGTCGTAACACCCTTCTTTATAATCACCGGGAATACGCAAGCTTGCCTGTTCCATCAACGTACGATCGAAACAAAGCTCACCGTTCTGATTAAAATGGGCGACGATATTGCCTTTATCAATGCCATTTACCGTCAGGTTGACAGCAGTATTTCCCGGCATAAAACGCGCCTTTTTAGCAAAATATTCTGATACGTTAGGATCGATACCCAACGATTTCAGTGTTTCGCCATCAAACTCAATGAGGCTGGGATCTAACTCAGCGGCATTGCCTTGCCTTGAGTAAAGTAAACTCATTGCGCATACCAGAAGCGTTCTTTTGAACATCCTTGTCTTCCTTGAATAGCTTATTGAAGCGGTGCGGTATGACGCTCCCCTTTATAGCCATAACGACTTGCAGGATAAAACTCTACCTGAGTATCAGTGGTAGCAGGCACCTCAACAGTCATACTGGAGTGAGGAAGCAGATAAGTATTTTTCAACGCGCCTTGCTTGCCTGAAGGGAGTAATTTGAAGGCGGTTGTCATCCTAACCACATAATCCGATGGATTTTTGACGATGAGGGCATTTCCGCTTTTAATCCACTGCAGATGTTTCCAGGGGGTTTTATCATCCTTAAGACCGGCAGGATGGATTATTACCGGTAAATCCTGCCTGATAGTCACAGCCAGCCTTTCCTGCCCTTTTACTTTTGGAGGAATACCTTCAAAAGTGACTCTTTTTAACTCTTCATGAGTTAATGGCTCACTCATCTGCAACATAAAACGTATACGCTGTATTTTACCCGACTCTACCCGCACAACCGGCTGGGATGGAATCAGACGAATAGCTTTATTACTTTCAGGCAAATCAACGATATTGGTATACAGCAGAGCAGGTGTCGAATCCGTATTAGTAATATTCATACTGGCTTCACCTTTCTCAGCATCAACAAGTAAAACCGAGGTTTCAGGCACCATGCCAGTGGCGCCAGCTTGCACAGAAAGAAGTAATAGTGAAAAGAGAGCAATACGCTTCATAATAATCTCAAAATCTTAATCATGATAAGGAAGGGTGAATCCAGAAGGTATTGAGAATCAATATATAAAAGGCTAATGCTAATAATATTAATATTTAGAATGCGTGCGGCATTTTTATATACCAGACGTATTACACCGCACGCATTATTATTTTTAGAGGTAAACCAGGCTTACTGTTGCGTTACCATCAAGAATAACTTCATCGCCGCCCAGAACTGAAGAAGGCTGTACTGCCGCAGAAACTTTCAGAGGCAGAGAGGCTTCTTTAAACATCATAGGCTGAGTAGAAGATTCTTCAGCAAAAGTGGCAACACGCTCAGCATTATTAAGCTGACGAGCGTTTTTACCTGAACGCCATGTTGAACCTGCATTATCAGAAATAATGACGTCAGCTTCTTCGCCATCAGCGACTGCAAGCGCGACATTAAGTGAAACACTGTAAGCACCAATCTTGGCGTTGTTGCTTGCCAGACCCAGACCAAAGCCGAAGTAAGCTTGATCGGCGGAGGTGGAGCCTGGGAACACTGGATCGATAAAGGTAGTGGCGTTCAGAGCAACAGCGGAGCTGGCGCGGTTATCAACCATATTAAATCCAACTGCGGTCTTCGCTTCACAAGAGATGCTTAGCACAACATCTTTTGAACCCAGCTGTACCAGAGAGTTACCTGAAGGAGCGTTTTCAATAGCGGATGCAGCAATTGTTCCAAATGACACTTCGCCATCGCTGCTCAGCGTTGGAGTACAAGCAGCAGGAACGATGTTACCAACCACTTTCAGGGTAGCGTCGTTAGCAGCATTTGCCTGAGCAGCCATCATCAGAGCTGCACAAACCCCTAAAGAGGATAACGTTTTTTTAAACTGAGTCATTTTTGTTCCTTAAATTTTTTCGACCAACAATAATACAGGCTGGCCGTGTCCTTAACGGTGTAATACGGGTTACTATGAAATATGTCAGACATAGGCTATTGGTAATAAATAGCGACGTAAGGTTACAGGACTATTTTTTTAATATCATTTAAGTTAACTAAAACCACTATTAACAACATTTAATCTGATAACTTATTATTATCTATTTCATCAACAAGATAAGATTAACTCGCCTTTAACTGTCTAAAAACTCGCAAATTCATATGATCTACATTATGTGTAAGTGCCTTTTTTAGCTATCAAATTATATTCAAATATTTAAATGAAAAATAAACAAACATTAATAATTATTATCCGCTAACTTTAAATATTGATTGATCATATAGGCTGTTATTTGAGGGTATAAAAAAAGGGCCAGAGGCCCTTTTTATTATTTCACTACGCGTAGTGCCGGACGGCCGCCACGCGGTGGGGGTGTATCATCAGGATCATCATCGTGATCCGGCTTATCGCCGTCGATAATCGACATGACCGGTTCGCTTTCGCCCTCGGTCGCGCCATGCTCGTCATTGAGGCTGGAAACGTCTTCATCATAAGCCGCTTCCGGCTCAAACATGGTGCCTGCCCCGTTTTCACGGGCATAGATAGCCAGTACGGCAGCCAGCGGCACGGAAACCTGACGCGGAACGCCGCCAAAGCGGGCATTAAAGCGCACTTCGTCGTTCGCCAGTTCAAGACCGCCCACCGCGCGTGGCGCGATGTTCAGCACAATTTGCCCGTCACGTGCGTATTCCATAGGAACCTGCACGCCCGGTAATGTCACATCCACTACCAGGTGCGGCGTGAGCTGGTTATCCAGCAGCCATTCATAGAAGGCACGCAGCAGATACGGACGGCGCGGAGACAGCTGTGACATTTCCACAATCATTAGCCCCGGCCGAGACGCATTTCACGTTCAGCTTCAGTCAGAGAAGCCAGGAAAGAGTCGCGTTCAAATACGCGCGTCATGTAGCCTTTCAGCTCTTTCGCGCCCGGACCGCTGAATTCAACGCCCATCGTTGGCAAACGCCACAGCAGCGGAGCCAGGTAGCAGTCCACCAGGCTGAACTCGTCGCTCAGGAAGAATGGCCGCTGACCGAATACCGGTGCAATAGCCAGCAGCTCTTCACGCAGCTGTTTACGTGCAGCATCGGCTTCTGAAGAAGAACCGTTAGTAATAACGTTCATCAGCGTATACCAGTCTTTCTCGATACGCTGCATGTACAGACGGCTTTCCCCACGCGCAACCGGATAGACCGGCATCAGCGGCGGATGCGGGAAACGCTCATCCAGGTATTCCATAATGATACGGGATTCCCACAGGGTCAGCTCACGATCCACCAGCGTCGGCACGCTCTGGCTTGGATTGAGATCGATCAGATCCTGAGGCGGGTTATCCTTTTCCACATGCTCGATCTCAAAACTGACACCCTTCTCGGCCAGCACGATACGAACCTGATGGCTATAAATGTCAGTAGGACCAGAAAACAGCGTCATTACCGAACGTTTGTTGGCAGCGACAGCCATGAAAACCTCCAGGTATATTCAGAATTTTTACTGCTACCAGCCATACAGGCCAGCCAGATGTTTTATTGCCCATCCCAGGGAATTCTTACTCTTGTTCAAAAAGAGAACAAAAATCGAGCATTCACCGTTATTTGGGCAGAAAAGTGGATGATAGTTTACCAGATTTTGCGACCTTTGTGGTGAGGGGATTCTGGAAATGCGGAAAAAGAGGTCAGAAAGGAAGTCTGCATGTGGATAAGCCAGGCGTTATCCATAAAAAAACCCGCCGAAGCGGGTTTTTCGCAAATTGTTGTCTGCCGAAGCAGAAACCAATTAACGTTTGGAGAACTGTGGACGACGACGTGCTTTACGCAGACCGACTTTCTTACGTTCAACCTGACGAGCATCACGAGTAACGAAGCCAGCTTTACGCAGTTCGCCACGCAGGGACTCATCGTACTCCATCAGAGCGCGGGTGATACCGTGACGGATCGCACCAGCCTGACCAGAGATACCACCACCTTTAACGGTGATGTACAGATCCAGTTTCTCAACCATGTCGACCAGTTCCAGCGGCTGACGAACTACCATGCGGGCAGTTTCACGACCGAAGTACTGTTCCAGAGAACGTTGGTTGATAACGATTTTACCACTGCCCGGTTTGATGAACACGCGAGCGGCGGAGCTTTTGCGGCGACCAGTGCCGTAGTATTGATTTTCAGCCATTGCCTATAATCCCGATTAGATGTCAAGAACTTGCGGTTGCTGTGCCGCGTGGTTGTGCTCGTTACCTGCGTAAACTTTCAGTTTACGGTACATAGCACGACCCAGCGGGCCTTTTGGCAGCATGCCTTTAACCGCGATTTCAATCACACGCTCAGGACGGCGGGCAATCATCTCTTCAAAGGTCGCTTGTTTGATACCGCCGATGTGGCCGGTGTGGTGATAGTACACTTTGTCAGTACGCTTGTTGCCGGTTACAGCAACTTTGTCAGCGTTCAGAACGATGATGTAATCACCGGTATCTACGTGCGGAGTGTATTCCGCTTTGTGCTTACCGCGCAGGCGACGAGCCAGTTCGGTAGCCAGACGGCCCAGAGTTTTACCGGTCGCGTCAACAACATACCAGTCGCGTTTTACGGTTTCTGGTTTAGCTGTAAAAGTTTTCATTAAAAGCTTACCCAAATAAATAAGTTACACGTTGGTGAACACCCAAACGTTTAGTAGTTGAGGTTCACACGACATTGTCCAGCAAACCTACCCCTTCGAATAGCCTATGCCGGCGCAGAGAAAGTTTTGGGAAAAAAACCTTCTTGTAACGTGGGGTCGCAAGATTATAGAGAAGTCAGGGGTAAAGATCGACCCCTAATTGTGATTTGAAGCGGGTTTTTCCGGGGTAAGGAAAGTGCGGTCTGGTGCCCTCACCCCCATCCCCTCTCCCACGGAAAACAGTGCGGTCTGATACCCTCACCCCCAGCCCCTCTCCCACAGGGAGAGGGTGGCTATTATTAAGGCATGTGTTCGCGCTTCAGGTACTCTTCGCTCTGCATCTCCTGCAGGCGTGACAGGCAACGCTGGAATTCAAACTTCAGCCGCTCCCCCTGATAAACCTCATATAAAGGCACGGCGGCGCTCACCACCAGCTTGACGTGGCGTTCGTAAAACTCATCCACCAGCGCGATAAAGCGTCGGGCTTCGCTCTCCATCAGCGTGGACATCACCGGCACATCGAACAGCATCACCGTATGGAACAGGCGCGAGAGTGCAATGTAGTCATGCTGGCTGCGGGCATCAACACAGAGGGTGGCAAACGACACGGCGAGGGTCTGGTTGACGACGCCCAGCGTTTGCAGCGGACGATGGTTTACCTCCAGCACCGGGGCATTACCCCGTTCCGCCCCGGCCAGCGCCAGCCACAGCTTATCCATCTGCTGCTGCGTCTCATCGTTTAACGGCGAAATCCACAGATGGGCCTGGGTCAGGGTGCGCAGACGATAGTCGACGCCGGCATCGACGTTCATGATGTCGCAATGCTCTTTAATCGCCGTGATAGCGGGCAGGAAACGGGCGCGTTGCAGTCCGTTACGGTAGAGTTCGTCCGGCGGAATGTTCGAGGTTGCCACCAGGGTAATCCCGCGGGCAAACAGCGCTTTCATTAATCCACCCAGCAGCATGGCGTCGGTAATGTCCGAGACAAAAAACTCATCGAAGCACAGCACGTCGGTCTCGGCTTTGAAGCGTTCGGCGACGATGTCCAGCGGATCGCTCTGTCCCTGCAGGGCGGTCAGCTCTTCGTGCACCCGCAGCATAAAGCGGTGAAAGTGCAGGCGCTGCTTACGCGTGCCCGGCAGGCTCTGATAAAACAGATCCATCAGCCAGGTTTTACCGCGTCCGACGCCTCCCCACATATATAAGCCGCGCACCGGCGTGACGCGCTGGGGCTCTTTTTTGCCCAGCAGCCGTCCAAATGCGGCTTTTAACCCACCAGAAGGGGCTGCTTCGGCTGGCGCGGTCGTCAGCGCATGCCAGATGCTGTCGAGACGACTTACCGCTTCACGCTGCACGTTATCTGGCTGATGGGAGCCCTCGCTTAAGGCCTCCTGGTAACGCGATGTTGGGGAGAGGTTCTGCATGATCTTATTGTTATTCCTTCAATTAATACCCGTCAGACTGCTCGGTTGACGAAAAAAAGGCCGTTCTACAGTACGCGATGATGCGGCGGGATTCCACTTCTAAGGAAATAGCGGTTATAGTGGCATAATCAGGCCCTGGCATGGAGCCGAGCCAATACCCTACGGAACCACAAGACAACGGGAGAAGTTCATGACCTGGGAATATGCGCTAATTGGTTTAGTCGTCGGCATCGCTATCGGCGCCGTGGCCATGCGTTTTGGAAATCGCAAATTGCGCCAGCAACAGGCGTTGCAGTACGAACTGGAAAAGAACAAGGCTGAACTGGAAGAGTATCGTGAAGAGCTGGTAAACCACTTTGCTCAGAGCGCCGAGTTGCTGGACAACATGGCTCATGATTATCGTCAGCTTTATCAGCACATGGCGAAAAGCTCCAGCAGCCTGCTGCCGGAGATGAGCGCGGAAAACAATCCGTTCCGCAACCGTCTGGCGGAATCTGAAGCCGGTAACGATCAGGCCCCGGTCCAGATGCCACGTGACTACTCCGAAGGCGCATCCGGCCTGCTGCGCGGTGGCGCAAAGCGCGATTAATCGCACATCGAAAATAAATTTTACGGGCGCAGCCCTTGCGCCCGTCCTTTCTTCCTGACCCCAGCTATTATTTAGTCAAACACCTCATTGTTCAGCGTTTTAAAATTCAATAACATCAGACTGTTTTAGGGCCGTTATTCCTTCATTCCAGGTTGCGAGAGCCAGCATAAATGAACAAAAAAAATCAGCTGTTGAGCGCGTTAGCATTGAGTATCGGGTTATCCCTGTCAGCCTCTTATCCGCTGGCCGCCGCACTCCCTACGCAGGTTCCGGGTCAGGCAGCGCTGCCGAGCCTGGCGCCGATGCTGGAAAAAGTCCTTCCCGCCGTAGTGAGCGTGCAGGTCGAAGGCACCGCCGTGCAGAGCCAGCGCATTCCGGAAGAGCTGAAAAAGTATTTTGGTGATGAAGCCCCTGACCAGGCGCAGCCTTTTGAAGGGCTGGGCTCGGGCGTGGTGATTGACGCCGCGAAGGGCTATGTCCTGACCAATAATCACGTCATCAGCCATGCCGATAAAATCAGCGTGCTGATGAATGATGGCCGGGAGTTCGATGCGAAATTGATCGGCGGTGACGATCAGAGCGACATCGCCCTGCTGCAGCTGCAGAACCCCACCGGCCTGACGCAAATTGCTATTGCTGACTCCGATAAACTGCGCGTGGGTGATTTCGCGGTGGCGGTGGGTAACCCCTTCGGCCTGGGCCAGACGGCCACCTCCGGCATCGTCTCTGCCCTGGGCCGCAGTGGTCTGAATCTCGAAGGGCTGGAGAACTTTATCCAGACCGACGCCTCCATTAACCGGGGTAACTCCGGCGGCGCGCTGCTGAATCTCAACGGCGAGCTGATTGGTATTAACACCGCTATTCTCGCCCCGGGCGGCGGCAGCGTCGGGATTGGCTTTGCCATCCCCAGCAATATGGCCCGCACCCTGGCACAGCAGCTGATTGAGTTTGGCGAAGTGAAACGCGGCCTGCTGGGCATTAAAGGCACGGAAATGAGCGCGGATATCGCAAAAGCCTTCAACCTGAACGTGCAGCGCGGTGCCTTTGTCAGCGAAGTGTTGCCGAATTCCGGCTCTGCAAAAGCGGGCGTGAAATCCGGGGACGTCATCGTCAGTCTGAACGATAAACCGTTGAGCAGCTTTGCCGAGCTGCGCTCGCGCATTGCCACCACAGAGCCTGGCGCCACGGTTAAGCTCGGCATTTTGCGTGACGGAAAACCGTTGGATCTGCAGGTCACGCTGGATAAAAGCACCTCGTCCTCGGCCAGCGCAGAGATGATTGCGCCTGCGCTTCAGGGGGCGACCTTGAGTGACGGGCAGTTAAAAGACGGCACCAAAGGTATCACTCTTGATAGCGTTGAAAAGAGCAGCCCTGCCGCGCAGGCGGGTCTGCATGAGAATGATGTAATTATCGGGGTTAACCGCGTTCGCGTGCAGTCTATCGCCGAAATGCGCAAAGTGCTGGAAAGTAAACCCGGCGTAATTGCCCTGCAGATCGTGCGCGGCAACGACACGCTCTACATTCTGCTGCGCTAAGCCTGCACCTGTCCGGACATCGCCCCGTGTGATGTCCGGATAAGTCATGTTATGCTGCTTGCGTTCTCCCTTTAACGACGCCCGTATCATGGTTTTGAAGCTAATTCGTTCGGTCGCCATCGGCCTGGTTGTAGGTGGCCTGTTACTGGCCGCAATGCCCTCTTTACGTCAGTTCAATCAGCTGGCTGCGCCGCAGTTCGACAGCGCTGATGAAACACCTGCCAGCTACAATCAGGCAGTACGCCGTGCCGCTCCTGCGGTGGTTAACGTCTATAACCGCGGGCTGAACAGCACCAGCCATAATCAGCTGGAGATCCGCACCCTCGGCTCCGGGGTGATCATGGATGAACGCGGCTACATTATTACCAACAAACATGTTATCAACGATGCCGATCAGATCATCGTTGCGCTGCAGGATGGCCGCGTCTTTGAAGCCCTGCTTGTTGGCTCGGACAGCCTGACGGATCTGGCGGTTCTCAAGATTAACGCCACGGGCGGCCTGCCGGTAATCCCCATCAATCGTAAACGGACGCCGCATATCGGCGACGTAGTCCTGGCCATTGGTAACCCCTACAACCTTGGGCAAACCATTACCCAGGGGATTATCAGCGCCACCGGGCGTATCGGCCTGAACCCGTCCGGACGACAGAACTTCCTGCAAACCGATGCCTCCATCAACCACGGCAACTCCGGCGGCGCGCTGGTGAACTCGCTGGGCGAGCTGATGGGCATCAACACCCTGTCGTTTGATAAAAGCAACGACGGCGAAACCCCCGAGGGTATCGGCTTCGCGATCCCGTTCCAGCTGGCCAACAAGATTATGGACAAGCTGATTCGCGACGGGCGTGTGATCCGCGGCTACATTGGCATCGGCGGGCGTGAGATTGCTCCACTGCATGCACAGGGTGGCGGCATCGATCAGATTCAGGGGATCGTGGTTAACGAAGTCACCGCGGGCGGCCCGGCGGCGGAAGCAGGTATTAAGGTCAACGATGTAATCGTCTCGGTGAACGGTAAACCGGCGCTGTCAGCGCTGGAAACCATGGACCAGGTGGCGGAGATCAGACCTGGCTCTATCATCCCGGTGGAAGTGATGCGTGATGATAAGAAACTGACCCTGCAGGTGACCATTCAGGAATACCCGGCCACCAACTGAGTCAGCAGGCAATAAAAAAACCGGAGTCTATGCTCCGGTTTTTTATTGCCCCGAGGGGAGTGCGTCGCTTACTTGTTAACGAACTCTTCGCCCAGAACGATATCGTTCTTCAGGGTCTCCAGCATACCGGCCATCGCCTGCTGCTCAAACGCGCTCAGGGTGCCGATAGATTTACGCTCTTCGATACCGTTTTTACCCAGCAGCAGCGGCTGAGAGAAGAAACGTGCGTGCTCGCCGTCACCTTCAACGTAAGCGCATTCCACCACGCCTTGCTCGCCCTGCAGGGCACGTACCAGAGACAGACCGAAACGTGCCGCAGCCTGGCCCATAGACAGGGTTGCAGAACCGCCACCCGCCTTCGCTTCCACCACTTCGGTGCCAGCGTTCTGGATACGTTTGGTCAGATCAGCCACTTCCTGCTCGGTGAAGCTCACGCCTGGGATCTGGGACAGCAGTGGCAGAATGGTCACGCCAGAGTGGCCGCCGATAACCGGAACCTCGAGTTCGGTTGGCTGCTTGCCTTTCAGTTCCGCAACAAAGGTGTTGGAGCGGATGATGTCCAGCGTGGTCACGCCAAACAGTTTGTTCTTGTCATACACGCCCGCTTTTTTCAGCACTTCTGCTGCGATAGCAACAGTCGTGTTAACCGGGTTAGTGATGATACCAATGCACGCTTTCGGACAGGTTGTCGCTACCTGTTGAATCAGGTTCTTAACGATACCCGCGTTCACGTTGAACAGGTCGGAACGATCCATACCTGGCTTACGCGCTACGCCTGCGGAGATCAGCACCACGTCCGCGCCTTCGAGGGCCGGGCGAGCATCTTCACCGGAGAAGCCTTTGATTTTAACAGCCGTCGGGATGTGGCTGAGGTCAACCGCCACACCAGGGGTTACCGGGGCGATATCATACAGAGAGAGTTCTGAGCCTGCAGGCAGCTGAGTTTTCAGTAGTAGGGCAAGCGCCTGGCCGATACCGCCAGCAGCGCCGAGGACTGCGACTTTCATCCTAAACTCCTTATTATGGTGAGCTAACTTTCTGTTACTCCGTCGCGGCGACCTTAATTCAGCAGATCAATAATTACAATCGTGGTGTTCCAGGAATTAGGGGTCACGCGCTTTTCGCATCTGCCTGAAAGCTATCGGGCGTTATGCGGTAACTAAGCAACGAATTAAGAGGTGGTTACAATACACCCTCGCAAGCCACCAAAACAACATCAATTTGATAACATTTAATTTACTTTTAAGCTTATTTGCGAGGCGTGACGCAGGCATGTTCCTTGATAACGAATTTTGATAAAATCACTCCCTTTCATAACATTATTTCAGCCTAAGATTGGGCAGATTATTTGCATAAAAATTCATCCATGTGCATAATAATGTTGTTTCTACCGCTATATTTCGGGTGATTTATGCGAATCTCTTCTAAACAAGAAGAATTGGTTAAAGCGTTTAAGGCGCTGCTTAAAGAAGAAAAATTTAGTTCTCAGGGTGAGATTGTCCAGGCCCTGCAGGAAGAGGGTTTCGAAAACATCAACCAGTCGAAAGTCTCCCGCATGTTAACCAAATTTGGCGCGGTGCGTACCCGCAACGCCAAAATGGAGATGGTCTACTGTCTGCCTGCCGAACTAGGGGTTCCGACAACCTCGAGCCCGCTGAAGAACCTGGTGCTGGACATCGACTATAACGATGCCGTGGTGGTGATCCACACGAGCCCTGGGGCTGCTCAACTGATTGCGCGCCTGCTCGACTCTTTGGGTAAAGCGGAAGGTATCCTCGGCACCATCGCCGGTGACGATACTATCTTCACGACCCCGGCTAACGGTTTCTCGGTGAAAGACCTCTACGAAGCCATCCTGGTGCTGTTCGAACAAGAACTCTGATCCCCTTCCCTGCTGCCTTCGGCAGCGGGGAACCTTCTGCTCCCGCCGCGTTTTTCCCTACAATCTGTTATCTGTAATTTAACAAATAGTGCGATTTTCTGCCCAAATACATTCATGCAGTGAATGATAGACTCCCGGATCGCACGAATAATCAAAGTATCGCATCCCATTAATTTAATTAGAAATAACAGGATAACACCCACCTGAACCTCGATTTTTTATTCCCTGTGGTTATAAAAACGCTTGTTCTTAACACGTGATTACACAAGAAACAATTAGCATGGTATTAATTTTTGCCGTTATTAGTGTATACTCGATTTTGTGATGAGGGTCACGAAACGAAGACCCCAGTAAAGAATATGACGAGGAAAAGAATCATGAAAATCAAAACTACCGTAGCCACTCTAAGCATTCTGTCAGTTCTGTCTTTCGGTGCTTTTGCCGCCGATGCGATCAACGCCGATCAGGCTCAGTCTCGTGAATCTATCGGTACCGTTTCAATCGGTGCAATCGGTACTTCGCCGATGGACATGAACCAGATGCTGAACAAAAAAGCACAAGAGCAGGGTGCCTCTTCCTACCGCGTGATCGAAGCGCGTACCGGTGACCACTGGCATGCTACTGCTGAGCTGTACAAATAAGTCGTACCGAGCATTACCCGAACTACCCGATATCTCTGTTCAACGGCACCAGGTATAAAAATAGCAGCACAACCCTTCTTGCCGTTGAGCTTGCCCAGTAAGGAGTAAAGACTATGAACACTAAATTAATCATCGCCGCAGGTTTAGCTTCCGTTCTCTCATTTGGTGCCAGCGCGGCTGTGCATCAGGTTAACGCGGAACAGGCACAAGGCCTGCAATCCCTCGGTAGCGTAGGCGTTACCGAAGTTGCTGGTTCGCCAATGGACGTGCGCCAGGCCCTGGCAGCAAAAGCGGAAAAAGCGGGTGCCAGTAGCTATCGCATTACCGAACTGAATACAGGCGACCACTGGCATGCCACGGCCGAGCTGTACAAATAAACCCTCGTCGTATTGATTTACGACTTGCCCCTGCTCCGCAGGGGCTTTTTTATGCCTGCACTAACGTACGTTAAAGCGAATCTGCCCTTCCAGCTCCTCTTCCGCCTCATCAAACAGCAGGATCAGCGCGCCAAAACGCCTGCGCAGCTTCTCCGGCAAATGGATAAATTCGATTTCAAGCGGTAGCGGCAACTGGCTGCTGGTCACGATTTCCCACAGGGAGTCCAGATCCGTCACGCTCTCCTGTGCCATACCAAAGGTTCGTGAAAATTCACGGTAGAAGTCTTCCTGACTGTCGATTTCGTCAAAATCAAACGTATAGATATTCATTCCCAGCCACCCTGTCCAGGTGGGCGGCTTATGCCGCCCCGCCGATTATAATCCCCCGATATGCAGGGTTTTCACTTCCAGGAACTCCTCCAGTCCCAGTACTGACCCTTCGCGGCCCAGCCCCGACTCTTTCACCCCGCCAAAAGGCCCCAGTTCTGTGGAAACGGCGCATTCGTTAATCCCAATCATGCCGCTCTCAATGGCCTGAGAAACGCGGAACACCCGCTGCAGATTCTGAGTATAGAAATAGGCGGCCAGGCCATATGGCGTATTGTTGGCGCGCTGAATGACCTCCTCTTCCGAGGTAAAGCGGAAGCAGGCCGCCACGGGTCCGAAGGTCTCTTCGCTGGCAAGCGCCATCCCTTCATGACAATCCCCCAGTACCGTCGGCTGCCAGAAATTTCCCCCCAAGGAATGAGCCTTGCCGCCCGCCAGTACTCTGGCCCCTTTAGCAACCGCATCCTCAACGTGCTCGCGCACTTTTTTTACCGCGGCAGCTTCAATCAGCGGCCCGACAACGGTGCCCTCTTCCAGACCATCCCCCACTTTTAAGTCGTTAACGGCCGCGGCGAGTTTGCTGACGAACTCGTCGTACACCGATTCCTGAATATAGAAACGGTTAACGCTGACGCAAACCTGACCCGCATTGCGGAATTTGTTGGCAATGGCCCCTTTCACCGCGGCATCAATATCGGCGTCGTCAAAGACGATATACGGCGCGTTACCGCCCAACTCCATCGAGACTTTTTTCATGGTCCCGGCAGCGTTGCGCATCAGGGTTTTGCCGACCGCCGTCGAACCGGTAAAGGAGATTTTGCGCACCTCAGGGCTGGACATGATCGCGTCGCTAATCTCAGCGGTATTGCCCGCGACGGCGTTAAGCACGCCGTCCGGTACGCCCGCTTTTTTAGCCAGCGTCAGCAGCGCAAAAGCACTCAGCGGCGTGTTATTGGCCGGTTTTATGACGCCGGTACAGCCGGCCGCCAGCGCCGGGCCCAGCTTGCGGGTCAGCATAGCCATGGGGAAGTTCCACGGAGTGATGGCTGCCACCACGCCAACAGGTTCGCGGGTGGCAAGAATGCGGGAGCCGGGTTTAACGGGTGGGATGATTTCGCCGTTAGCGCGTTTGGCCTCCTCGGCAAACCACTGGATAAAGCTCGCCGCGTACTCCACTTCCCCTTCCGCCTCTTTCAGCGGTTTGCCCTGCTCGGTGGTCATCAGTTGGCCAAGCCACTGCTTGTTTTCAATGATGAGTTCATACCAGCGGTAGAGTATGGCCGAACGCTCTTTTGCGGTTCTGGCACGCCAGGCCGGGAAGGCACGGCTCGCGGCGGCGATGGCCTCTTCGGTCTCTGTTTTACCTGCTTTTGCCACCTGAGCGATCACAGCCCCGGTAGACGGATTAAGTACATCGAATGTTGTATCGAGCGTTTTCCATACGCCATCGACTAAATATCCGGTCTGAAATAGCGCACTGTCCTGAAGAGCCTGGGTAGCCATGTATCCTCCCAATTCGGGTTTAAGTACTTGTCCGAATAAGTATAGCCATAAAAAAACCGACGCTTATGGCGTCGGTTTTCAGGAGGATCAGCTGTCGGTCAGGGCATTCTGGTAACGATGCAGCATGCCCACCAGCCGCTGCACCGGTTCGGTCACCTGGCGCGGTGCCTCCCAGATGCGCAGTTTTTCCTGGTAGATCTCCAGCTCCCCCAGCAGTTGCGTAAAGTAGCGTCGGCGCTTGTCGTCGCTGGAAGCAGAGATCACATGATCCGCAGTACGCCGCAGCTGGCGGTGGAACGCCGAGAGGTCATCATTCACCGGTATCGGCGCATTACGCAGACGCTGGTGAGCGATGATCAGCGTCAGGGCCAGGCGGAACTTAGCGATATCTCCCGGGAACTTGGTCAGCAATAAAAAGAGCTGCTGATAGAGCGCAGGCAGGTGATTCTCTTTACGCCGGGCGGTATTGGTGGTCATCGCCGAGACGGCAGCAGAGACAAACTGGTTTAACAGCACGCGTCCGGTTCGGGCCTGTGAATTATCGCGCACCAGCAGGATCACCATCATCGCCATGAAGCAGCCGACAATCTGCCCCAGCGCGCTGTCGAGAAACTGGCTGAAGTGGAAGGTCATCGGGTTATCCAGCACCAGAATATTGATGGTACTGGCCAGCGCCCCCAGCGAACCCAGGCGTCGCTTCTGCACCTCGATACCAATAAAGAAGGCCATGACGGCAAGGCTGATACAGAGCAGCAGCATGCTTTGCTGGGTGGACGGGAGGATCACCAGGAAATAGAAGGCGCCAAGCGGCAGCGCTGCCAGGGTGCCGTACAGAAAATCGAGCGCCACCATCCGGGGATTGGGCAGACGCATCGCCAGAGAAGTGACCACCGCAATCATCACCATCGCGCCGCTGCCGGAGGTCCAGCCGGTCCATAGCCAGAACAGCGTCCCGAGCATACAGGCGAGCGTGGTGCGCCAGAAGTTCACCATCGCATGATGACGTTCCGCCGACTCGGCCTTGACCACCACTTCGCCCTGCAGCACCTCCTCTTCGGTGGCGCTGATTTTGGTATTGCCTATCACTCCGCGTTTGAGCAACAGGTAGCGCGTCGCCGCCCCGACCCAGGTGTAAATGGTCACCGGCGTATCGCGTTCACCGGTCCAGGCAATCACCCGACGCATACGTTTCAGCTGTTTATGCACATCCTGAACGGTAGTAACGGGTGTGGCAAACTGCTCCCGGAAGGTATCGGTGATCGCCTCGGGACGGGTGTTCTGGATCAGGTAGGTTTCACAGGCCTGAGTGATCAGCGTCAGGGAGACGGTATTGAGCGCCTTCAGGCGGCGGTTAGCCCGCGACCAGCGGGACGACTCCATATTAAGGTTGCTGCGCATCCCTTCCAGGGCGGTGGTACGACGCACCAGCGCGCTCCAGGCGTTATCCACCTCTTCACTGTCGCCGTGCTTAATGCACAGCTGCATCAGCTGATACTGGGCGACGATCAGCGCATCCAGCTCACGATCCACTTCCTGTTTGATCGAGCGCGGGGAGAACAGTAGATCCGCCACGATCGCACAGACGATCCCCATGACGATCTCACTGCAACGTTCCACGGCAAACTGCGGTGCCAGCAGGGGGTTAGTCTGGATGGTGATAATAATGATTAACGCCGTATAGCCGGAAAGCCCCCAGGCGTAGGAATTCTCCACCCGCACCAGGGAGGAGATCCAGGTACAAAAACCGGCCCAGATACAGCACACCATCAGCATCAGCAGCGGAGTGCGGATCATCAGGATAACGATAGTCAGCGCGGCGATACAGCCGATGAAGGTGCCGACGATACGCAGCATCCCGCGATAGCGAATGGCGCCGGAGTAGGGTTCACCGCCCGCCGCAAACGCCGGGCCAGCAGCGACAATCGCCGCCGTCAGCACCGCCCAGCGGGGCGTTTCCAGCTGAAAGTGGAAGCCGACAAACAGCGCCAGCACGATGGCGAAGGCCAGCTTAACCGCGAAGCGCAGGTGCTGGTTGGCGATGGAGAAAATACCCATGGCGATTAACCAAACTCACGCAGGCGGTGGGCAATTTTGCGGAACAGCGAGTCGTGGCTGGCATCCCGGTCTTTCTCACCGGTGATCACTACCGTTGCCGTTGTTCCTGCAGGCCACAGGTCGCCCTGCTGTTCATCCAGACGAATGCGTACCGGCACACGCTGGGCCAGGCGCACCCACTCCAGATTGGAATCGACCGTCGCCATCCCTTTGCTGTCGCGGGTGGCGCTGGAGTTGGTCACCCCTGCCGACACGCTGTCGACGGTGCCCTTCAGCACACGGTTACTGCCAAGGGGGGTGATCTCCGCCCGGTAACCTGGGCGGACGTTTTCCAGCTTGGTCTCTTCCATATAGGCGAGCACGTAGAAGGAGTGCTGTTTGACCAGCGCCACGGCGGTAGAGCCGCGGGTAATAAATTCGCCGGTATAGACGTTAAGGTTGGTCACCCAGCCGTCGGACGGCGCGCGGATGACGGTACGCTCGAGATCGAGCTTCGCCAGATCGCGGGTCGCTTCGGCCTTCGCCTGTTGATGCAGAACGGTTTGCAGCACGTTATTGGACTGGTCTATCTCCTCCCGGGACATCGCCTGCACGCCCAGTTTATTACGGCGTCCGGCTTCACGACGTTTTTCCGCCGCCAGCGCCTGGTAGTAGGAGACATCCGCTTCGGCCTGTTCCAGCGCTTTCTGGTAACGAGGCTGGTCGATGGTGAACAGCACCTGATCCTTTTTGACCAGCTGGTTGTCGTGCACGTTAACGGCGGTGATGAGCCCCGCCACGTCCGGGGCGATGGCCACGATGTCGGCGCTAAAGCGTGCATCACGGGTCCACGGCGACTCGGTGTAATAGACCCACGCGCGGAAAATAGCGATGAACGCGAGGATGACGAGTGCCAGCGTAATGGCGGTACGGGAGATTTTTCTTGTTAGCGTTTTCACATCTACCTCAAACAAACAGGCGCGATACCAGATAGAACAGGCAGCAATACAGCGCGGAATTGAACAATGCAGGGTGCCAGACGAAATCATAGATCCCGGTTGGAGCCAGCACCTTTCGCACCAGCCAAAAAATCGCCAGTGATAAAAGTAGTTCGAAGAATATCGGTGGGAACGACAATCCGAACACCACGATAACGGGAAACAGACTCATGTTGACCTTGATTAGAGCGAGCAGGCGAAAGAATTATTCAGCGTACGGCACCGCAGAAGTGGCCAGAAAAGCCGGGCGAGAGTGGCGTAGCTATAATGTATTAATAATATATTAGCGTAACTGTTATGCTGTTATCTATCATATGTGATCTAAATCACTTTTAACTCAGAGTGAATAATGGAACGTCTTAAACGGATGTCAGTTTTTGCCAAAGTCGTTGAGCTGGGCTCTTTTACCGCCGCGGCCAGGCAACTTCAGATGAGCGTCTCGTCGATCAGCCAGACCGTTGCCAAACTGGAAGATGACCTCCAGGTGAAGCTGCTCAACCGCAGCACCCGCAGCCTCGGCCTGACGGAAGCCGGCAAAATTTATTATCAGGGCTGTCGGCGCATGTTGTATGAAGCCCAGTCGGTGCATGAGCAACTCTACGCCTTCAACAACACCCCCATCGGCACGCTGCGTATCGGCTGTTCTTCAACTATGGCACAAAATGTCCTGGCCGAAATGACCGCGGATATGTTGCAGGAGTATCCGGGGCTGACGGTGAATCTGGTCACCGGTATCCCCGCCCCGGATCTGATTGCCGATGGGCTGGACGTGGTGATCCGCGTGGGCGCCCTGCAGGACTCCAGCCTCTTTTCGCGTCGTCTGGGCAGTATGCCAATGGTGGTGTGCGCGTCCAAAAAGTACCTCGCCAGAGCGGGGATCCCGGAAAAACCGGCAGACCTCAGCAATCACGCCTGGCTTGAGTACAGCGTGCGCCCGGACAACGAGTTCGAGCTGGTCGCGCCAGAGGGGCTCTCGACAAAACTGCTGCCCCAGGGGCGCTTTGTGACCAACGATCCGATGACCATCTCCCGCTGGCTGGTGGCGGGCGCCGGGATCGCCTATGTGCCGTTGATGTGGGTGATCAACGAGATCAACAGCGGTGAGCTGGAGATCCTCTTCCCGCGTTATCAGTCGGATCCACGTCCGGTGTATGCGGTCTATACCGAAAAGGACAAGCTGCCGCTGAAGGTGCAGGTGTGCATTAACTATCTGACGGACTATTTTGTGAAGGTGGCGGCGCTGTTTCAGGAGATGCGGGGAAGGAAAGAGTGAGGAGAGTCCCCTCTCCCTTTCAGGGAGAGGGTTAAGGTAAAATTAAGCGGTACCGCCGACGGTCAGGTTATCTACCTTCAGGGTTGGCTGGCCGACACCGACCGGCAGGCTCTGCCCCTCTTTGCCGCAGACACCAACGCCGTTGTCCAGCTTCAGATCGTTACCGACCATGGAGATCTGCTGCATCGCTTCGATACCAGAACCAATCAGGGTGGCGCCTTTCACCGCTTTGGTCACTTTGCCCTTCTCGATCAGATAGGCCTCTGAGGTGGAGAAGACAAATTTACCGGAGGTGATATCCACCTGGCCACCGCCGAAGTTCGGCGCAAAGATCCCGTAATCAACGGATTCGATAATTTCCTGCGGCGTGGATTTACCCGCCAGCATATAGGTGTTGGTCATACGCGGCATCGGCAGGTGCGCATAAGATTCACGGCGACCGTTACCGGTTGGCGCAACGCCCATCAGGCGCGCATTCAGTTTGTCCTGCATGTAGCCTTTCAGGATGCCATTTTCGATCAGCACGTTGTACTGACCCGGGATGCCTTCATCGTCGATGGAGATTGAGCCACGACGATCGAGCATCGTCCCGTCGTCCACCACTGTACAAAGTTCAGAAGCCACCAGCTCGCCAACCTGACCGCTGAATACGGAGGTGCCGCGACGGTTAAAATCACCTTCCAGACCGTGGCCTACCGCTTCGTGCAGCAGCACGCCAGGCCAGCCCGCACCCAGCACCACCGGCAGCGTACCCGCAGGTGCCGCAACGGCAGAGAGATTAACCAGCGCCATGCGCACTGCCTCTTTTGCCCACGCGTCGGCGCGTACTTCACCCTCCACCGGGTTCAGGAACCATTCATAACCGAAACGTCCGCCGCCGCCGCTGGAGCCGCGCTCACGTTTGCCGTCCTCTTCCACCAGCACGCTGACGGAGAGACGCACCAGCGGACGCACGTCGGCGGCCAGCGTGCCGTCCGTCGCCGCCACCAGAATTAGCTCATACACGCCGCTCAGGCTGGCAGAGACTTCCTGCACGCGCTTGTCTTCCGCGCGGGCCACTTTGTCCACCCGACGCAGGATATCCAGCTTCTCTTCACGGCTCATGCTTTGCAGCGGATCGACGCTGGTATAGAGCGCAGAGTGCTGCACTTCGCCCAGCGTTTTCACCCGGCCATCGCCATTTTCGCGCACGATAGTGCGAGCCGCCTGGGCGCTCTGCTCCAGGGCTGCCAGGCTTACCTGGTCCGCATAGGCAAAACCGGTTTTCTCACCGCTGACGGCACGCACGCCGACGCCCTGATCGATGTTGTAAGAGCCATCTTTAATGATGCTGTCTTCTAAAACCCAGGATTCGTGATAGCTCGACTGAAAGTAGAGATCGCCGTAGTCGAGACGGCGTTCGGTCAGTTGACCAAGAATGGAAAACAGGTCCTGATGGCTCAGGCCGTTCGCTGCCAGCAGATGTTCACTTACCAGGTTCAGACTCATCGTTTTGCTACTCGTTCGTTGCCGTCCACAGGACGTATCTAAGATCTTATCTATTGAGAGTGAGGCAATTAATTGCCCGCGTCAAATCATTGCTGTGCATCTTTGCGTGGCTGACGCAGCACTTCATTAATCTGTGGTTTATCCACCGGGCCAGTGATGTGATAGCGCAGAATGGAGACTTTGCTCCACAGCGGCCCCAGCACTTTACTGGCGGCAAACACCGCCGCGCCGACAATCGGGTTAACGGCAAAGGCCGCCGCCACGCCCACGGTCGCCGAAATCTCCGGTGCCACCACGGCTTCCATATCCAGTTCACGGCGCACCAGATTGACGGAGCCTTTCATGGCGATATCCGCTTCCAGCCCGTCAACCAGCGTATCGTCGGTGTGCAGAACGCCGTCTTTGATCCACGCGGTGCTGCGAATGGAGTCGAAGTAGAAGCCTTCATTAAAGGTATCGCTGAAGTCAAAGCGCAGCTTACGCAGCAGGGCGTCGAAACTGAGTAAACGCAGCAGCTGCCCGGCATGGCCGGTACTGAGATCGGCGATTTCACCTTTCCCCAGTTGTACTTTAAGAATGCCGTTCAGCGAGGCTTCGTCAGGCTTCCACGGCATGTCGCGCCAGTGCAGATCGTAATCCACGTCAAATGAGGAACCGCGAACCGGTGTCGTAACGCCGAAATAGTTTGCGGCCGCATCCAGCTTTCTCCCCTTAACTTGCCCCTTCAGAGAGGTGCGCTGCTCGCGGGTGCCGTTAACCCACTCGCCGTTGGCGGTCAGGCGTCCGAAGCCGGTATCAATCAGCCCGCCTGCCAGACTCAGGGTATCGCCCTTAATGGTGAAGTCGCCATTAATACGGCCATACTTCTGCCCCCACAGCCAGCACTCGGCACAGCGCAGCTGTAAGTCAGGCCAGCCGCTAAAGTTGATTCGCGTGGTGCTGGCTAACGGCGAGACGTTATTCCCTTTTCCACCAGTGACGGTGGCCGGGTTGTAATAGAGATAGCGGATATCTGTCTGCCAGGGCGCATTATCACGCATCAGCAGGCTGGCGTTGATCTCCCGCCCCTGGGCCTCAACTTTTGAACCGTTAATGGTGGGCTGCGAGACGATGCTCAGGTTATTCCACTGCTGGCCACCCAGCGTCAGGGCTGGCGTGCGTACCGTGATGTGCTGCGGGAACTGCGCCGCATCATCCACATTTTGCCCCACTCCGCGCTGGAAAAGCGCCAGCCATTCTGCCCCGTCCATCGGCGGAAGATTGAGCTCCACGCCCGCCTGTTCTGGCAGCGGCGGCAGCGTACGGCTGTCGGTGGTCCAGATAGCGCGGTCCAGCGTCAGCTTGCGGTTCAGCAGCCAGCGGCTGTTAAAGTGATTTTTTCCGCCGGCGTTGCCGGTCAGAATGAAGCTGTTGAGATCCCCGTCGACGTTCAGCTTCACCGGCAGCGGCTCGCCCGCGCTCTTGTTCAGCGGGGAAGGCAGATCGCTGCTGACGCTCTTCAGGTCGCTACTGATATCCACCTTGTAATGCGGGTTGCCACGGTAAGGCAGATCGATCGCCACTTTGCCGTTCCACGGCACGCGGCCTTCAAGGGACTGGCTGACCACTTTTGGCAGCACGTCCATCCGCGCGGGCTGCCAGCTGGCATCCATATTGACGGCCACCTGGTAGGCTTTCTCGCCTTCGGTAGTTGAGAAATCGATATTCACCGGCTGGCTAAACCAGTTCGCGGTCAGCGGTCCACTTTTCAGATCGCCGTTCACAAAGCTGAACTGGCCGGTCAGATTTTTTAGCGTGCTGTTCAGCGGCTTAATGAACAGGCTGTTGTTTTTCAGCCTGACGTCGCCTTCAGCGGTGGTCATGGTGCCGTCCAGCGGGATGTCGAGATGTAAGCGAGCATTCACATCACCATCAAGCTGGAGTTGCTGGAGCGTGGCGCCCAGTGAGTCGTCTAACGGCGTCTCTTCGAAGTACGGGCCAACCGCTTTACCGGGCCCGTTGATATCGGCGTCGATCAGCAGTTTTTCTTTGGAGTAGTCGGGGATCACCGCGGTCAAATTGCTGGCCTTCACGCCGCCCAGCGCCACGCCGTCGGTTTTCATCCACAAGCCGTCGTTGATGAAATTAAGCTCAATATCGAGGTTTTTCAGCGCCGGCCAGTCAGGCTGGAAGGCATAGGTGGCGTTACGTAGCGGCACCAGCACCTGGAACTGACCTTCGTTGTGCTTATAGGGGAACAGATGCGGGTTGCCGCCATAGGCCAGGGTCGCGCTGTCCGCCTGACCGCCCTGAATGGCGCCGCTCAGGTAGTCCACCAGCGCTTTGCCCATCAGGTTTTCAGGAAAATAGCGCCAGGCCTGGGAGCCGTCATCGGTGCTGATGCCCGCCAGGATCCCCAGCCAGGGTTCATCCCCCGCCGGCTGCAGATAGCGGAAATCGCCCCGGGCGTGCACCGCTTTCGCTTTTACGTCGATGTCGCGCCCGTCGAGCTGGAACCCTTTCTCATTCTTCAGCCAGTGAAGGGTCGCCGTGCCTTTTTCGATCTCCAGCGGGGCGCGGAAGACGGTTTCATACGGCATTTTCGCATCGTTCATCTGGGCCACAAGGCGGCCATCTTCCATGCTGCCCTCCAGGGTGCCGCTGAAATGCTCGGCCCCCGGCAGCATCTGCCACTGCTTCCAGGCGAGATCGGTCCAGGCGATGTTAAAGCGGGTCTTTTCCGTTGCCTGCAGCGGGATATCCAGCGCCAGGGCGTTAATTGCCCCAACCGGCTGAGTAGCCTGCCAGACTTCACCCAGCGCCGGAGAGAGTTTCGCCGCAAGGGTCCGCAGCCCGTCGAGACCAGACAGCTCCAGATTGCTGGCGCGAATGCGCAGTTCATCGCTGCGTTTGCTGTTGGTTCCGCCCACGTCCTGCTCAGGGATCCAGGCGAGCGACAGCGCTCCGCGCGGCCATGCTTTATCGTCCAGCGTAATGCGGGTATCCGGAATGGCAAACTGCCAGCCCTCTTTCTCGCGAGTCACGTGCGCGGTGAGGTTATCAACAGAGAGCGCATGCTGGCGCGTTTTACCCGGCCAGGTGGCGCCTCCCTGCTTCAGCCAGAGATCGCCGCTGGCGAACTGGCCGTTGGTGAGGGTCATCCAGCCTTCAATGCTGAAGCGCGCGGTTTCGAGCTGCATGTTCTGCTGCAGCCACTCCCCCAGCCAGGGTTTGACGTCAACGTCGTCGGCCTGCATCCAGACTTTGCCGTTATTCAGCAGGCCGTTGTCGTCACGCAGATCCATGCGCACCTGCATCACGCCGTGCTGTCCGTTCAGGCTGGAGAGACTCACCTGGCCTTCGGCACGATGGCGCTCTTTGCCGTTAAGCCAGGTTAACTGGGGGATCGCCAGTTCGGCGCGCTGCCCTGAAAGGGTGATAAAGCTGATACGGCTGTCGCGCAGATCAAAATGATCGAACTGGCGCAGGAACAGATCGCTGACGCGGCTTGCTTCGAAGCCCTCGCCCTGTTCGTTGCTGCGCAACGGGGAATTGGTCAGAAACTGCAGCTGATAGAAGGTTAGATCGCGAAACTGCCAGCGCAGGTGCAGCAGGCTTTGCCATACGTCCAGCGCCAGGGTCAAACGACTGATTTTAAGGTGGCCGCCGTCTTTCAGCTGCGCGTTGATATCGCGCACTTCAAGGGTCGGGCCAAAATTCTGCCAGCTTGCGTTAAGCTGGCCTGCCGTAATGGGTAAGCCGGTTGCGGACTCTATCTTTGCCAGCAGCTGCGGGCGCCAGTTGTCCAGATGCGGCAATGCGAGACGCAGCCCGCTTACGAGCAGCGCGACAATCACTATCAGCGTTGCCCCTGTAAGCAGTAAAATCCCCGGCAGTCGCCTCACGCCTCTCTCCTTGTCAGCCGTTTCTCGCAGCACGCTGCGTTTTACATCATCACCACGTCAAACTGCTCCGGGTTATAGAGCGGTTCGATTTGCACTTTTACCTGTTTGCCGACAAAGATTTCCACTTCCGCAAGGGCATGTGACTCTTCCCCTTTCAGGGCTTCCGCCACCGAAGGAGAAGCATAGACCAGGAAACGGTCGGAGTCGTAGGCGTGATGCACGCGGACGATCTCACGCATGATCTCATAGCAGACCGTTTCAACCGTCTTCACCGTGCCGCGGCCATGGCAGGTCGGGCACTCGTTGCACAGCACATGCTCCACGCTTTCGCGGGTGCGCTTGCGGGTCATTTCCACCAGCCCAAGCTGGGAGAAGCCGTTTATGCTGGTTTTGACGCGATCTTTACTCAGCGCCTGCTCCAGCGAATGCAGCACGCGGCGGCGGTGGTCTTCATTACTCATATCGATAAAGTCGATGATGATGATGCCGCCCAGATTGCGCAGACGAAGCTGGCGCGCAATGGCCTGCGTCGCTTCAATGTTGGTATTGAAAATGGTGTCGTCCAGATTGCGATGCCCGACAAACGCCCCGGTGTTGATATCCACTGTGGTCATCGCTTCGGTCTGGTCGATAATCAGATAGCCGCCGGATTTAAGCTCAACCTTACGCTCCAGCGCGCGCTGGATTTCGTTCTCGACGTCGTACAGATCGAAAATCGGCTGGCGCCCGGTGTAGTGCTCCAGCAGGCCCGGCATTTCAGGAATGTACTCGGCGGTGAACTCGAGCAGCGCGTCATAGGTCAGACGGGAGTCAACGCGGATGCGGTCCAGCTGGGCATCGGCAAAATCGCGCAGGACGCGCTGGGCCAGCGCCAGCTCACCGTACAGCTGATAGCGAGTCTGGTTGCGTTTTTTACGCTCCATCACTTTGGTCCAGACACGTTTCAGGTAGGCGGCATCCGAGGCCAGATCTTCTTCGCTGATCCCCTCTGCGGCGGTGCGAATAATAAACCCGCCCTGCTCGTCGCAGTAAGCGCCTACGACTTTTTTCAGCCGCTCGCGCTCGCTTTCGCTCTCAATACGCTGAGACACGCCAACATGTGAAGCGCCAGGCATAAAGACCAGATAACGGGAGGGTAAAGTGATGTCGGTGGTCAGGCGTGCGCCTTTGGTGCCCAGGGGATCTTTCACTACCTGCACCATCAGATCCTGGCCCTGACGCACCAGCTCGGAGATATCACGGACGGTGAACTGCTTTTGCTCTTCTCCTGCCACACATTCGGTGTGCGGCATGATATCCGAGGCATGCAGAAAGGCCGCTTTATCGAGTCCAATATCTACAAATGCCGCCTGCATACCCGGTAGTACACGACTGACACGACCTTTGTAGATATTGCCTACGATTCCGCGTCGCGCTTCACGCTCAATATGGATTTCCTGAAGAATGCCGCCATCAATGTAGGCCACACGGGTTTCCGATGGCGTTACGTTTACCAACAATTCAGCCGTCATAATTATCCCTTCCCTCACGCAGTGAGTTAAAATTGCCCAGCAACTCATACGTTTCCACCAGCGGTAAGCCGACTACGGCGTGATAGCTGCCATTGATCTTCCTGACAAAACAGCCACCCAACCCTTGAATACCGTATGCACCTGCTTTATCCATAGGTTCACCGCTGGCGATATAGCCGGCGATATCCTCATCAGTGAGTACTCTGAACGTGACATCAGTGACAACCAGACAGTCCAGTACATGCTGACTGTCTGCCAGCGCGACGGCGGTCATCACCTGATGCGTTTGTCCGGACAATTTGCGCAGCATTTTGAACGCTTGCTCGCTGTCGTGCGGTTTCTCGAGGACTTCACCGTTGAGGATCACGATGGTATCTGCGCCCAGCACCGGTAAATCACGCGGCACCTGCGCCAAGCCTGCCTGCGCTTTCTCCCGCGCGAGGCGGGAAACGTACTGTTGCGCGCTTTCGCCCTCAGCACGTTTTTCTTCAATGCCGGTAACGATACGTTCGAAAGCGATACCCAGTTGAGTGAGTAACTCCTGACGACGCGGGGAGCCGGAAGCGAGATACAAAGACGTCATAGAAACCTTTTATTGCACGGCAAATTGCTGGCGGATCTTACGCATCAGCAGGAATAACCATGGCCAGAGCACACCGTTAACTACACTACTCCAGAACACTTCCGGACGGAAAGAGACGTTGATCACTAAAAACTCTGCCCAGAAAACAATGATATCCGCGGCCATGGATAACAACATCACCACCAGCGCCTGTTGCCAGAGCGCCAGATTACGAAAGAGCTGGAATTTCAGTGCGACCAGGTATGCGATGATACTCATGGACAGCGCGCGTACACCAAGCGTCGAGCCACTGATCAGATCCAGTATGGCACCCATCACAAAACCTGTGCCCACATTTACGCGGTGCGGTAAGGCGAGGATCCAGTAGAGCAAAATCAGCAGCACCCAGTTTGGCCGGAAAACGAGAAGGTCATCCGGCCAGGGCATGACTTGCAGCAACAGCGCGATCAAAAACGAGAGCCAGATAACCCAGCGTCCCTGGCTACGGTAGCTTGCCACTATTGCCCTCCCGGGGAGAGTTGCGGTGGCGGCGGCGCATCAGGCGGTGGCTGGGTCAGCCCTGTTGCCGGCGCAGGAACTGGCGCTGGCGGCCCCATTGAGTTTGGCGCAGGCAAAACCTGCGGCATCATCTGCATCAGGCGTTCGTTCGCCACGCGATGTACATCTTCCGGCGTCATGGGATTGCTGCCGTTACGATCGGCCCCCCACAGCAACAGCAGATAGCGCAAGCGCTGCAGGCCTGCCGTAGGACGTGCCTGAATCACGGTGTAGGCACGCTGGGTGTCCAGCTTCACGGAGGAGACCACCCCAACCGGATAGCCTTCCGGGAAACGCCCACCGAGACCGGACGTTACCAGTACATCGCCAACGCGAATATCGGTATTCGCCGGCAGATGCTCCAGCTGCAGATCGTCGGTACAGCCGTTACCGGCTGCGATCACGCGGATGTCGTTGCGCAGAACCTGTATCGGCAGCGCATGGGTCGCATCGCAAATCAGCAATACGCGGCTGGTGAGCTTGGCAACGGCCACCACCTGGCCGACGACGCCTTTATCGCTGATAACGGGTTGGCCTTCGTACACGCCATTGACGCTGCCCTTGTCGATGACCACCTGATCGCTGTAAGGATCGTTAACGGTGGAGATCACCTGGGTCACCATCTTCTGCTCATCCTGACGCAGCGGGGAGCCCAGGAGTTCGCGCAGGCGGGCATTCTCCTGCTTATACTGGCCCAGCATCAGCAGTTCGCTGTTTTTCAGCAGCAGTTCCTGACGTAACGCGCGGTTTTCAAGTTCGAGTTGATCGCGTGAGGACAGGGTTTGTGAAACGCTGTCGAGTAATTCACGGGGACCATTTGATACAAAGTAGAAAGGACTGACGGCGGTATCCATGTATGTTCTGATCTGGCTGAACATACCGAGGCGGCTATCGGCAATAATGACACCAAGCGCTACCAACACCCCAAGGATCAGGCGAAACTGTAGCGACGGGCCACGGCTAAAAATTGGCTTCATAGGCTATGCGTACTCTCGCGTCAGAGAGAAAGGGTAGCCATCCGCTACCCTTTCACACCTGACTACTCTTCGCTGAACAAGTCGCCGCCGTGCATGTCGATCATTTCCAGCGCCTTGCCGCCGCCACGGGCTACGCAAGTCAGTGGATCTTCAGCAACTACGACAGGAATACCTGTCTCTTCCATCAACAGGCGGTCGAGGTTACGCAGCAGCGCACCACCACCGGTCAGAACCATACCGCGTTCGGAGATATCGGAAGCCAGTTCCGGCGGGCACTGCTCGAGGGCAACCATGACGGCGCTGACGATACCGGTTAACGGCTCCTGCAGCGCTTCAAGGATCTCGTTGGAATTCAGGGTAAAGCCACGCGGAACGCCTTCCGCCAGGTTACGGCCGCGAACTTCGATCTCGCGCACTTCGTCACCCGGGTAAGCAGAACCGATTTCGTGCTTAATACGCTCTGCGGTGGCTTCACCGATCAGAGAGCCGTAGTTACGGCGAACGTAGTTGATGATCGCTTCGTCGAAGCGGTCGCCGCCGATACGTACGGAAGAGGAATAAACCACGCCGTTCAAGGAGATAACGGCCACTTCTGTGGTACCGCCACCGATATCCACAACCATAGAACCGGTCGCTTCGGAAACCGGCAGGCCGGCACCGATTGCTGCAGCCATTGGCTCTTCAATCAGGAAAACTTCACGCGCACCAGCGCCCTGAGCGGATTCACGAATAGCACGACGTTCAACCTGAGTAGCGCCAACCGGCACACAAACCAGAACACGTGGGCTCGGACGCATAAAGCTGTTGCTGTGCACTTGCTTGATAAAGTGCTGAAGCATTTTCTCGGTCACGAAGAAGTCAGCGATAACGCCGTCTTTCATCGGACGGATGGCAGCGATATTACCCGGCGTACGGCCAAGCATCTGCTTAGCGTCATGGCCTACAGCCGCTACGCTTTTCGGTGAACCAGCACGATCCTGACGAATGGCCACAACGGAAGGCTCATTCAGTACGATGCCTTGTCCTTTTACATAAATGAGGGTATTCGCGGTACCCAGGTCAATGGACAGGTCATTGGAAAACATGCCACGAAATTTTTTCAACATACTAAGGGATAATCCTGAAAGCTGGGGCGGAAAACAAAATCCGCTTACTTTACCAACCACACGCAGCAGCGACAAGGCGCAAAAATCGCCTGCTACGGTGAAAATTTGTGCAGCACGTTTCCTTTGTTACAAATCGTCGCCTGACTCCCTCAGGGCTGAGAAAAAACAGCGTTCCTCACGTTCATTTGTAATCCGTTAAAGGTCGTTCACTGTCATTTTGCTCGTCATACATCACGCTACAGGCGCGATATTCTACGTGAAAACTCACCAAACGGCAGGTTAAACAGAGTATCTTTGCGAATATTTTTTCACATTGCTGTCAAGAGGCTGAGAGGCTGCAAAAAAATCCCCCTGACCCCCTGCCACGCCGCGCTCTGTCAACGTCTGCCATTCCGTTCGCGACCGTACGCCTGTAGCAAATACACGTGTTTGCGTTCCCTTGCACGCTTCCACCAGACTCTGCACCAGCAGCTGGTTTTCCGTGCGTTTTTCGATATTCCTTACCAGCCCCGGATGCAGCTTGAGTAACTCCACCTCCAGCGCCTTGATCCAGCTGGTGCTGACCAGCGTTAAACCCGCCTGCGTAACCGCCACGCGCGCGCCCAATGCATTCATCAACCGAACGACCGGCTGTAACCGACTGATGTGTTGACCAACATCCGCCTCTGCAAGTTCAAAAATAATCCGTTTACGCTGCGATTTTTCACACTGCATCAGCACATCTCGTAGCCAGCGCTGGAACCGCGGGCGGATCAAAGACTCTACCGTTACCTGCAGGGCCAGGTGCTCTTCAGGCCAGAAGGATAAGAATGGTATCAATCTGGAAATTTGCTGGCGGTCATACTCTTCGGACAGGCCAAACTGCAGTACCATCGGCAGATACTCCGCTGATATCACCTCTTCGTTACCGTCGAAGATCCGACAGAGCAGCTCCCGGTGATGGACCTGGCCGCTGGTCAGCACCGCCGGTTTTTGATAAATCCGCGGCCCGCCGCGGCTGAGCATCTGTTCTATTAAGGTTCGCCAGCGCACGTTGCCGCGCCCTTTTTCGGGCAGGGAGTCATCATAAACCGCCCAGCCGTTTGCCCCCTGCAACACCGCGTTGCGGGTGGCGGCTTCGGCATGCTCCATCACCTGTTCAGTTGACTGGCCGCCGCGCCAGGCGCAAATGCCGATATGCACCATGTCATCACGGTCGAGCATTTTGCTCGGCGGCAGCGCATCCACCGATTTCAACAGCAGGCCGGCAATGCTTTCAGACTCTTTCAGAGTGCGGTGCGGCAGCAACACGGCGTAATCACTGCGGTGATAGCGCGCCAGCAGTGCGCCAGGGTAGCGCATAATAAAGGTGGAGAGCATATTGATGAGCGTAAACAGGTGCTCCTCGGCAACCGCCCGCCCCCAGTTATCTTTTAGCAGATCGAAGTCCGGCAGACGGACAATCATCACCACTCCGTGCGTACCCACGTTCTCCTGATCTTCCAGCAACGTCCCCAGCTGATTATCAAAGAACAGGCGATTATTGAGGCCGGTTTTGTTGTCCTGGGCGGCATAGGAGCGGATAAGCGTATCAATGCGGCTACGCTGGTCGCTGGCAAACTGAATTTCGGACAGCAGGACGTCCAGCGCACTGCTGGTGCGTGATGGCCATTCATAAACTGAGCCACGCACCTGCGCGCCGCGCTCCCCGTTGAGGATCCGCGCTGACCGCGACTCCAGTAGCTCCTGCCCGGAGAGCTGACGCCGCAGCCAGCGCACCGCCAGGAAGATCAACACCACTACGAAGAATACCGCCAGGGTGAGCGGTGCGGTGGTCATCATTGAACGAAAATAGGTGGTCATTGGGTCCTGATAGACCAGGCTTATTGTCAGGCCGGGGTTTTTCAGGGAGGGAACGGTGAGCTCGAGGGTCTGGGGAGGAGAACCTGCCTGGCGGTAAGATGTTTGCCCGGTATGTCTTAACAGGATGTGATCGCCCTGCTTAATCTCCACCCGCGTGATATCCACCGGGGCCATCAGCTCATCCAGTTCACGGGAAAGTTCCGGAAAGGGTGTGCTGACAAGGCGGGCATCAATCACCGACGCCACGGAATGAACGCGGTTCGCCAGCTTCCCCTGGATCGCATTATAGAAACTGAGCGAGCAGCCGATGAAGGTGACAAAAATGGTCACCCCGGTAAGCAAGGAGATAAAAGCGGAGAACTTCGTCGATAATCGCATCCTTGAGATTACTCCGTGAGTTGGTGAGGACAGCAAGTGAGCACTAACTTGCAATACGGCATCGGCATACTACCAAATCCGGTGTATCTGGCAATTTATTGCGTTAAATCGGCATCGCATGTCATTGAGCGAGTATAGTCTTCAAAAATTTTTTTCCAATCATCATCCCAGGTAAGGAATTCGTATGCAGGCTTTGATCTTAGAACAGCAGGAAGGCAAAACTCTTGCATCAGTGCAATCTATTGAGGAGAGCCGTCTGCCTGAAGGTGCCGTGACCGTTGACATCGACTGGTCCAGCCTTAATTACAAAGACGCCCTCGCCATCACGGGTACGGGCAAAATCATCCGTAATTTCCCAATGGTTCCAGGTATCGATTTTGCCGGGCGCGTACACGCAAGTGAAGATCCGCGTTTTCACGTTGGCCAGCAGGTGCTACTGACCGGCTGGGGCGTGGGTGAGAATCACTGGGGCGGGCTGGCGGTACAGGCGCGCGTCAATGGCGACTGGCTGGTGCCAATGCCTGACGGGCTCGATGGCCGTAAAGCGATGATCATCGGCACCGCCGGTTTTACCGCGATGCTGTGCGTGATGGCGCTGGAAGAGGCCGGCGTACGTCCTGAATCCGGTGAAGTGGTGGTGACAGGTGCCAGCGGCGGCGTCGGCAGTACGGCGGTCGCGCTGCTGCATAAGCTGGGCTATCAGGTGGCGGCGGTGTCCGGCCGTGAAAGTACCCATGACTACCTGCGCACCCTCGGCGCCAGCCGTATTCTCGGCCGGGATGAGTTCAATGACACCCGTCCGCTGGAAAAACAGATCTGGGCCGGGGCCGTTGATACCGTGGGCGACAAAGTGCTGGCGAAAGTGCTGGCGCAGATGAACTACGGCGGCTGTGTGGCGGCCTGCGGTCTGGCGGGCGGCTTTGCCCTGCCGACCACGGTGATGCCGTTTATTCTGCGCAACGTCCGTTTGCAGGGGGTGGATTCAGTGATGACTCCGCCAGCGCGCCGCGCCCAGGCCTGGGAACGACTGGTTCGCGACCTGCCAGCCGCCTTCTACGACCAAAGCGCCACCCAGATTAGCCTTGAACAGGCACCGGAGTACGCCGCGAAGATCATCAATAACCAGATCCAGGGCCGTACCCTGGTGAAGCTGGCTTAATCTTCAAATTTTCGTGACATATTCGCTTTAACCCCGCTCCTCCGTCATGCTTAGAAAAATGCATGACGGAGGAAGCCATGAAAGTGAAACCCCTGACGGAAGCCGATATCACCGCGGAATCCGTTTTTATGCTCAAGCGCCGCCAGATCCTGAAGATGCTGGGGATTGGTGCCGGTGCGCTGACGCTCTCGCCCCTCGCCCAGGCCGATCTGCTGGACTGGTTTAAGGGCAACGATCGTCCAAAAGCGCCCCCCGGCAAGCCCCTCACCTTTACCCAGCCCGCACAGTGGCAAAGCCAGCTTGCGAAGACCCCTGAAGAGAAAGTGACGGGCTATAACAACTTTTATGAGTTTGGTCTGGATAAAGCCGACCCTGCGGCCAACGCCGGAAGCCTGAAAACTAACCCCTGGACGCTAAAAATCGACGGCGAAGTGGCAAAACCGCTAACCCTGGATTATGACGATTTAACCACCCGCTTCCCGCTGGAAGAGCGCATCTACCGCATGCGCTGCGTCGAAGCCTGGTCGATGGTGGTGCCGTGGATTGGTTTTCCGCTGCACAAACTGCTGGCCCTGGTGGAACCCACCAGCGATGCGAAATACGTTGCCTTCCAGACCCTGTACGCGCCGGAAATCATGCCGGGCCAGAAAGACCGGTTTATTGGCGGCGGGCTCGATTACCCGTACGTGGAAGGGCTGCGTATTGATGAGGCAATGCATCCTCTCACGCTGCTCACCGTCGGCGTGTATGGTAAAGCGCTCCCACCGCAAAACGGCGCCCCTGTTCGCCTGACTGTACCCTGGAAGTATGGCTTCAAAGGGATTAAATCCATCGTCAGTATCAAGCTGACCCGCGAGCGTCCGCCAACCACCTGGAACCTTGCCGCACCGAACGAATACGGTTTTTACGCTAACGTGAACCCGCATGTCGATCACCCGCGCTGGTCGCAGGCCACGGAGCGCTTTATTGGCTCAGGCGGTGCGCTGGACGTGAAGCGCCAGCCTACACTGCTGTTTAACGGCTATGCCGACCAGGTCGCGTCACTCTATCGCGGCCTCGACTTAAAGGAGTTTTTCTAAGTGCGTCTGACGGCAAAACAGATTACCTGGCTGAAAGTGGCCCTGCATCTTGCAGGGTTGCTTCCTTTTATATGGCTGTTCTGGGCTGCCAGCCATGGCGGTTTCAGCGCCGATCCGGCAAAGGACATCCAGCATTTTACCGGCAGAACCGCGCTGAAGTTTTTACTGGCGACTCTGCTGGTTTCGCCGCTGGCGCGCTACGCTAAACAGCCTCTGCTGATCCGCACCCGCCGCCTGTTAGGCCTGTGGTGCTTTGCCTGGGCAACGTTACATCTCACCAGCTATGCGTTGCTGGAGCTGGGCATTAATAATCTGGCCCTGCTGGGGAGCGAACTGGTGACCCGTCCCTACCTGACGCTCGGGATTATCAGCTGGATAATTTTGCTGGCATTAACCCTCACCTCCACGCAATACGCCCAGCGAAAATTGGGAAGGCGCTGGCAACTTCTGCATAATTTTGTCTACCTTGTCGCGATCCTCGCCCCTGTCCACTACCTTTGGTCAGTGAAAATTCTCTCGCCACAGCCGATCGTCTACGCCGTGCTGGCTGGCCTCCTTCTGGCATGGCGTTACAAGAAGTTTCGCCAGTGGTGGCGATAAGGAGCGAAAACGTGCGTATTCCCGCAGATCTTTTACCCATCCCGGGTATTTATCCGAATGCTGTTGATAATCTTCCCTGATAAGACCAGTATTTAGCTGCCAAATGCTACGAAATCGTTATAATGTGCCACTTTGGTTTCCCCGACGGGTTTTTCATAGCCTGAGAGGGTGACAATCGCGCATCGAAGGTATATTTTGTTTTTTACCGTAGATTCGCAGGAGATAGCGGCACAATGGCTGACAAGTTTCACATCTTAGTTTTGAACGGACCGAACCTGAATATGCTCGGCACCCGTGAACCCGAGAAGTACGGCACGCTGACGTTAACCGAGATTGTTAAACGTCTGGGTAGCGAAGCAGCGGCGCTTAATGTGGAACTTGACCATTTTCAGTCAAACGCGGAGTACGCACTCATCGACCGAATTCATCAGGCTAAAGACACCACGGACTATATCCTGATCAATCCGGCCGCGTTTACGCACACCAGTGTTGCTATTCGCGACGCGCTGCTGGCAGTGAGTATCCCATTTATTGAGATCCACCTCAGCAACGTGCATGCGCGGGAGCCGTTCCGCCACCACTCCTACCTGTCGGATATCGCCGCTGGCGTCATCTGTGGTTTGGGGGCTGACGGTTATTCATTCGCTTTACAGACAGCGGTAAAACGCCTGTCACAATCACACTAAACAAAGAGTACGGAACCCACTCATGGATATTCGTAAGATTAAAAAACTGATCGAGCTGGTTGAAGAATCAGGCATCTCCGAACTGGAAATTTCTGAAGGCGAAGAGTCTGTACGCATCAGCCGTGCAGCGCCAAACGCAGGCTTCCCGGTTATGCAACAAGCTTACGCTGCACCAATGATGCAGCAGCCAGCTCTGTCTAACGCTGTCGCGCCAGCGGCTACTCCAGCAATGGAAGCGCCAGCAGCAGCGGAAATCAGTGGTCACATCGTACGTTCCCCAATGGTTGGTACTTTCTACCGCACCCCGAGCCCGGACGCTAAAGCGTTCATCGAAGTGGGCCAGAAAGTTAACGCGGGCGATACCCTGTGCATCGTTGAAGCCATGAAAATGATGAACCAGATCGAAGCTGACAAGTCAGGTACTGTGAAAGCGATTCTGGTCGAAAGTGGTCAGCCGGTTGAATTTGACGAGCCGCTGGTCGTCATCGAGTAACGAGGCGAACATGCTGGATAAAATTGTCATCGCCAACCGCGGCGAGATTGCCCTGCGAATCCTTCGTGCCTGTAAAGAACTGGGCATCAAGACTGTCGCTGTGCACTCAAGCGCGGATCGCGATCTGAAACACGTATTACTGGCGGATGAGACGGTCTGTATTGGCCCGGCTCCGTCCGTAAAAAGCTATCTGAATATCCCGGCAATCATCAGCGCCGCTGAAATCACCGGTGCGGTGGCTATTCACCCGGGTTACGGCTTCCTCTCTGAGAATGCCAACTTTGCTGAACAGGTAGAGCGTTCCGGCTTTATCTTCATCGGCCCGAAAGCTGACACCATTCGCCTGATGGGCGACAAAGTGTCTGCGATCACCGCTATGAAGAAAGCAGGCGTCCCTACCGTACCCGGTTCCGACGGCCCACTGGGCGACGATATGGATGCTAACCGCGCCCATGCAAAACGCATTGGCTACCCGGTAATCATCAAAGCGTCCGGCGGCGGCGGCGGTCGTGGTATGCGCGTTGTGCGCAGCGACGCTGAACTGGCCCAGTCCATCTCCATGACCAAAGCGGAAGCAAAAGCAGCTTTCAGCAATGACATGGTGTACATGGAAAAATACCTCGAAAACCCACGCCACATCGAAATTCAGGTGCTGGCAGACGGTCAGGGTAACGCTATCTATCTGGCAGAACGTGACTGCTCCATGCAGCGTCGTCACCAGAAAGTGGTCGAAGAGGCACCAGCACCGGGCATCACCCCGGAACTGCGTCGCTACATCGGCGAGCGTTGCGCGAAAGCCTGTGTGGATATCGGCTATCGCGGGGCAGGTACTTTCGAGTTCCTGTTTGAAAACGGCGAGTTCTACTTCATCGAGATGAACACCCGTATTCAGGTTGAACACCCGGTTACCGAAATGATCACCGGCGTTGACCTGATCAAAGAGCAGCTGCGTATCGCTGCGGGTCAGCCGCTGTCCATCAAGCAGGAAGAAGTGATTGTCAAAGGCCATGCGGTGGAATGCCGTATCAACGCCGAAGACCCGAACACCTTCCTGCCAAGCCCGGGTAAAATCACGCGTTTCCACGCGCCGGGTGGTTTTGGCGTGCGCTGGGAGTCTCATATCTACGCCGGTTACACCGTACCGCCGTACTATGACTCAATGATCGGCAAGCTGATCTGCTATGGCGAATCCCGTGACGTGGCGATTGCCCGCATGAAGAACGCCCTGCAGGAGCTGATCATCGACGGCATCAAAACCAACGTCGATCTGCAGATGCGTATTATGACTGACGAGAACTTCCAGCATGGTGGCACCAACATCCACTATCTGGAGAAGAAACTCGGTCTTTACGAAAAATAAGCATAAATAAGCAGCAAAAGGCCGGATAATCCGGCCTTTTTTATTTCTGGGGGTTGCGAAGCTCCATAAGGTACAATCCCCGCTTTCTTTTTCCACAAGGGACAAAAAATGGACAAGCGTTTTGTTCAGGCCCATAAAGAAGCGCGATGGGCGCTGTGGTTAACCCTTCTTTATCTTGCTGCATGGTTAGTGGCCGCTTACTTACCTGGCTCTGCAATAGGTATCACCGGTCTGCCCCACTGGTTTGAGATGGCCTGCCTGCTCATCCCGCTGGTGTTTATTGTGCTCTGCTGGGCGATGGTGAAATTCATCTATCGCGATATTCCGCTGGAGGATGACGATAATGCAGCTTGAAGTGATCCTGCCGCTCGTCGCGTATCTGATTATTGTTTTTGGCCTGTCCGTCTACGCTATGCGTAAACGCACAACGGGCACGTTCCTGAACGAGTATTTCCTGGGTAGCCGATCAATGGGCGGCATTGTGCTGGCGATGACCCTGACCGCCACCTATATCAGCGCCAGCTCCTTTATTGGCGGCCCGGGTGCGGCCTATAAATATGGCCTGGGCTGGGTGCTGCTGGCGATGATCCAGCTGCCCGCCATCTGGCTCTCGCTGGGTATTCTGGGCAAAAAATTCGCCATTCTGGCGCGTCGCTATAACGCGGTGACCCTCAACGACATGCTGTTTGCCCGCTATCAGAGTCGCCTGCTGGTCTGGCTGGCCAGCCTGAGCCTGCTGGTGGCCTTCGTGGGTGCCATGACCGTGCAGTTCATTGGCGGCGCGCGCCTGCTTGAAACCGCAGCCGGTATTCCCTATGAAACGGGGCTGCTGATTTTTGGTATCAGTATTGCGCTGTACACCGCCTTTGGCGGCTTCCGCGCCAGCGTGCTCAACGACACGTTGCAGGGCATGGTGATGCTGATAGGTACCATCGTGCTGCTGGTGGGTGTGGTCCATGCGGCTGGGGGGTTAACCCACGCGGTGGAGACCCTGCAGACGATCGACCCGAAACTGGTTTCACCGCAGGGTGCGGACGACATTCTTTCCCCGACCTTTATGACCTCCTTCTGGGTGCTGGTCTGTTTCGGGGTGATCGGCTTACCGCACACCGCCGTGCGCTGTATCTCCTATAAAGACAGCAAAGCGGTGCACCGCGGAATTATTATCGGCACTATCGTGGTGGCGATCCTGATGTTCGGTATGCACCTTGCGGGAGCCCTTGGCCGGGCGGTGATCCCGGACTTAACCGTGCCGGATCTGGTTATCCCCACCCTGATGGTTAAAGTGCTGCCGCCCTTTGCTGCCGGGATCTTCCTTGCCGCGCCGATGGCTGCGATCATGTCGACAATTAATGCCCAACTGCTGCAAAGTTCCGCTACGATCATTAAAGATCTCTACCTGAACATGCGCCCCGAACAGATGAATAACGAGCGCCGCCTGAAGCGCATGTCCGCTGCAATCACCCTGATTCTGGGCATGTTGCTGCTGCTGGCCGCCTGGCGACCGCCAGAGATGATCATCTGGCTGAATCTACTGGCGTTTGGCGGCCTGGAAGCCGTGTTCCTCTGGCCGCTGGTACTGGGCCTTTACTGGGAGCGCGCCAATGCTGCCGGCGCGCTGAGCGCGATGATCGTCGGGGGTGTGCTGTATGCCGCGCTCGCCTCCTTTAAGATCCAGTACCTGGGCTTTCATCCGATTGTGCCTTCGTTACTGCTAAGTTTGCTGGCGTTTGTGGTGGGGAACCGTTTCGGTCAACCCACTCCGCAGGCGGCCGTCATTTCTACTGATAAATAAAGAGTTTTGCCATGCCGTGGATCCAACTGAAACTGAATACAACTGGCGCTAATGCCGAAGAGATGAGCGATGCGCTGATGGAGGCCGGTGCGGTCTCAATCACCTTCCAGGACACGCATGATACGCCGGTGTTTGAACCGCTGCCGGGGGAAACGCGCCTGTGGGGCGATACCGACGTTATCGGTCTGTTTGATGCTGAAACCGACATGGCCGAAGTTGTTGCCATCCTCGAAAACCATCCGCTGCTGGGCGCAGGCTTTGCGCATAAGATCGAGCAGCTGGAAGACAAAGACTGGGAACGCGAGTGGATGGATAACTTCCACCCAATGCAGTTCGGCAAGCGTCTGTGGATCTGTCCGAGCTGGCGCGACGTGCCGGATGAAAATGCGGTAAACGTAATGCTCGATCCGGGCCTCGCGTTTGGCACCGGCACGCACCCGACCACCTCTCTGTGCCTGCAGTGGCTGGACGGTCTGGATCTGGACGGTAAAACGGTGATCGACTTTGGCTGTGGCTCCGGTATTCTCGCCATCGCCGCCCTCAAACTGGGTGCAGCAAAAGCCATCGGGATCGACATCGATCCGCAGGCGATTCAGGCCAGCCGCGATAACGCCGAACGCAACGGCGTCTCCGATCGTCTTGAACTCTACCTGCCGAATGACCAGCCACAGGCCATGAAAGCCGATGTGGTGGTCGCTAACATTCTGGCTGGCCCTTTACGTGAACTGGCACCGTTAATCAGCGTCCTGCCTGTTGAGGGCGGTCTGTTAGGCCTTTCCGGTATCCTTGCCAGCCAGGCTGACAGTGTATGCGAGGCGTATGCCGACCTCTTCACGCTCGATCCGGTCATGGAGAAAGAGGAGTGGTGCCGCATAACCGGTCGTAAAAAATAGAGCGTGACAGGTTTGCCTGTTTTTTAAACCCCTCCTATGGTTAAAGACCAGGCAACCTATTGATAAAGATCATGTTCTAAAATGCGACGCAGATCGCAAAGAAGCAGGAAAATCTGCTGTTAAAAACAGCAGATTATTCGGCTTAGGGTTTCATTATTTGAGAAAAAACGAGAAGTTTTAGGAAATTGTAAGCGACCACAAAATCACCACTTCTATTTAAGTGAATGATTTATATCGCATATAATTTTGGCTGTTGTGCTTTGTCCCTGATTCCATGATCTGTAACAGGGGATTGTTCAAAGTTTGGCCTTTCATCTCGTGCAAAAAATGCGTAAGATACGCCGCCTTGCAGTCACAGTATGGTCATTTCTTAACTCATGCGCATCGGAAACCACCAGCTCAGAAATCGCCTGATCGCAGCACCTATGGCAGGTATTACCGACCGACCATTCAGGACGCTGTGCTATGAGATGGGAGCAGGCTTAACCGTTTCAGAGATGATGTCGTCTAACCCGCAGGTTTGGGAGAGCGATAAATCCCGTCTTCGGATGGTGCACATTGACGAACCAGGTATCCGCACCGTGCAAATCGCCGGGAGCGTGCCTGAAGAGATGGCAGACGCCGCGCGTATCAACGTGGAGAGTGGTGCCCAGATTATTGATATCAATATGGGTTGCCCGGCCAAAAAAGTGAATCGCAAGCTTGCAGGTTCAGCCCTTCTGCAATACCCCGACCAGGTGAAGTCAATCCTGACGGCGGTTGTCAGCGCAGTGGACGTTCCTGTTACGTTAAAGATTCGCACGGGTTGGTCGCCGGATCACCGTAACTGTGTAGAGATTGCCCAACTGGCCGAAGACTGTGGCATTCAGGCCCTGACCATACATGGACGCACCCGCGCCTGTTTGTTCAACGGTGAAGCTGAATACGACAGCATTCGGGCAGTTAAGCAGAACGTTTCCATTCCGATTATCGCGAATGGCGACATTACTGACCCGCTTAAAGCCAGAGCTGTGCTCGACTATACAGGGGCTGATGCTCTGATGATAGGACGTGCGGCTCAGGGAAGACCCTGGATCTTTCGGGAAATCCAGCATTATCTGGACACTGGGGAGCTGCTTGCCCCGCTGCCGCTGGCAGAGGTTAAGCACTTGCTATGCGCACATATTCGGGAACTGCACGACTTTTATGGTCAGGCTAAAGGGTACCGAATCGCGCGTAAACACGTATCCTGGTATCTCCAGGAACACGCTCCGGATGACCAGTTTCGGCGCACATTCAACGCCATAGAGGATGCCAGCGAACAGCTGGAGGCGTTGGAGGCATACTTCGAAAATCTTGCGTAATGAAATAAAGAGCTGACAGAACTATGTTCGAACAACGCGTAAATTCTGACGTACTGACCGTTTCCACCGTTAACTCTCAGGACCAGGTAACTCAAAAGCCCCTGCGTGACTCGGTTAAACAGGCACTGAAGAACTATTTTGCTCAACTGAATGGTCAGGACGTCAACGACCTGTATGAGCTGGTACTGGCTGAAGTTGAACAGCCCCTGTTGGACATGGTGATGCAATACACCCGTGGTAACCAGACCCGTGCTGCTCTGATGATGGGCATCAACCGTGGTACACTGCGTAAGAAACTGAAAAAGTACGGCATGAACTAATTTCGATTAGCTAAATGCTTGTTTAAAAAGGCGCTACTCGGCATGGGGACGCGCCTTTTTTTATGCCCCGCTTACCTGCGTTTTTTACCCCCCTTCACGCCGTTATCCCCTGAAACGTAAACATCCGTCTGCCCACTTCTCAGCCGCTCATTTTCGTGTATATTTCCTGCACTCTTGTCAATCGTCCCCGGAATTCCCGAATGATCCGTAAGTATTGGTGGTTAGTCGTCTTCGCGATTAGCGTTTTCCTTTTCGATGCGCTGTTAATGCAGTGGATTGAGTTGATCTCTACGGAAACGGACCAATGCCGCAACATGAATTCGGTTAATCCACTCAAGCTGGTCAATTGCTCAGATCTGGATTAAGCACCCGATTTTCCTCGAAAATTGTGCGGGTTTAAAACCCTTTGAGGCATTTCCATTGGATGATAATGTCTCAGCCCGTCTCACCCGGTATCACGTAATACCCCACTGTGTATGAGTTGATGAGATCATGCTGGTTAGCCAATACGACCAACTTCTTGTGGTTATCTCCTTTGTAGTCGCGATCCTTGCATCCTACACCGCACTGAATATGGCAGGACGGGTTGCCGGCAGTACCGGCGTTGCGGCCCACGTCTGGCTGACTGGCGGAGGTATCGCCATGGGGATCGGGATCTGGGCCATGCACTTTATCGGCATGCTGGCGATGGATATCTCCATGCGCATGAACTACGACCTGCTGAAAACTGCCCTCTCCATGCTGATTGCCATCGGCGCCTCGCTGTTCGCCCTCTGGCTGGTGAGCCGCGACCATTTACGCAGGCGGCGCTTGTTTACCGGCGCGGTGATCCTGGGCGCAGGCATTGTCGCGATGCACTACACCGGCATGGCGGCGTTACAGGTTGAGCCTGCTATCGTCTGGGATATGCGCTGGGTTGCGCTGTCGGTGGCTATCGCCCTCTTCGCCTCGCTGGCTGCCCTTTGGCTGACGTTTCGTCTGCGTCGCGATGCCGCCCAGGTCGCGCTGATGCGCGCGGGCGCCGCCGTGTTGATGGGCGTTGCCATAGCCGGCATGCACTACACCGGCATGAAGGCCGCCCAGTTTCCGGTACAAATGCACATGCATCATCAGGGGGTCAACGGCAGTTGGCTGGCGGTGCTGGTGAGCGTCGTCGCGCTCTCTATTCTGGGTATTACGCTGCTGGTCTCAATGTTTGATGCCCGACTGCAGGCCCGCACCTCCCTGCTCGCCTCATCGCTGGCGGAAGCCAACCGCGAGCTGGCACAACTGGCACTGCACGATACGCTGACGCGCCTGCCGAATCGCGTGCTGCTGGAAGACCGTCTCGATCAGGCGATCAACAAAGCCGATCGTGAAGGGAAGCTGTTTGCCCTGCTGTTTATGGACCTTGATGGCTTCAAAGCCGTCAACGATGCCTACGGGCATGATACGGGTGACAAGCTGCTGGTAGCGGTGACGGAGCGTCTGGAACAGCCGCTGAAGGGCCAGTACACCCTCGCCCGTATTGGCGGCGATGAGTTTGTGCTGCTCGCCGAGATCGACACGCCGAACGATGCCGCCACGCTTGCCAGTTCGCTGGTGCATGTCATCGATCAGCCCTTCAGCCTTGAGCTGTATGATCTGATGGTAACCCTCAGCGTGGGCATTGCCATCTATCCCCACGATGGCAAAAACCAGCGTGAGCTGATGTTTAATGCCGATGCGGCGATGTATCACACCAAGCATATGGGACGTAACGGCTACCACTTTTTCCAGCCGTCGATGAATACCCTGGCGCAAACGCAGCTGCAGCTGATGAACGATTTGTGGCTGGCGCTGGAGCGTAATGAACTGCATCTGGTTTATCAGCCAAAGTTTCAGGCACCGGTTGGCCCCATTGTCGGCTTTGAAGCCCTGCTGCGCTGGCAGCATCCTGCGCAGGGTCTGTTATCTCCCGAGCAGTTCCTGCCCCTGGCGGAAAAGAGCGGGCTGATCATTCCTATCGGCAACTGGGTGATTGATGAGGCCTGCCGCCAGCTGCGCGCCTGGCATCTTGAAGGCCACACCGAATGGTCGATGGCGGTGAACCTCTCCACGCTGCAGTTTGAGCAGCCCCAGCTGGTTGAGACGGTTATGGGCAGCCTGGCACGGCACCGTATTCCGCCGCATACCCTGATTCTGGAAGTGACCGAAACCACGGCCATGAACAATCCCGATGAGAGCGTGCGGGTGCTGACGGAACTGACGCAGGCAGGCGTAAAAGCCTCTATCGATGATTTTGGTACTGGCTATTCCAGCCTGCTGTACCTGAAAAAGTTGCCCGCCTGCGAGCTGAAAATCGATCGGGCATTTGTGAAAGATCTCAACGGCGCGGGTGACGATGCGACTATCGTATCTGCCATTGTGGCGCTGGCGAAGACGCTTAATCTGAAGGTGGTTGCCGAAGGGGTAGAAACCGAAGAACAGCAAAACTTTTTGACCGAACTGGGATGCAGCACGCTGCAGGGCTACCTGCTGGGTAAACCTGTCCCGGCGCAGACCATCAACGCCCTGAGCCACGATCCGCAGGCGATGCTGGCACAGCAAATATAATGCGATGCCGCTATGATGCGGCGTCGTATACCCTGTGTGCCCGGTGGACAACCGGTAACGTCGAGAGAATGTTATCCACCAGTTCCGGTGCCTGCTGATACAGATCCACTCGTTCCGGGCTCATTAACCAGTTTTTAATGAGTCCGCAAAAAAAGCCATGAAAAACAATTAACGTTGTGTCGATATTGATCTGGGCAGAGACGCTGCCAAGGACAATACATCTTTGCAATATTTCGCGAACGTTTTCATCATTGAAGCCAATCCTTTCGCAGATGTGATTTTCTGAAATCATATCCTGAACGAATTCACATTTGTGATACAGGATCTGCAATAAGCTACGCTGGCGACGATCCTGGGCAATATATTGTAAAGCAGTAACAAACTGCTCACGCAAAATTAATAATGGATCGCTTTTTTCAGCCTGTGATAGCTGACAGCGAATAATGTCGTGCAGCGGTCGTTGCTCCTGCCAGATAGCATCAAAGAGTTCGGCTTTGCTGGCGAAGTGCCAGTATACGGCCCCCCGGGTCAGGCAGGCGGCATCGGCAATATCAGACAGCGTGGTGCTGGCGACGCCTCGCGCGGCAAACTGCTCTATCGCTGCCTCAATCAATAACTGGCGTGTCTTCTGTGCCTCGGCCTTGGTTTTGCGCGCCATAGAAAATCACTCATTTAACAGGTTAATGACTTTTATAAAACAACGGCAATGACCGTCAGAGCGCGAATTATCCATCAGTCAGAAAAATAATGATGAACAAAAAACGTTAATTCACTTAATTTATAAACCGCACTGATATTTACACGATGTTTAATTCATAAAATACATGAATGCATCTCATACAAACTCTCCGGCAAGCATAGCCAGACGTTTTATATTCTTGTTTATTATGCCTCCGGGCCACTTTTTTTATCCTCATTCCATTCTCAGCACTTATAAATCAAAAACCCGCCCGGCCATTCTTTATTATGGCGCCCGCCGTTTTCTCTTTCCCCCTCCTTAACGCTTAACCCAGTCGGTTATGCGGATTGATGATTTTGAAGGAATAGTCATGACGCCTAATTTCAGGTTTTTACCCTTATCCGGTTTTATCATCGGTGCCGCATTGCTCGTGGGTTGTGACGACCATGCCGGGCAGGCACAGCTTCCGCCAACGCCGCAGGTGATGGTCCATGTGGTGAAAAGCGCGCCCCTGGAGGTGACCACCGAGCTGCCTGGCCGGACCGATGCGTACCGCGTTGCCGAAGTTCGCCCGCAGGTCAGCGGCATTGTGCTGAAGCGCAACTTCACGGAAGGCAGCGATGTGAAAGCCGGTGAATCGTTATATCAGATCGATCCGGCTTCCTATCAGGCGGCATTTGACAGTGCTTCAGGTGAGCTGGCTAAAGCTCAGGCCGCCGCCAGCATTGCTCACCTGACGGTAAAACGCTATTTACCCCTGGTCGGAACGCAGTACGTCAGCAAGCAGGAGTACGATCAGTCCGTGGCTAACGCCCGCCAGGCTGATGCCTCGGTGATGGCGGCCCGGGCAGCCGTCGAGACCGCGCGCATTAATCTTGCTTATACCAAAGTGACGTCCCCCATTGGCGGACGCATTGGTAAATCCAGCATCACCGAGGGGGCGCTGGTCTCTAACGGACAGGCCACGGCGCTGGCTACGGTCCAGCAGCTCGATCCGATTTATGTCGATGTCACGCAATCCAGCAACGATTTTATGCGGCTCAAGCAGTCCAGTTTGCAGGCGGGCGAAGGCACCCGCAGCGTGCAGCTGCTGATGGAGAATGGTCAGCCGTATCCGCTGAAAGGCTCGCTGCAATTCTCGGATGTCACCGTGGATGAGAGCACCGGCTCTATTACTCTGCGGGCGATTTTCCCCAATCCGCAACACATCCTGCTGCCCGGCATGTTTGTCCGCGCGCGTATTGATGAAGGCACCCAGCCGCACGCGATTCTGGTTCCACAGCAGGGCGTCACCCGCACCCCGCGCGGAGAGGCCAGCGTGATGGTGGTGAACGGTAAAAACCAGGTCGAGGCCCGTAACGTTGTCGCTCCTCAGGCTATCGGCGATCAATGGCTGGTCACCGACGGCTTGCACGAAGGCGATCGGGTAATTATTAGCGGGCTGCAAAAAGTGCGTCCTGGCGTCACGGTGGTGGCGACCCCGGATACCGCCGCGCAGAAAGCGGGATAAGGATCAGAGCATGGCTAACTTCTTTATTCAGCGCCCGATCTTTGCGTGGGTGCTTGCTATCATTCTGATGATGGCGGGTGGGCTTGCGATCCTGAAGCTGCCCGTGGCGCAGTATCCCACCATTGCGCCCCCTGCCGTGGCTATTTCGGCCACCTATCCCGGCGCGGATGCGCAGACGGTGCAGGATACGGTAACCCAGGTTATCGAACAGAACATGAACGGCATCGATAACCTGATGTACATGTCCTCCACCAGCGATTCATCGGGCAGCGTGACCATTACCCTCACCTTCCAGTCCGGTACCGACCCGGATATTGCCCAGGTGCAGGTACAGAACAAACTTCAGCTGGCCATGCCGCTATTGCCGCAGGAAGTGCAGCAGCAAGGGATTGGCGTGGAGAAGTCGAGCAGCAGCTTCCTGCTGGTGGCCGGTTTTGTCTCGGACAATAAAAACCTGAGCCAGGACGATATCTCTGACTATGTGGCCTCTAACGTCAAAGATGCGATCAGCCGCACCTCCGGGGTGGGCGATGTCCAGCTGTTTGGCGCCCAGTATGCGATGCGTATCTGGCTGGATGCCAACAAGCTGAATGCCTATCAGCTGACGCCACTGGACGTCATTAACCAGTTAAAAACCCAGAATAACCAGATTGCAGCGGGTCAGCTTGGCGGTACGCCGTCATTGCCGGGACAGCAGCTCAATGCCTCGATCATCGCCCAGACGCGCCTGAAAACCGCCGAGGAGTTCGGCAACATCACCCTGAAGGTCAACCAGGACGGGTCGATGGTGCACCTGAAAGATGTCGCCCGCATTGCCCCCGGTGGTGAAAACTACAACATGGTGACCAAAATCAATGGTCAGGCGGCAACCGGGCTCGGTATCAAGCTCGCGACCGGCGCCAATGCGCTGGATACCGCCGCGGCCATTAAAACCAAGCTGGCGCAGCTGCAGACCTTCTTCCCTCAAGGGCTGAAGGTGGTCTATCCCTATGACACCACGCCCTTTGTGAAGATCTCTATTCATGAAGTGGTGAAGACGCTGTTTGAAGCCATCATCCTCGTGTTCCTGGTGATGTACCTGTTCCTGCAAAACCTGCGCGCCACGCTCATTCCGACCATTGCCGTGCCGGTGGTCCTGCTGGGAACGTTTGCGGTGCTGGCAGCGTTTGGCTTCTCGATCAACACCCTGACCATGTTCGGCATGGTGCTGGCGATAGGCTTGCTGGTGGATGATGCCATCGTGGTGGTGGAGAACGTCGAGCGCGTAATGGTGGAGGATAAGCTCCCGCCGAAAGAGGCGACGCAAAAATCGATGTCGCAGATTCAGGGTGCGCTGGTGGGGATTGCCATGGTGCTGTCGGCGGTATTTATCCCGATGGCCTTTTTCGGCGGTTCCACCGGGGCGATCTATCGCCAGTTCTCTCTGACCATCGTCTCGGCAATGGCGCTTTCGGTACTGGTGGCGCTGATCCTCACGCCCGCCCTCTGTGCCACTCTGCTTAAGGCGCCCGACGAGCATCATGGGAGCAAAGGGGGCTTCTTCGGCTGGTTTAATGCCCTGTTTGACAGGAGCGTGGCGCATTACAGCAACAGTGTCAGCCATATTTTGCGTAAAACGGGCCGCTACCTGGTGGTCTATGTTCTGATTGTCGGCGGCATGGCGGTGCTGTTCCTGCGCCTGCCTACCTCGTTCCTGCCGGAAGAGGATCAGGGCGTGTTTATGACGATGGTGCAACTCCCGGCGGGCGCCACCCAAACCCGTACTCAGCAGGTGCTGGATCAGGTCGAGCACTATTACCTTACCAATGAAAAAGCCAACGTGGCGTCGGTCTTTACCGTCAACGGCTTTAGCTTCAGCGGCCAGGGCCAGAATGCCGGGGTGGCGTTTATCAGCCTTAAGCCCTGGGAGGCGCGTCCCGGTGCCGAAAACAGCGTCGGCGCTATCGTCAGCCGGGCAACACGGGCCTTCAGTCAGATTAAAGATGGGCTGGTCTTCCCGTTCAACCTGCCCGCCATTATCGAACTGGGCACCGCAACGGGCTTCGATTTTGAACTGATCGACCAGGCCAACCTCGGCCATAACCAGCTGACCCAGGCCCGAAACCAGCTGCTGGGTATGATTAAAGGGCATCCCGATATGCTCGTTCGCGTGCGACCCAATGGACTGGAAGATACGCCGCAGTTCAAACTGGATATCGATCAGGAAAAAGCGCAGGCGCTGGGCGTCAGCGTGTCGGACATCAACCAGACCATCTCCACCGCATTAGGGGGGACTTACGTCAACGACTATATTGACCGTGGTCGGGTGAAGAAAGTGTATGTCCAGGCGGATGCCCGTTTCAGGATGCTGCCGGAGGATATCAATCGCCTGTATGTCCGCAGCGCCAACGGTCAAATGGTGCCGCTCTCCGCATTCAGCCAGTCGCACTGGATCTACGGTTCTCCGCGCCTGGAGCGCTATAACGGCACCCCTTCGATGGAGATCCTCGGCGAAGCTGCACCCGGCAAGAGTACCGGCGAAGCCATGGTGTTAATGGAAAAACTGGCGGCGAAACTGCCGACGGGGATCGGTTATGACTGGACCGGCATGTCTTATCAGGAGCGGCTCTCCGGCAACCAGGCGCCTGCCCTGTATGCCATCTCGCTGGTGGTGGTATTCCTCTGCCTGGCGGCATTGTATGAGAGCTGGTCGATTCCGTTCTCGGTAATGCTGGTAGTGCCATTAGGCGTGGTGGGTGCTCTGCTGGCCGCTTCCCTGCGCGGGCTGAATAATGATGTCTATTTCCAGGTGGGGCTGCTCACCACTATCGGCCTGTCGGCCAAGAACGCCATCCTGATTGTCGAGTTTGCTAAAGACCTGATGGAGAAGGAGGGAAGAGGCATTATTGAAGCCACGCTGGAGGCGTCACGTATGCGCCTTCGTCCCATCCTGATGACCTCTCTGGCGTTTATCCTCGGCGTGATGCCGCTGGTTATCAGCCACGGTGCGGGCAGTGGCGCGCAAAACGCCGTGGGTACCGGGGTGATGGGCGGGATGCTTTCGGCTACCCTGCTGGCGATATTCTTTGTGCCGGTCTTTTTTGTGGTGGTGCGAAGACGCTTTACGCGTCATCATGAGCAATAACAGATAAAGGCGCTTCGGCGCCTTTTCTTATGATTATAAACAGAAAGTTAGACTCACTTATTTATTTAACTTATTAATTAGCGGTACAATGAATTGGTTGCTTATGGCGTTAAGACGCATCCTTTTACTCCGCAGTCCTCCTCATTTTCTCCATTATTGCCCTGGACCAGTCAGGTTTCTCCATATTTTTTACAATCCAAATAATTTGAGATTATTCACTCTACATAGCGAATTTGCAGTGGTGGTAAAATAGCCACCAGCTTTGCAGAAGATTTTCCTGACTATATCGCAAAGTTAGATTTCATTTTGAGGTAACACCATGAAAAGATTCATTTCGGTTGCACTCCTTGCTGCGTTGCTTGCTGGTTGCGCACATGATTCTCCGTGCGTACCGGTATACGACGATCAGGGAAGACTGGTTCACACCAATACCTGCATGAAAGGTACCACGCAGGATAACTGGGAAACCGCAGGGGCGATCGCAGGTGGCGCGGCAGCCATTGCAGGCCTGACACTGGGTATCATTGCCGTGTCTAAGTAATCCCGAAAGCGCGGCACCGTCCGCGCTTTTGCTTTCATGGTGCAGGTGAATAAGTAAACCTTATTTTACTCACATCTTTTTCCGGCATTATTTTCACTCCCCTCGCTGGCTTGTTTTTATTCACACCTTCTTTACTTTCTCTATTTACGATTTGCTCCGATTTGTGGCGCAGATTGTCATTTCGCACCATTTCAGGGCGCTCATTTTAATTATCCTTGTCTGCATTCAGCTTTACGCGCTGCGTAATCGCTTCTTACGTTAAATACAAAAACTGGCATTACGTTTGCTTTATTAACGTCGGCCACAGCCACAGACAGGTTAAAGCGTTTATAAACGCCTCACTATAACGATAATTTTCGCCACACAGGATGCATTATGAAAAAGATGATGATGGCCAGCCTCGCCGCTGCAGGTGTGCTCGTTGCAATTTCCGGCCAGGCTCAGGCGGGCGCCACTCTGGACGCCGTAAAGCAAAAAGGTTTTGTGCAGTGCGGCATCAGTGACGGCCTGCCCGGTTTTTCTTACGCAGACGCCAACGGTAAGTTCTCCGGTATTGATGTCGACGTATGCCGTGGCGTTGCCGCTGCAGTATTCGGCGATGACACTAAGGTGAAATATACCCCGCTGACGGCTAAAGAGCGCTTTACCGCCCTGCAATCCGGCGAAGTGGATATGCTTTCACGTAATACCACCTGGACCTCATCACGTGATACCGGAATGGGCATGTCCTTTACCGGCGTGACCTATTATGACGGCATTGGTTTCCTGACGCACAATAAAGCAGGCCTGAAGAGTGCGAAAGAACTGGATGGTGCGACCGTCTGTATTCAGGCCGGCACTGACACAGAGCTGAATGTCGCCGATTATTTCAAAGCCAACAATATGAAATATACGCCAGTCACCTTCGACCGCTCTGACGAATCGGCCAAAGCGCTGGAATCGGGCCGTTGCGATACCCTGGCGTCGGATCAGTCTCAGCTGTATGCGCTGCGGATCAAACTGAGCAATCCGGCGGAATGGATTGTGCTGCCGGAAGTCATCTCCAAAGAGCCGCTGGGCCCGGTAGTCCGCCGCGGTGATGATGAATGGAACTCAGTGGTGCGCTGGACGCTGTTCGCCATGCTCAATGCCGAAGAGATGGGCGTCAACTCGAAGAACGTCGATGAGAAAGCTGCGAACCCGACCACCCCTGATATGGCCCACCTGCTGGGTAAAGAAGGCGATTACGGCAAGGATCTGAAGCTGGATAACAAGTGGGCGTACAACATCATCAAAAAAGTGGGTAACTACGCTGAGATCTTCGAGCGCAACGTGGGTTCTGAAAGCGCGCTGAAGATCAGCCGTGGGCAGAACAACCTCTGGAACAATGGCGGTATTCAGTACGCACCGCCAGTACGCTAAGCATCGTGCTGTAACGGGCACTGCCAGCGCGGTGCCCAGTCCAGAGTCATGGTTACCCGAGGTTTTATATGTCCCAACGCCGCTCACCCCTGAAAGGAGCCCTCTCCTTTTCTCACCCTGCGGTTCGCGCCTGGCTGTTTCAGAGCCTCGCTGTTCTCGCTGTTCTGGCCGTCGCGATCTCCCTGTTCCACAACACTGTTACCAACCTGAGCACACGCGGCATTACTTCGGGCTTTGCCTTTCTTGACCGTAGCGCAGGGTTTGGCATCGTTCAGCATCTGATTGATTACAGTGAAGGTGACACCTATGGCCGCGTATTCCTTGTCGGCCTGATGAATACCCTGCTGGTTTCAGCGCTATGTATTATGTTTGCTTCCCTGCTGGGCTTTTTCCTTGGGCTCGCTCGTCTCTCTGATAACTGGCTGCTGCGTAAGCTTTCCACCCTTTATATTGAGACGTTCCGTAATATCCCGCCGCTGCTGCAGATCTTCTTCTGGTATTTCGCCGTACTGCGCAACCTGCCGGGCCCTCGTCAGGCAGTAGATGCGTTCGATCTGGCCTTTTTAAGCAACCGCGGCTTATACCTACCGGCGCCGCAAATTGCCGAAGGGATGTTGCCATTGCTGGCCGCGCTGGCGTGCACGAGCGCGGTGTCGGTTGCGCTGTTTCGCTATAACCGCATGCATCAGATTAAAACCGGGCAACTCCGGCGCACATGGCCTGTCACACTGGCCTTGCTGGCGATCCTGCCGTGGCTGGCACAGATGCTATTCGGCCCGGCGATTCACTGGGATGTTCCGCAGCTGAAAGGATTTAACTTCCGCGGCGGCATGGTATTGATCCCCGAGCTGGCCGCTCTGACGCTGGCGCTCTCGATCTATACTTCGGCCTTTATCGCAGAAATCATTCGCGCCGGTATCCAGGCCGTTCCGCATGGTCAGCATGAGGCGGCACGCTCGCTTGGGCTTCCCAACCCCGTCACCCTGCGCCAGGTCATCATCCCCCAGGCGATGAGGGTGATCATTCCGCCGCTGACCAGTCAGTATCTCAATATCGTGAAAAACTCCTCCCTCGCGGCTGCGATTGGCTATCCCGATATGGTCTCGCTGTTTGCCGGAACCGTGCTGAACCAGACCGGGCAAGCCATCGAAACCATCGCCATTACCATGTCGGTTTACCTGATTATCAGCCTGACCATTTCATTGTTGATGAATATCTACAACCGTCGCATTGCTCTGGTTGAACGCTAAGGAACCATGATGACAAAAGCTGTCTTGTCTCACCCTGCGCGTCCGGCCACGACCGGCAACGGACGCGCCATTACCTGGGCTCGTAAAAATCTGTTTTCCAGTTGGAGTAATAGCTTACTGACTCTGCTGTGCTTCTGGCTGATGTGGGAACTCATTCCGCCGCTTATCAACTGGGCATTTTTGCAGGCTAACTGGGTCGGTACCACCCGTGCCGACTGCACGAAAGAGGGAGCCTGCTGGGTCTTTATTCACCAGCGCTTCGGCCAGTTTATGTATGGGCTCTACCCGCACGACCAGCGCTGGCGCATCAATCTCGCGCTGCTTGTCGGGCTTCTCTCCATCATCCCCATGTTCTGGAAGGGGTTACCGCAGCGAGGGCGTTACATCGCCTGCTGGGCGGTGCTCTACCCCCTGATCGTCTGGGGACTGTTGTATGGCGGCGTACTGGGGCTGGATCGCGTTGAAACCCGCCAGTGGGGCGGCCTGACGCTGACGCTGATTATCGCTTCGGTGGGGATCGCCGGCGCACTGCCGTTAGGGATTTTGCTGGCGCTGGGACGCCGTTCAACCATGCCGGTCGTGCGCGTCCTCTCGGTCATATTCATCGAGTTCTGGCGCGGCGTGCCGCTTATCACCGTGCTGTTTATGTCTTCGGTGATGCTGCCACTGTTTATGGCGGAAGGCACCACTATCGACAAACTGATCCGGGCCCTGGTTGGTGTCATTCTGTTCCAGTCTGCCTATGTCGCTGAGGTTGTCCGCGGCGGGTTGCAGGCGCTGCCAAAGGGCCAGTACGAAGCCGCCGAATCGCTGGCGCTGGGTTACTGGAAAACACAGGGGCTGGTGATCCTGCCTCAGGCGCTGAAACTGGTGATCCCAGGTCTGGTGAACACCATCATTGCGCTGTTCAAGGATACCAGTCTGGTGATCATCATTGGATTATTCGATCTGTTCAGTAGCGTGCAGCAGGCTACTGTCGATCCGGCCTGGCTGGGTATGTCGACAGAAGGCTATGTTTTTGCAGCACTTATTTACTGGATTTTCTGTTTTAGCATGTCGCGCTACAGCCAGCATCTGGAAAAGCGCTTTAACACCGGGCGGACACCGCACTGAGGAACCTATGAGCCAGATAACTATTACCCCCGCTGACGCGATGATTACGCTGGATAATGTGAATAAGTGGTACGGGCAATTTCACGTTCTGAAAGACATTAACCTGAAGGTGAAACAAGGCGAGCGTATCGTCCTTTGTGGGCCTTCAGGCTCGGGTAAATCTACAACCATCCGCTGCATCAATCATCTGGAAGAGCATCAGCAAGGTCGGATTGTGGTGGATGGCATTGAGCTGAACGACGATATTCGCAACGTTGAGCGTGTCCGCCAGGAAGTGGGCATGGTGTTCCAGCATTTTAATTTATTCCCCCATCTCACCGTTCTGCAGAACTGTACTCTGGCCCCCATCTGGGTGCGTAAGATGCCGAAAAAGGAGGCTGAAGCGCTTGCCATGCACTATCTGGAGCGGGTACGCATTGCAGAACATGCCCACAAGTTTCCGGGGCAGATCTCGGGTGGACAGCAGCAGCGCGTGGCCATCGCCCGCTCTCTGTGCATGAAACCTAAAATCATGTTGTTTGATGAACCCACCTCAGCGCTCGATCCGGAGATGGTTAAAGAGGTTCTGGATACGATGATAGGGCTCGCGCAATCGGGAATGACCATGCTCTGCGTCACGCATGAGATGGGTTTCGCCAGAACCGTCGCGGACCGTGTGATCTTCATGGATCGTGGGGAGATTGTTGAGCAGGCGCCGCCAGAGGAGTTTTTCTCCAACCCTAAATCAGAACGTACTCGGGCATTTTTATCGCAGGTTATCCACTAATAGCGTCTGGCCCGGTGGCGCATACGCCCCGGGCCAGACGTTTTTATGGCGCAGAAATGCAAAAAGGCCATCCTTTCGGATGGCCTTTTCACTTAATTGATGTCTGGCAGTTCCCTACTCTCGCATGGGGAGGCCCCACACTACCATCGGCGCTACGGCGTTTCACTTCTGAGTTCGGCATGGGGTCAGGTGGGACCACCGCGCTACAGCCGCCAGACAAATTCTTTTACTTCTTGCCGAACTTTAACCTAAGTATAAAGTGGTGCTGATACCCAGATTCGAACTGGGGACCTCACCCTTACCAAGGGTGCGCTCTACCAACTGAGCCATATCAGCACGCTAAATTTGATGCCTGGCAGTTCCCTACTCTCGCATGGGGAGACCCCACACTACCATCGGCGCTACGGCGTTTCACTTCTGAGTTCGGCATGGGGTCAGGTGGGACCACCGCGCTACAGCCGCCAGGCAAATTCTGTTATCTGTATCAGGCTGAAAATCGTCTCAAATCACACCGAAACAGCTTCGGCGTTGTAAGGTTAAGCCTCACGGTTCATTAGTACCGGTTAGCTCAACGCATCGCTGCGCTTACACACCCGGCCTATCAACGTCGTCGTCTTCAACGTTCCTTCAGGACCCTTAAAGGGTCAGGGAGAACTCATCTCGGGGCAAGTTTCGTGCTTAGATGCTTTCAGCACTTATCTCTTCCGCATTTAGCTACCGGGCAGTGCCATTGGCATGACAACCCGAACACCAGTGATGCGTCCACTCCGGTCCTCTCGTACTAGGAGCAGCCCCCCTCAATTCTCCAGCGCCCACGGCAGATAGGGACCGAACTGTCTCACGACGTTCTAAACCCAGCTCGCGTACCACTTTAAATGGCGAACAGCCATACCCTTGGGACCTACTTCAGCCCCAGGATGTGATGAGCCGACATCGAGGTGCCAAACACCGCCGTCGATATGAACTCTTGGGCGGTATCAGCCTGTTATCCCCGGAGTACCTTTTATCCGTTGAGCGATGGCCCTTCCATACAGAACCACCGGATCACTATGACCTGCTTTCGCACCTGCTCGAGCCGTCACTCTCGCAGTCAAGCTAGCTTATGCCATTGCACTAACCTCCTGATGTCCGACCAGGATTAGCTAACCTTCGTGCTCCTCCGTTACTCTTTAGGAGGAGACCGCCCCAGTCAAACTACCCACCAGACACTGTCCGCAACCCGGGTAACGGGTCTACGTTAGAACACCAGCCATTAAAGGGTGGTATTTCAAGGATGGCTCCACGCAGACTGGCGTCCACGCTTCAAAGCCTCCCACCTATCCTACACATCAAGGACCAGTGTTCAGTGTCAAGCTATAGTAAAGGTTCACGGGGTCTTTCCGTCTTGCCGCGGGTACACTGCATCTTCACAGCGATTTCAATTTCACTGAGTCTCGGGTGGAGACAGCCTGGCCATCATTACGCCATTCGTGCAGGTCGGAACTTACCCGACAAGGAATTTCGCTACCTTAGGACCGTTATAGTTACGGCCGCCGTTTACCGGGGCTTCGATCAAGAGCTTCGCGTTGCCGCTAACCCCATCAATTAACCTTCCGGCACCGGGCAGGCGTCACACCGTATACGTCCACTTTCGTGTTTGCACAGTGCTGTGTTTTTAATAAACAGTTGCAGCCAGCTGGTATCTTCGACTGATTTCAGCTCCACCCGCAGGGGCTTCACCTACATATCAGCGTGCCTTCTCCCGAAGTTACGGCACCATTTTGCCTAGTTCCTTCACCCGAGTTCTCTCAAGCGCCTTGGTATTCTCTACCTGACCACCTGTGTCGGTTTGGGGTACGATTCGTTGTTACCTGATGCTTAGAGGCTTTTCCTGGAAGCAGGGCATTTGTTACTTCAGCACCGTAGTGCCTCGTCATCACACCTCAGCGTTAAAAAGGTACCGGATTTACCTGGAACCTCCGCCTACATGCTTAAACCGGGACAACCGTCGCCCGGCCAACATAGCCTTCTCCGTCCCCCCTTCGCAGTAACACCGAGTACAGGAATATTAACCTGTTTCCCATCGACTACGCCTTTCGGCCTCGCCTTAGGGGTCGACTCACCCTGCCCCGATTAACGTTGGACAGGAACCCTTGGTCTTCCGGCGAGCGGGCTTTTCACCCGCTTTATCGTTACTTATGTCAGCATTCGCACTTCTGATACCTCCAGCAAACCTCACAGTTCACCTTCAACGGCTTACAGAACGCTCCCCTACCCAACAACACATAGTGTCGCTGCCGCAGCTTCGGTGCATGGTTTAGCCCCGTTACATCTTCCGCGCAGGCCGACTCGACCAGTGAGCTATTACGCTTTCTTTAAATGATGGCTGCTTCTAAGCCAACATCCTGGCTGTCTGTGCCTTCCCACATCGTTTCCCACTTAACCATGACTTTGGGACCTTAGCTGGCGGTCTGGGTTGTTTCCCTCTTCACGACGGACGTTAGCACCCGCCGTGTGTCTCCCGTGATAACATTCTCCGGTATTCGCAGTTTGCATCGGGTTGGTAAGCCGGGATGGCCCCCTAGCCGAAACAGTGCTCTACCCCCGGAGATGAGTTCACGAGGCGCTACCTAAATAGCTTTCGGGGAGAACCAGCTATCTCCCGGTTTGATTGGCCTTTCACCCCCAGCCACAAGTCATCCGCTAATTTTTCAACATTAGTCGGTTCGGTCCTCCAGTTAGTGTTACCCAACCTTCAACCTGCCCATGGCTAGATCACCGGGTTTCGGGTCTATACCCTGCAACTTAACGCCCAGTTAAGACTCGGTTTCCCTTCGGCTCCCCTATACGGTTAACCTTGCTACAGAATATAAGTCGCTGACCCATTATACAAAAGGTACGCAGTCACACCACGAAGGTGCTCCCACTGCTTGTACGTACACGGTTTCAGGTTCTTTTTCACTCCCCTCGCCGGGGTTCTTTTCGCCTTTCCCTCACGGTACTGGTTCACTATCGGTCAGTCAGGAGTATTTAGCCTTGGAGGATGGTCCCCCCATATTCAGACAGGATACCACGTGTCCCGCCCTACTCTTCGAGTTCACAGCAAGTGTGCTTTCATGTACGGGACTATCACCCTGTACCGTCGGACTTTCCAGACCGTTCCACTAACACACAAGCTGATTCAGACTCCGGGCTGCTCCCCGTTCGCTCGCCGCTACTGGGGGAATCTCGGTTGATTTCTTTTCCTCGGGGTACTTAGATGTTTCAGTTCCCCCGGTTCGCCTCGTTAACCTATGTATTCAGTTAACGATAGTGCAACGGATTGCACTGGGTTTCCCCATTCGGACATCGCCGGGTCAAAGGTTCATATCACCTCGCCGGCGCTTTTCGCAGATTAGCACGTCCTTCATCGCCTCTGACTGCCAGGGCATCCACCGTGTACGCTTAGTCGCTTAACCTCACAACCCGAAGATGTTTCATTCGATTCATCATCGCGATTGTGAAAATTTGAGAGACTCGAACACACCTGATTCTGTTCTTATTACGGAGAACAGACACGGTGTGTCGTTTCAATTTTCAGCTTGATCCAGATTTTTAAAGAGCAAAACTTCGCAGCGCACCTTTTCAGGTACACTCTGAAGTTTTCATGTTGTCGCAGTAAAGATGGTGGAGCTATGCGGGATCGAACCGCAGACCTCCTGCGTGCAAGGCAGGCGCTCTCCCAGCTGAGCTATAGCCCCATCGTGGTCAATCTCCTCAAATTTGCTGCGCAAATTTGGTAGGCCTGAGTGGACTTGAACCACCGACCTCACCCTTATCAGGGGTGCGCTCTAACCACCTGAGCTACAAGCCTGCAGAGATTTTTACTGCTAATTTTCATCAGACAATCTGTGTGAGCACTACAAAGGCAGGTTCTTTAAGGTAAGGAGGTGATCCAACCGCAGGTTCCCCTACGGTTACCTTGTTACGACTTCACCCCAGTCATGAATCACAAAGTGGTAAGCGCCCTCCCGAAGGTTAAGCTACCTACTTCTTTTGCAACCCACTCCCATGGTGTGACGGGCGGTGTGTACAAGGCCCGGGAACGTATTCACCGTAGCATTCTGATCTACGATTACTAGCGATTCCGACTTCATGGAGTCGAGTTGCAGACTCCAATCCGGACTACGACGCACTTTATGAGGTCCGCTTGCTCTCGCGAGGTCGCTTCTCTTTGTATGCGCCATTGTAGCACGTGTGTAGCCCTACTCGTAAGGGCCATGATGACTTGACGTCATCCCCACCTTCCTCCAGTTTATCACTGGCAGTCTCCTTTGAGTTCCCGGCCTAACCGCTGGCAACAAAGGATAAGGGTTGCGCTCGTTGCGGGACTTAACCCAACATTTCACAACACGAGCTGACGACAGCCATGCAGCACCTGTCTCAGAGTTCCCGAAGGCACCAATCCATCTCTGGAAAGTTCTCTGGATGTCAAGAGTAGGTAAGGTTCTTCGCGTTGCATCGAATTAAACCACATGCTCCACCGCTTGTGCGGGCCCCCGTCAATTCATTTGAGTTTTAACCTTGCGGCCGTACTCCCCAGGCGGTCGACTTAACGCGTTAGCTCCGGAAGCCACGCCTCAAGGGCACAGCCTCCAAGTCGACATCGTTTACGGCGTGGACTACCAGGGTATCTAATCCTGTTTGCTCCCCACGCTTTCGCACCTGAGCGTCAGTCTTTGTCCAGGGGGCCGCCTTCGCCACCGGTATTCCTCCAGATCTCTACGCATTTCACCGCTACACCTGGAATTCTACCCCCCTCTACAAGACTCTAGCCTGCCAGTTTCGAATGCAGTTCCCAGGTTGAGCCCGGGGATTTCACATCCGACTTGACAGACCGCCTGCGTGCGCTTTACGCCCAGTAATTCCGATTAACGCTTGCACCCTCCGTATTACCGCGGCTGCTGGCACGGAGTTAGCCGGTGCTTCTTCTGCGAGTAACGTCAATCACTGTGGTTATTAACCACAATGCCTTCCTCCTCGCTGAAAGTACTTTACAACCCGAAGGCCTTCTTCATACACGCGGCATGGCTGCATCAGGCTTGCGCCCATTGTGCAATATTCCCCACTGCTGCCTCCCGTAGGAGTCTGGACCGTGTCTCAGTTCCAGTGTGGCTGGTCATCCTCTCAGACCAGCTAGGGATCGTCGCCTAGGTGAGCCGTTACCCCACCTACTAGCTAATCCCATCTGGGCACATCTGATGGCAAGAGGCCCGAAGGTCCCCCTCTTTGGTCTTGCGACGTTATGCGGTATTAGCTACCGTTTCCAGTAGTTATCCCCCTCCATCAGGCAGTTTCCCAGACATTACTCACCCGTCCGCCACTCGTCACCCGAGAGCAAGCTCTCTGTGCTACCGTTCGACTTGCATGTGTTAGGCCTGCCGCCAGCGTTCAATCTGAGCCATGATCAAACTCTTCAATTTAAGTTTGATGCTCGTGAATTAAACTTCGTAATGAATTACGTATGTTCACTCAGAGACTTGGTATTCATTTATTGTCCGAAGACATTAAGAATCCATGTCACTTTGAGTGCCCACACAGATTGTCTGATAAATTGTTAAAGAGCAGTGCAACGCGGCTTTCGCTCACCGTTGCGAGGTGGCGTATATTACGCTTTCCTCTTTCAGAGTCAAGCGATTATTTCACGCTTTTCTCTTCAACCAACCCGGCTGTTTGTGTGAAGTGATTCACATCCGCCGTGTCGATGGAGGCGCATTATAGGGATCCCAGTTTTTAGCACAAGCATTTTTTCGATCTTTTCTTCCGACTGTTCTTTTTTCGTTCTTTTCGCCGAAATCCCGTCCGATATGCTCAAATAATGACGTAAATGCCCCTTGATCAAGGCGAGTAATAGGATCAAAGTTTCCTGTAAAACGCACATCAGTCGAGGTTGATATGTCTGCAGTAATCCGTCCCTACAAAGATCTTTTCCCAAAACAAGGCGATCGCGTCATGATCGACAGCAGCAGCGTAGTCATTGGCGATGTCCGGCTGGGTGATGATGTCAGTATCTGGCCGCTGGTCGTCATTCGTGGTGACGTTAACTATGTCGCTATCGGCGCACGAACCAATATTCAGGATGGCAGCGTACTGCATGTCACCCATAAATCCTCTTATAACCCTGAAGGTAATCCGCTCATCGTGGGTGAGGATGTTACCGTCGGTCATAAAGTGATGTTGCACGGCTGCACGATCGGCAATCGCGTACTGGTTGGTATGGGATCTATTTTGCTGGATGGGGTGGTAGTAGAAGATAACGTGATGATTGGTGCCGGCAGCCTGGTGCCGCAAAACAAGCGGCTCGAAAGTGGCTTTCTCTATTTAGGAAGTCCGGTGAAACAGATCCGCCCCCTGACGGAAGCGGAAACAGAAGGTTTGCAGTACTCGGCCAATAACTACGTTAAATGGAAGAACGACTATCTGGATCAGGAAAGCCAGAACCATCCCTGATCGTCCTCATCACCGTTACGGATCGCATCGCTGGCTTCTTCTTCCAGATCCCAGCGATGTTCACGAAACGTATCAAGGGGAAGGCCATCGCCAAAACGATGGGTCAGCGTTACCCCTGCAATGGCACACATCACTTGCATACCATTAACCAGCGCCGGGAAACAGACGGCCAGCTTTTCTTCATCCCAGCTTTCTCGATCCGGGAACTGGATCGCCTGGTTCATGCCGATAGCTCCTGTTTAAGTTTTTCAATGACAGGCTTCACTTCTGGCAGCACACCATGCCAGAGCATCACCGCATGCGCGGCCTGCCCCACCAGCATCCCTAACCCATCAGCGAGATGTTTTGCGCCTAGCTGTTCGCACCAGTTAAGAAAAGGGGTTTTTCCTTTCTGATAGAACATGTCATAGCAATAAACATGTTCACTGATTAATGAGGCGGGGATTGCGGGGATCTCACCGCCAATACCGCTTGAAGTCGCATTGATGATCAGGTCGAATTCATGGTCGCTCAACGCGTCCATGGCTACAGCATGAATACTGCCAGTGTGGGTGAAAAGCGCGGCTAACTCTTCTGCCCTGGACCAGGTACGGTTTGTTATGGTCACTGCGCAATCCAGCGAGAGCAGCGGTAATATTACCCCCCGGGCCGCGCCGCCTGCGCCAATCAGCAGGATCCGCGCGCCGGGTTTAATAAATGACAAACGCTCCAGATCGCTCAACAGACCAATACCATCTGTGTTGTCCCCCAAAATTCGGCCGTCTTCAAGGCGCTTGAGAGTATTCACGGCTCCCGCAAGGGAAGCCCGCTCTGTTAACTCATCGGCGCGTCCGAATGCCTCTTCTTTAAAAGGCACCGTGACATTGGCCCCTTTTCCGCCACCAGCAAAAAAAGCCTCCAGCGTCGTTACAAAGGCATCAACGGGCGCAAGCACACGCCCATAAGGATGCTCAATATGAAGCTGTTGCGCGAACTGCTGATGAATAAATGGCGACTTGCTATGCGCAATTGGATTACCAAAAACGGCGTACGTTTCCATCTGATTACCCCTGGCGAAAACGCTCGCCGGTCAACGCATCACGAATTTCTGACGGATTCTGGCGGCCACCGGTCTCACCGATAACCACAGGGAAATCACTGCCAAACTGCGCTACCACCTCCTCTGAGGTGCGGCAAGGAGGCAATCCCGTCAGGTTGGCACTGGTTGAAACCAGCGGCTTACCAAAATGATTACACAATTCGATTACCAGCGGATGGTCTGTCACGCGCACGGCAAGGGAGTCAAAACGCCCCGTCAGCCATCGCGGCGTTGTCGGCAACGCTGGAAACACGAAGGTTACCGGCCCCGGCCAGGCTGAAAAAATGGTTTCACGCTGCGCTGACGTCAACATGGAATCATCGATATAAGGTTTAAGCTGTTCAAAACTGGCAGCAATTAAAATCAGGCCTTTTTCAACCGGACGCTGCTTCAGCGTTAATAAACGCGTTACGGCTAATTCGCTGTCGGGATCGCATCCCACCCCAAAAACAGCTTCTGTTGGATAAGCGATGACTTCTTCATTATTCAGCACGTCCACTGCATGCGCAACGGAGCCTGGTTGCAGGTTATTGTTCACTTTTTTATTCCGCCGAAACCGGCTTTCCACATTGTTTACTGGCGCAGAAGCGCTTCACACCTTGCGCCGTTTTTTTCTCGATAAGTAGCGGGTAATGACACTCAGGGCAGCTCCCCGCTACCGGTTTGAAATTGGTTACGAACTGACATTCAGGATAACGATCGCAGGAGTGGAATGTCTTACCATAGCGTGAGCGGCGTTGGACGAGGTGGCCGCTGTCACATTGTGGACAGGCTAAAGCTGTTTCGTCAGGTTTATCGATTTGTTCGGTGTGATCGCATTCGGGATAGCGGCTACAGCCGATAAACATGCCAAAACGTCCCTGGCGCAGCACAAGATCGCCGCCACATTGCGGGCATGCCTGTCCCTCCAGAACCTTAACAATATGCCCGTCCGCCTGGTTTTTCAGGGGACGGACATAATCACATTCTGGATAGTGTGAACAACCGAGAAACGGCCCGTGTTTACCGGACCGGATAACAAGTTCTGCCCCACACTGCGGGCAGGACTCATGTTTACGCACCGTAAATAGTGCTGATTTGGCCATAACAACTCTTGGTGCTGCACGATGAATTAATGCAGCATACCTTCATTCACTTCAAAGAGTAATTCTTCCATTTGCTGATAGGCATTTTCACACCCTGGAATATTGAACAGAACCATCAGGATGACCCATTTCAGATCTTCCAGCTCAAATTCTGCCGTATCCAGCGCCATGACGCGCTCTATCACCATTTCTCGCGTTTCGAGGTTCAGCACCTGAATCTGCTCCAGGAATAAGATAAATCCCCGGCAACTGGCATCCAGCCTTTCACACTCTTCAGCCGTATAGATGCGTACAGACAGTGGATCGGAAACTAACTGCATCGGTTCGGCAAGGCCTTCCTGATAATCAGCCAGTTTTTCCAGCCATATTAACGCGTTGTAAATATCTTCCCGTTCGAAACCTGCATCGGTGAGATCGCGTGTGAGTTTGTCCTGATCCACGCGTGCTTCAGCTTCGTTATGGATGTAAGTCTCAAACAAATACATGAGTACGTCGAACATGGCTTGCCCTCCTTAATCGGACATAGCCGCCGGGTACAGCTGCGATCCATCCTGCTAACTCCAGTTCCAGTAGCTGTGCTACCGTTACTGGCACAGGTTGGCCGGCACGTTCAGCGACAACGTCAACAGGTGTTACCTCATCTCCTACGTTAGCCAGGAGCTCAGGAAATGGCAATGCTACCTGGTCCTGATCTGATGAATAAAGCCAATTTTTGGGATCTTCTGGCAACCAGTTCAGCCCTGATTGCAAACTTTCCAGAATATCTTCTACCGCCGTCACGGGCGTCGCGCCTTGCTTTATTAACCAGTGAGGACCTTCACTACCTGGGTTTCCTATTGCTCCCGGTAATGCGAAGACTTCACGACCCTGTTCAAGCGCACATTTGGCAGTCACCAGCGAGCCACTTCTTATCAGCGCTTCTATAACGAACACCCCCTGACTGAGTCCGCTAATAATGCGGTTACGCCGGGGAAAATTACCCGGCCATGGAGGCGTCACAAGTGAAAACTCAGAAACAACAGCCCCGCCACTCTCAACAAGTTGTGAAGCCAACGACTTATGGCGACGCGGATAGACATCTGCCAAACCATTTCCCAGAACCGCAACGCTTTTACCTTTGACGCTAAGTGCAGCGCGATGCGCGATACCATCGATGCCACAGGCGAGGCCGCTGGTGATCGTAAGACCCATCTGAGCCAGCTGCTCACAAAGAATCTTTCCCCAGCGCTCCCCATACCAGGAGTGAGTACGGCTGCCAACGACGGCCAGTTGCAGGCTCGACAGCACCGAGGGGTTTCCCCTGACAAACAAAGCGTCCGGATAATCGGTAATAGCACGTAGCTGCTCTGGATAAAGGGCGCTATCCGCACATATCAGGTGATGCCCTTGCTTTGACAGCCACTCCATGCTGTGCTCGAGAGCATGAGGTGAAACGGATAAAAACGCCTCCTTTTGCTTATGGGTGAGCCCCATTTCCACCAGGGTAGCAGCATCAATATGGGGCTCGCGCTGCAGCCGCTGCGCCATCGTCACCATCTTGTCGCCGTACAATTCTCCCGTGCTTACCAGGCGTAGCCAAATCTCTGTGGATGTCATCCTTTCCCCTGCCACAAGCCGCTATAGCAATCTTTGCGATTGGTCACTGATGCTGTCAATCAGAGGGGGTTTTGTCTAGAATAGAGGTTATATTCTTATCAACTCCTGAATACGACTCTGGAAATATATGGCAGTTTTGCAAGTGTTACATATCCCGGACGAGCGCCTTCGCAAAGTCGCCGAGCCGGTTAAAGAAGTGAATGCAGAAACTCAACGTATCATTGATGATATGTTCGATACGATGTACGCCGAAGAAGGCATTGGTCTCGCGGCTACGCAGGTGGACATTCACCAGCGCATCATCGTCATCGACGTTTCTGAAAACCGCGACGGACGCCTGGTGTTAATCAACCCGGAGCTCCTGGAACAAAGCGGTGAAACGGGCATTGAAGAAGGCTGTCTCTCTATTCCTGAACAGAGAGCGTTGGTACCACGTGCAGAAAAAGTCAAAATCCGCGCGCTCGACCGCGACGGTAAGCCGTTTGAACTGGAAGCGGATGATCTGCTGGCCATCTGCATTCAGCATGAGATGGATCATCTGGTCGGTAAACTCTTTATCGATTATCTCTCTCCACTGAAACAGCAGCGTATTCGTCAGAAAGTAGAGAAACTGGATCGCATGCGCGCTCGCGCTTAACGTTTAATGTGACCCCGGATACAAGGAATAACGTGTCTACATCACTACGTATCATCTTTGCAGGTACACCTGACTTTGCAGCGCGTCATCTGGACGCGCTGTTGTCGTCTGGTCATCAGGTTGTTGGCGTATTTACCCAACCCGATCGTCCGGCAGGCCGTGGTAAAAAACTGATGCCGAGCCCGGTTAAGGTGCTGGCAGAAGAGCATGGTTTACCGGTGTTTCAGCCCGCGTCGTTACGCCCACAGGAAAATCAACAGCTGGTTGCTCAGTTAAACGCAGATGTCATGGTGGTTGTGGCGTATGGCCTCATCCTGCCAAAAGCAGTGCTTGATATGCCGCGTCTGGGCTGCATTAATGTTCACGGTTCACTGCTTCCTCGCTGGCGTGGCGCAGCCCCTATCCAGCGTTCGTTGTGGGCCGGCGATGCCGAAACGGGCGTAACGATCATGCAGATGGACGTAGGTCTGGATACCGGCGACATGCTGTATAAGCTCTCATGCCCTATTACTGACGAAGACACCAGTGGCACCTTGTATGACAAACTTGCTGAGCTTGGGCCTGAAGGCCTGATTGATACTCTGCGACAGTTAGCAGAGAATCGGGCCCAACCAGAAGTCCAGGACGAAGCGTTAGTGACCCACGCTGAAAAGCTCAGTAAAGAAGAGGCTCGCCTCGACTGGTCTCTTTCTGCTACTCAGCTTGAACGCTGCATACGGGCGTTCAATCCGTGGCCGATGAGCTGGCTGGAAATAGACGGGCAGCCTGTAAAAGTCTGGAAGGCTTCCGTGATTGATGGCAACACCAACGCTGCACCTGGAACTATTATCGAAGCCAGTAAGCAGGGCATTCAGGTCGCGACAGTTGAAGGGATCCTTAATCTGGAATCCTTACAACCTGCAGGAAAAAAAGCCATGAGCGCGCAGGACCTTCTGAACTCACGCCGCGAATGGTTTACACCCGGCAACAGTCTCGCCTGAGATCATCTCAAATTAAGGCCCGGTGTTTCCGGGCATTTTTATTTTTGCGGTTATGAAAAAACAAAATTTACGCAGCCTGGCAGCACAGGCGATTGAGCAAGTGGTCGAACAGGGCCAGTCACTGAGCAATGTCCTGCCACCGTTACAGCAAAAAGTTTCTGATAAAGATAAGGCACTGCTTCAGGAGCTGTGCTTTGGTGTCCTGCGCACGTTACCCCAGCTGGAATGGCTGATCGGCAAACTCATGGCGCGTCCGATGGCGGGCAAGCAGCGTGTCGTTCACTATCTGATCATGGTCGGCTTCTATCAGTTACTGCATACCCGTATTCCGCCTCATGCTGCGCTGGCAGAAACCGTAGAAGGCGCGGTCGCAGTAAAGCGCCCGCAGCTTAAAGGGCTAATTAATGGCGTTTTGCGTCAGTTTCAGCGTCAGCAAGATGAGCTGCTGGCTGAATTTGCCGGCACGGAAAAACGTTTTCTGCATCCCGACTGGTTATTAAAACGTCTGCAGAAGGCCTATCCAGAACAGTGGGAAGCGGTAATTAATGCCAATAACCAGCGTCCACCCATGTGGCTACGCGTTAACCGCAATCACCACACACGCGATGCCTGGCTGGCGCTGCTGGAAGAGGCCGGGATGTCCGGGTTCCCGCACCCTGAATACAGCGATGCGGTGCGTCTGGCGGCCCCTGCTCCGGTACATGCCCTTCCAGGATTTGAACAGGGCTGGGTGACCGTTCAGGACGCCTCAGCACAAGGCTGTATGACCTGGCTTGAACCGCAAAATGGCGAGCGGATCCTCGATCTTTGCGCCGCGCCTGGCGGTAAAACAACCCATATTCTGGAAGTTGCGCCGCAGGCAAGCGTGATGGCCATCGACGTTGACGAACAGCGTCTCTCTCGCGTCTATGACAACCTCAAACGTCTGGGAATGAAGGCCGAGGTTAAGCAGGGTGACGGACGAACACCTGCGCAGTGGTGTGGGGATGAGCAGTTTGATCGTATTTTACTGGATGCCCCTTGCTCAGCTACCGGGGTTATCCGTCGTCACCCGGATATTAAATGGTTGCGCCGTGACCGTGATATCAAGGAACTGGCGCAGCTGCAGTCGGAGATCCTTGATGCCATCTGGCCACATCTGAAAACAGGCGGAACGCTGGTTTATGCCACCTGTTCCGTACTGCCGGAAGAGAATAGCCAGCAGATTGCCGCGTTCCTGAAGCGTACCCCAAATGCCCGTCTGCAGCTGACCGGCACACCAGAGCTGCCCGGCAAACAAAACCTGCCAGGGGCAGAAGAAGGCGATGGCTTCTTTTACGCTAAGCTAATCAAAGAGTGATGTTGATAACGGGTCACAAGATATGAAGATAATCATTCTGGGCGCGGGACAGGTAGGCGGTACGCTGGCAGAAAACCTGGTCGGTGAGAATAACGACATCACTATCGTAGATACGAATGGCGATCGTCTGCGCGGGCTGCAGGATAAATTCGATCTGCGTGTGGTCCAGGGCCATGGCTCTCACCCGCGAGTGTTGCGAGAAGCCGGGGCTGATGACGCAGACATGCTGGTTGCTGTCACCAGTTCAGATGAAACCAATATGGTTGCCTGTCAGGTGGCCTATTCGTTATTTAATACCCCGAATCGCATCGCGCGTATCCGTTCTCCGGATTACGTTCGTGATGCCGATAAGTTGTTTAATTCCGAAGCGGTTCCGATCGACCATTTAATCGCACCAGAGCAGCTGGTTATCGACAGTATTTACCGATTGATCGAATACCCAGGCGCATTGCAGGTTGTTAATTTTGCGGAAGGCAAGGTTAGTCTTGCGGTAGTGAAAGCCTATTATGGCGGCCCGTTAATCGGTAACGCACTGTCTACGATGCGCGAACATATGCCGCACATCGATACACGCGTCGCCGCGATTTTCCGTCATGACCGTCCTATCCGACCGCAAGGCTCAACCATTGTCGAAGCGGGTGACGAAGTTTTCTTTATCGCCGCATCACAGCATATCCGCGCGGTAATGAGTGAGCTTCAGCGCCTGGAAAAACCCTACAAGCGCATTATGCTGGTCGGTGGCGGTAATATCGGCGCCGGTCTGGCACGACAGCTTGAAAAAGATTACAGCGTTAAATTGATCGAACGCGATCAACAGCGCGCCGCTGAGCTGGCAGAAAAACTGCAAAATACGATCGTTTTTTATGGCGATGCCTCGGATCAGGAGTTGCTGGCGGAAGAGCACATCGATCAAGTCGATCTCTTTATTGCTGTTACCAATGATGATGAAGCGAACATCATGTCAGCGATGCTGGCGAAACGGATGGGTGCCAAAAAAGTTATGGTGCTGATCCAGCGCAAAGCCTATGTCGATCTGGTGCAGGGCAGCGTGATTGATATTGCGATTTCGCCGCAACAGGCCACGATCTCTGCCCTGCTGAGTCATGTGCGAAAAGCAGATATTGTGGGCGTTTCTTCCCTGCGTCGTGGTGTGGCAGAAGCTATCGAAGCCGTGGCACATGGGGATGAAAGCACATCTCGTGTTGTTGGACGCACCATCGATGAAATTAAGCTCCCGCCGGGCACGATCATTGGTGCAGTAGTGCGGGGTAATGATGTGATGATTGCCAATGACAACTTACGTATTGAACAGGGCGATCACGTCATTATGTTCCTGACGGATAAAAAGTTTATTACCGACGTTGAACGCTTATTCCAGCCAAGTCCTTTCTTCCTGTGATCGACAAAAAGGTGCTGTTATCAGCACCTTTTCTTTTTAACCCAATAATTCGTAAGGGTTATATTTCTGTGACGCATGTCTCTCATCAATGGCAATCCGCTAATGATTTGTTAAACTTGTATTTGTCAGCTGGCACAAGGAGAACAAAATGAGTTTTATTAAAGAATTTCGCGAATTTGCGATGCGCGGAAATGTAGTGGATTTGGCTGTGGGTGTAATTATTGGTGCGGCGTTTGGCAAGATCGTTTCATCTCTGGTTGCCGATATCATCATGCCACCCCTGGGGCTGTTAATTGGCGGGATCGATTTTAAACAATTCGCCTTAACGCTACGTGAAGCACAAGGTGATGTCCCTGCTGTGGTAATGCACTATGGCGTATTCATTCAAAACGTATTTGATTTTGTGATTGTTGCTTTCGCCATCTTCATGGCTATCAAGCTTATCAACAGATTAAATCGTAAGAAAAAAGAAGAACCGGCCGCCCCGGCTGCGCCATCAAAAGAAGAAGTACTGCTTACTGAAATTCGTGACTTGCTGAAAGCGCAGAACAACCGCACTTTGTGATCCTCTTGAAGCAAGAAGGCCAGTGGTAAGAAAGCGATCTGCTTGCTTGCCACTGGCCTCCCAGTTACCCCGTTTTGCATGTTTAGTTTTACGCATATAACTTCCTTTCCCTTTCTTGTTTTTCTCGACTCGCTGTCTGAATAAAGGATCGTGTAATAGTGCTTCGATGGCATTGTCGTTAATCTGACCTTTTTTGTGCTGATAATGGCTCATACTGTCTCCAGTGTTTAAAATATCGACGCGAGTGTAGGTGGAGTTAATAATAAAATCAACATCCGCGAGACCCGCCATTTGCCCCTTGTTCAAGGGTTTCCAGAATAGAACAATAAACGCTACTGTGTGCGGTACCGCAGCACGCATCATTCAGCCTCTGCAACGAGAGACGCATGGTTTGTAGTTCTTCAATGCGCGCTTCGACTTCACTCAGCCTCGTCTGCACAATGCTTTTCGACTCCTGACATGTGTGATGTTCAGGATCGATGCGTATCGACAGCAACTCGCGGATCGACTCCAGCGTAAACCCCAGCTGTCGGGCATGACGAATAAATTTCAGACGCTGAAGATCCTTATCGGTATATAACCGAAAGCCACCTTCAGTGCGAATCTCATGCTCCATCATCTGTTGCTTTTCGTAATAACGAATAGTATCAGGCGTGACGTCAGCCAGCTTCGCAATCTCACCAATACGATACATCGCTACTCCTCATTTATTTTTTGCATTAACCGATTGGCGTAATCGCCATGCAAAAATTCAGTACTGACTCCCGCCTGTCGAAGTTTAAGCTCCAGCAGGGCAAGACGATGAGTGTAGTCCGAATGTTCTGCAGAACCCTGCCTGACGGTAGTGAGCAAGTGAGACAACTCAATAGCCTCTTTACGCTGTTCAATTTCAGGAGGGAGACAACCGGCATTTTTCAACATGCGATAGCCGGCACGCAGGTCAGCAGGTACATGTGAATCATCATCCAGTATCAAAGGCTGGCCGTTGCCGGGCAGGTTATCAAATTCACCCTGACGTTGAGCATCCAGAATGTGTCTCTCTGCCCATTGGTCGAGTAACCACATAGCAAACTCCAGAGAGAAGAAAAAGAATATAACTATTGTAGGAAAGTGGGGATTCAGCAGATATAAAAAAACCCGCCGAGGCGGGTTTTTTTACGTTACTACAGATTACTCTGCAGCAGCTTCTGCTTTCTCTGAACGATCAACCAGCTCGATGTAAGCCATCGGCGCGTTGTCGCCTGCACGGAAGCCACACTTCAGAATGCGAGTGTAACCACCGGCACGGCTCGCGAAACGCGGGCCCAGTTCGTTAAACAGTTTTGCCACGATCTCGTTATCACGAGTACGGGCGAATGCCAGACGACGATTAGCAACGCTGTCAGTCTTGGCAAGAGTAATCAGCGGCTCAACTACGCGACGCAGCTCTTTCGCTTTAGGCAGGGTCGTCTTGATGATTTCATGACGAACCAGTGAACCTGCCATGTTGCGGAACATAGCCTGGCGATGGCTGCTGTTGCGGTTCAGTTGACGACCACTCTTACGATGGCGCATGACCTTATCCTTCTCAGTAAAACCTTAACCTGTGATCCGGTTACTCGTCAGCAATGCTTGCCGGTGGCCAGTTTTCCAGGCGCATGCCCAGAGACAGACCACGTGAAGCCAGCACGTCTTTAATCTCGGTAAGAGATTTTTTACCCAGGTTCGGCGTTTTCAGCAACTCAACCTCGGTACGCTGTACCAGATCACCGATATAGTGGATAGCTTCTGCCTTGAGGCAGTTAGCAGAGCGGACAGTCAATTCCAGATCGTCAACAGGGCGCAGCAGGATCGGATCGAATTCTGGTTTCTCTTCTTTCACTTCCGGCTGACGTACATCACGTAAGTCAACGAAAGCTTCCAGTTGTTCTGCCAGGATGGTTGCCGCACGACGAATCGCCTCTTCAGGATCGATTGTGCCGTTGGTTTCCATTTCGATGACCAGCTTGTCCAGGTCGGTACGCTGTTCTACACGCGCTGCTTCAACATTGTAGGCAATACGCTCTACAGGGCTGTAGCATGCGTCGACCAGCAGACGGCCGATTGGGCGCTCATCTTCTTCCGAATGAATTCGGGCAGAAGCCGGCACATAACCACGACCGCGCTGAACTTTGATACGCATGCTAATAGCTGCGTTCTCATCGGTCAGGTGGCAGATCACGTGCTGCGGCTTGACGATTTCGACATCACCATCATGGGTGATGTCGGCTGCAGTCACAGGGCCAATGCCAGATTTATTCAGAGTAAGAATAACTTCATCTTTACCCTGAACTCTCACCGCCAGCCCTTTCAGGTTGAGCAGGATTTCAAGGATATCTTCCTGAACGCCTTCTTTGGTGCTGTACTCATGAAGTACACCATCAATCTCAACCTCGGTCACCGCGCAACCCGGCATCGATGAGAGCAGAATACGGCGCAGTGCGTTACCCAGAGTATGGCCAAAGCCACGCTCTAAAGGCTCAAGGGTCACCTTGGCGTGCGTCGAACTCACTTGCTCGATATCTACCAGGCGCGGTTTTAGAAACTCTGTCACAGAACCCTGCATTGTGTCCTCTCTTTGGTACTAAGCTTTACTTGGAGTAAAGCTCGACGATCAGGTGTTCGTTAATGTCCGCAGACAGATCAGAACGTTCCGGCTGACGCTTGAACGTGCCTTCCATCTTGCCAGCATCAACTTCCAGCCAGGTTGGCTTTTCACGCTGCTCAGCCAGCTCCAGAGCGGCTTTCACGCGAGATTGCTTTTTCGCTTTCTCACGAATGCTAACAACGTCATTCGCTTTAACCTGATAAGAAGCGATGTTAACAACACGACCGTTTACCATGATTGCTTTATGGCTAACCATCTGACGTGCTTCAGCACGAGTGGCGCCAAAGCCCATACGGTATACAACGTTGTCCAGACGACCTTCCAGCAGAGCCAACAGGTTTTCACCGGTGTTGCCTTTCAGACGTGCTGCTTCTTTATAGTAGTTACGGAACTGACGCTCCAGCACACCGTACATACGGCGAACTTTCTGCTTTTCACGCAACTGCACACCATAGTCAGACAGACGCGGTTTACGCGCACCGTGCTGGCCAGGAGCTTGTTCAATTTTACACTTGGTATCGATCGCGCGAACGCCAGACTTAAGGAATAAGTCGGTGCCCTCACGACGGCTCAGCTTGAGCTTAGGACCCAAATATCTTGCCATTTTCTATCTCCAACAAACCTGGAAAACGAACGCGTTATACGCGACGTTTTTTCGGCGGACGACAACCGTTATGAGGGATCGGAGTCACATCAGTAATATTAGTGATGCGGAAACCAGCGGCGTTCAGAGCACGAACGGTAGATTCGCGACCCGGACCCGGACCTTTTACCATAACTTCCAGATTCTTGATGCCGTATTCTTTTACGGCTTCAGCGCAACGCTCTGCTGCAACCTGAGCTGCGAACGGAGTGGATTTGCGAGAACCACGGAAACCGGAACCACCGGCTGTTGCCCAACCCAGTGCGTTACCCTGACGATCAGTAATAGTAACGATGGTGTTGTTGAAAGAAGCATGGATATGAGCCACGCCGTCAGAGACTTGTTTTCTTACACGCTTACGTGCACGAACTGGTGCCTTTGCCATTATTCAATCACCCCGATTATTTCTTGATCGGTTTGCGCGGACCCTTACGGGTACGTGCGTTGGTCTTAGTACGCTGACCGCGCACTGGCAGACCACGACGATGACGCAAACCGCGATAGCAACCAAGGTCCATAAGGCGCTTGATGCTCATGCTAACTTCACGGCGCAGATCACCTTCAACGACAAATTTGGCAACTTCGTCACGCAGCGTGTCGATTTGTTCTTCAGACAGCTCACTGATCTTAACATCTTCAGCGATACCCGCTGCAGCCAGAATGGCTTTAGAACGGGTCTTGCCGACGCCATAGATCGAAGTTAATGCGATCACAGCATGTTTCTGATCAGGAATGTTAATGCCTGCTATACGGGCCACTATGCACTCCTACTATTTAATATGTACGCACCATGCTGAAAAGCCCGTTTTCAGGATACTCAAATGGAAACGTACAGACATACAAAAGATTGGCTGGCTAATCTAGCCAGCTCAACCCAACTTTGCAAGAAAAATATGCGAAATAATCAGCCTTGGCGCTGTTTATGCTTCGGCTCGGCACTGCAAATCACACGGATGACACCATCACGCTTAACGATTTTGCAGTTACGGCATAATTTCTTGACGGAAGCACGAACTTTCATTTTTACTCTCCGTAACTTCTCGGGCGACCTTTTAGCGGCCGTAGCCTTTCAGGTTCGCCTTCTTCAATGCAGACTCGTACTGACTTGACATCATCAGAGTTTGCACTTGAGCCATAAAGTCCATAATCACGACAACAACGATAAGCAGTGAGGTTCCACCGAAGTAGAACGGTACTTTCATTGCATCACGCATGAACTCCGGGATCAGGCAAATAAAAGTAATATAAAGCGCACCAACCAAAGTCAGGCGAGTCATTACTTTATCGATATACTTCGCCGTTTGCTCTCCCGGACGAATTCCTGGTACAAATGCACCGGACTTCTTCAGGTTATCTGCTGTTTCACGTGGGTTGAAGACCAACGCCGTGTAGAAGAAACAGAAGAAGATGATCGCAGACGCATAGAGTAACACATAAAGCGGTTGCCCAGGCTGCAAATACAGCGAAATTGTTGTCAGCCAGTTCCAACCAGTACCGCCCCCGAACCATGACGCGATGGTCGCCGGGAACAGAATAATACTGGAAGCGAAGATTGCCGGGATTACCCCTGCCATATTCACTTTCAGCGGTAAATGTGTGCTCTGTGCAGCATAGACACGACGACCTTGCTGACGTTTTGCGTAGTTTACCACAATGCGGCGTTGACCACGTTCAACGAAGATAACAAAGAACGTCACTGCAAATACTAATACTGCAACCAACAGCAACAGGAGGAAGTGCAGGTCGCCTTGACGCGCTTGCTCGATCGTATGGGCAATGGCTGGCGGGAGTCCCGCAACAATACCAGCGAAAATAATGATCGAAATACCGTTACCGATACCACGTTCAGTAATTTGTTCGCCGAGCCACATCAGGAACATTGTTCCTGAGACCAGACTTACAACAGCGGTGAAATAGAATGCAAAGCCCGGGTTAATAACCAGGCCCTGCATACCAGGCATATTCGGAAGACCGGTAGCAATACCGATCGACTGAAATATTGCCAGCACCAGAGTGCCGTAACGGGTGTACTGGCTGATCTTACGACGACCAGACTCCCCTTCTTTCTTCAGTTCTGCCAGGGCCGGATGAACGACCGTCAGCAGCTGGATAATAATCGATGCCGAAATATACGGCATGATACCCAGAGCAAAGATAGAAGCACGGCTGAGAGCACCACCAGAGAACATGTTAAACATTTCAATGATGGTGCCACGCTGTTGCTCAAGCAGTTTGGCAAGTACAGCGGCATCAATACCAGGGATCGGAATAAAAGAGCCAATACGGAAAACAATCAGCGCACCGATTACAAACAGAAGTCTGCGTTTCAGTTCACCAAGCCCACCTTTGGCACTTTGAAAATCTAATCCCGGTTGTTTAGCCATCTGCTACTTATTCCTCAATTTTACCGCCAGCAGCTTCGATAGCAGCACGAGCACCTTTAGTAACACGCAGGCCACGAACAGTTACCGGAGTAGAAACTTCACCAGACAGGATCACTTTCGCGAACTCAATCTGAATACCGATAATGTTTGCTGCTTTCAGCGTGTTCAGGTCTACAACGCCGCCTTCAACTTTCGCCAGGTCAGACAGACGAACTTCGGCTGTGATCGCTGATTTGCGAGAAGTGAAGCCGAACTTCGGCAGACGACGGTACAGTGGCATCTGGCCACCCTCGAAACCGCGACGTACGCCACCGCCAGAACGAGAGTTCTGACCTTTGTGACCACGACCACCGGTTTTGCCGAGGCCAGAACCGATACCACGACCCAGGCGTTTACCCGCCTTTTTAGAGCCTTCGGCCGGAGACAGAGTATTTAAACGCATCTCTTACTCCTCAACTTTAACCATGAAGTAAACCGCGTTGACCATACCACGAACAGCAGGAGTATCCTCGCGCTCAACGGTATGACCAATACGACGCAGACCCAGGCCAAGCAGCGTTGCCTTGTGTTTCGGCAGACGTCCGATTGCACTGCGGGTTTGTGTAATTTTAATAGTCTTTGCCATGGTCAATTACCCCAGAATTTCTTCAACGGATTTACCACGCTTGGCAGCGACCATTTCTGGAGATTTCATATTTTCCAGGCCATCAATAGTTGCACGAACCACGTTGATCGGGTTGGTGGAACCGTATGCTTTAGCCAGAACGTTATGAACTCCAGCGACTTCCAGAACGGCGCGCATTGCACCACCGGCGATGATACCGGTACCTTCGGAAGCCGGCTGCATGAAGACACGAGAACCCGTGTGAGTACCCTTAACTGGGTGCTGCAGGGTGCCGTGGTTCAGCGCGACGTTAATCATATTGCGACGGGCTTTTTCCATCGCTTTCTGGATCGCTGCTGGAACTTCACGCGCTTTACCGTAACCAAAACCAACGCGACCGTTACCATCACCAACTACAGTCAGAGCTGTGAAGGAAAAAATACGACCACCTTTAACGGTTTTAGATACGCGGTTAACCGCGATCAGCTTTTCCTGCAGTTCGCCAGCCTGTTTTTCGATGTGAGCCATCTTACACCTCTACCTTAGAACTGAAGGCCAGCTTCACGGGCAGCATCTGCCAGTGCCTGGACGCGACCATGATATTGGAACCCGGAACGGTCAAAGGACACAACTGTGATGCCTTTTTCCAGAGCGCGCTCAGCAACAGCTTTACCTACAGCTGCAGCGGCGTCTTTGTTACCGGTGTACTTCAATTGTTCTGTAATAGCTTTTTCTACAGTAGAAGCAGCTACCAGAACTTCAGAACCGTTTGGTGCAATGACCTGTGCGTAAATATGACGCGGGGTACGATGTACCACCAGGCGAGTTGCACCCAGCTCTTTGAGCTTGCGGCGTGCGCGGGTCGCACGACGGATACGAGCAGATTTCTTATCCATAGTGTTACCTTACTTCTTCTTAGCCTCTTTGGTACGCACGACTTCGTCGGCGTAACGAACACCCTTGCCTTTGTAAGGCTCAGGACGACGGTAGGCGCGCAGATCTGCTGCAACCTGACCGATCAGCTGTTTATCAGCGCCTTTCAGCACGATTTCAGTCTGAGTCGGACATTCTGCAGTGATGCCTGCTGGCAGCTGATGTTCAACAGGGTGTGAGAAGCCCAGAGACAGGCCTACTGCATTCCCTTTGATCGCTGCACGATAACCTACACCAACCAGCTGAAGCTTTTTAGTGAAGCCTTCGGTAACACCAACAACCATTGAGTTCAGCAGGGCACGCGCGGTACCAGCCTGAGCCCAGCCATCAACGTAACCAGTACGTGGGCCGAAGGTCAGAGCGTTGTCTGCATGATTAACTTCAACAGCATCGTTGAGGGTACGAGTCAGCTCGCCATTTTTACCTTTGATCGTAATAACCTGACCGTCGATTTTTACATCAACGCCGGCAGGAATAACGACCGGTGCTTTAGCAACACGAGACATTTTTTCCTCCGATTAGGCTACGTAGCAGATAATTTCGCCACCAAGACCAGCCTGGCGCGCTGCACGATCAGTCATAACACCTTTAGAGGTAGAAACAACTGCGATACCCATGCCGGCCATAACTTTTGGCAGCTCATCTTTTTTCTTATAGATGCGCAGACCTGGGCGGCTGACACGCTGAATGCTTTCTACAACAGCTTTACCCTGGAAATACTTAAGAGTAAGTTCCAGTTCCGGCTTGGTGTCGCCTTCAACTTTAAAATCTTCGATAAAACCTTCTTCCTTCAGCACGTTGGCAATTGCCACTTTCAGCTTGGCGGAAGGCATGGTGACCGCAACTTTGTTCGCGGCCTGACCGTTACGGATACGGGTCAGCATATCCGCGATCGGATCTTGCATGCTCATCTGTCTTTACTCCCGTGATTCAATTGGTAATTACCAGCTAGCCTTTTTCAAGCCTGGTACTTCACCGCGCATGGCGGCTTCACGCAGTTTGATACGGCTCAACCCGAACTTGCCCACGAAACCATGTGGACGACCTGTTTGACGACAGCGGTTACGCTGACGAGACGGGCTGGAATCACGCGGCAGAGACTGCAGCTTGAGAACAGCATTCCAACGATCTTCGTCGGAAGCGTTCACATCAGAAATGATCGCTTTCAGTTCAGCGCGTTTAGCGAAGAATTTATCAGCTAAAGCCACGCGCTTTACTTCGCGTGCTTTCATTGATTGCTTAGCCATTCAGTAACCCTACCTTACTTGCGGAACGGGAAGTCAAACGCAGCCAGCAGAGCGCGGCCTTCTTCGTCAGATTTCGCAGTAGTGGTAATGGTAATATCCAAACCACGCACGCGATCGACTTTATCGTAGTCGATCTCTGGGAAGATGATCTGCTCACGGACACCCATGCTGTAGTTGCCACGACCGTCGAAAGACTTAGCGGACAGGCCACGGAAGTCACGGATACGAGGAACAGCAATAGAGATCAGGCGCTCAAGGAACTCCCACATGCGTTCGCCACGCAGAGTTACTTTACAGCCGATCGGATAGCCCTGACGGATTTTGAAGCCTGCAACAGATTTGCGTGCTTTGGTGATCAGCGGTTTTTGACCGGAGATTGCTGTCAGATCAGCTGCTGCGTTATCCAGCAGTTTCTTGTCAGCGATCGCTTCACCAACACCCATGTTCAGGGTGATCTTCTCGACCCGAGGGACTTGCATGACAGAATTGTAGTTAAACTCAGTCATGAGTTTGTTAACTACTTCGTCTTTGTAGTAATCATGCAGTTTCGCCATCGTACTACTCCAAATTACTTGATAGTTTCGCTGTTAGACTTGAAGAAACGGACTTTTTTGCCGTCTTCGAATCTAAAGCCTACACGGTCAGCCTTACCGGTTGCCGCATTGAAGATTGCAACGTTAGAAACCTGAATTGCAGCTTCTTTTTCAACGATGCCACCTGGCTGGTTCAGGGCCGGAACCGGCTTCTGATGTTTCTTAACCAGGTTGATACCTTCAACGACGAGTTTGCCGGAAGACAGAACATTTTTTACTTTACCGCGTTTACCTTTATCTTTACCGGTTAACACGATAACTTCGTCATCACGACGGATTTTCGCTGCCATGATTCGCTCCTTAGAGTACTTCTGGTGCCAGAGAGATAATTTTCATGAACTTTTCAGTACGAAGTTCACGAGTTACCGGCCCAAAGATACGCGTGCCGATAGGCTGCTCGCTGTTATTGTTTAAAATAACGCATGCATTACCATCGAAGCGAATGACAGAACCGTCAGGGCGACGAACACCCTTCCTGGTGCGCACCACTACCGCTTTCAGCACATCACCTTTCTTGACCTTACCACGTGGAATTGCTTCCTTGATGGTGATCTTGATGATGTCGCCTACGCCTGCGTAGCGACGGTGCGAGCCACCCAGAACCTTGATACACATTACGCGACGTGCACCGGAGTTGTCGGCGACGTTCAGCATAGTCTGTTCTTGGATCATTTCAGTGCTCCGCTAATGTCAACTACTACCTGAGACTCTAAAATCAGAGCCGTTAAAAAGCCCCATATCGAGGGCGCGGCATTATAACACCGCTTCTGCAATATGGGTAGAAAAAATAAACGGCCCATTGCTGAGCCGTTTATTCGTATCGAGAAGGCTACTCTATTACAGAACCGCTTTCTCTACAACGCGAACCAGCGTCCAGGACTTAGTCTTGGACAGTGGACGGCATTCACGGATTTCAACCTTGTCGCCGATACCACATTCGTTGTTCTCGTCATGTACGTGCAGTTTGGTCGTACGCTTGATGAATTTACCGTAGATCGGGTGTTTCACAATGCGTTCGATAGCTACAACGATGGATTTCTCCATTTTGTCGCTAACAACACGACCTTGCAGAGTACGGATTTTATCGGTCATTACGCACCCGCCTTCTGAGTCAGTAAAGTCTTAACGCGTGCAACATCACGACGCACTTGCTTCAGCAGGTGAGTCTGTTGCAGCTGGCCACTTGCAGCCTGCATACGCAGGTTGAACTGCTCACGCAGCAGGTTCAGCAGCTCAGCGTTCAGCTCTTCTACGCTTTTTTCACGCAGCTCATTTGCTTTCATTACATCACCGTCTTAGTTACAAAGGTGGTTTTGATAGGCAGTTTCGCTGCTGCCAGGCCGAAGGCTTCACGGGCCAGCTCTTCCGGAACACCGTCCATTTCATACAGGACTTTGCCCGGCTGAATCAAGGCAACCCAGTACTCCACGTTACCTTTACCTTTACCCATACGAACTTCCAGCGGCTTCTCGGTAATTGGTTTGTCCGGGAATACACGGATCCAAATTTTACCTTGACGCTTAACTGCACGGGTCATAGCACGACGTGCTGCTTCGATCTGACGTGCAGTCAGACGACCACGGCCAACAGCTTTCAGACCGAAAGTGCCGAAGCTAACATCCGTACCCTGCGCCAGACCACGGTTGCGGCCTTTGTGCACTTTACGGAATTTTGTACGCTTTGGTTGTAACATCAGCGACGCTCCTTATTTACGGCCTTTACGCTGCTGCTTTTTAGGTTGCGCAGCCGGTTTTTCCGGTTGTTCAACAGCAGCCATACCACCCAGGATCTCACCTTTGAAGATCCATACCTTAACGCCGATTACACCGTAAGTGGTGTGCGCTTCAGAGGTGTTGTAGTCGATGTCAGCACGCAGAGTGTGCAGCGGTACGCGACCTTCGCGGTACCATTCGGTACGTGCGATTTCCGCGCCGCCCAGACGGCCGCTAACTTCAACTTTGATACCTTTAGCGCCCAGACGCATTGCGTTCTGTACAGCACGCTTCATAGCACGACGGAACATAACACGACGTTCCAGCTGTGAAGTGATGCTGTCAGCAACCAATTTAGCGTCCAGTTCAGGCTTACGAACTTCAGCGATATTGATCTGTGCAGGAACGCCAGCGATATCCGCTACGACCTTGCGCAGTTTTTCTACGTCTTCGCCTTTCTTACCGATTACGATGCCAGGACGAGCAGTGTGAATGGTCACACGGATGCTCTTAGCTGGACGCTCGATAACGATACGAGATACAGACGCTTTAGCCAGTTCCTTAGTCAGGTACTGACGTACTTTAAAATCGCTGTCCAGGTTGTCAGCGAATTCTTTGGTGTTCGCAAACCAGGTTGAGTTCCATGGTTTTACAATACCCAGGCGAATACCATTAGGATGTACTTTCTGACCCATTGCTAGTCTCCAGAGTCTCAGCGATCGGACACAACCACAGTAATGTGGCTGGTGCGCTTCAGGATGCGATCTGCACGACCTTTCGCACGCGGCATAATGCGCTTCATGCTCGGGCCTTCGTCTACGAAGATTTTCGCGACTTTCAGATCGTCAATGTCTGCGCCATCGTTGTGTTCAGCGTTAGCAATGGCAGATTCCAGAACTTTCTTGACCAGTACAGCCGCTTTCTTATTGGTGTAAGTCAGAATATCCAGGGCCTGCGACACTTTCTTACCGCGAATCAGGTCAGCAACAAGGCGAACCTTCTGAGCAGAAGAACGAGCATGGCGATGTTGAGCTAAAGTTTCCATCTCTTCCTCCTACCTTATTTCTTCTTCGCTTTTTTATCAGCAGCGTGGCCGCGATAAGTACGAGTCGGTGCGAATTCACCCAGTTTGTGGCCGACCATTTCGTCGGAAACAAATACTGGAACGTGCTGACGACCATTATGGACAGCGATGGTCAAACCGATCATGTTAGGAAAGATCGTTGAACGACGGGACCAAGTGCGCAGGGGCTTCTTGTCTCCGCTTTCCACCGCTTTCTCTACCTTCTTCAGCAAGTGCAGGTCAATAAAAGGACCTTTCTTGAGAGAACGTGGCATGGCTTATCCTCTAATATTATTTGCTACGGCGACGTACGATAAATTTATCAGTACGCTTGTTGCTGCGGGTCTTCTTACCTTTGGTCTGAACGCCCCACGGAGTTACCGGGTGCTTACCAAAGTTACGACCTTCACCACCACCATGTGGGTGATCGACTGGGTTCATCGCAGTACCGCGAACGGTAGGACGAACACCACGCCAGCGTGCAGCACCTGCTTTACCCAGAACGCGCAGCATATGCTCAGCATTGCCCACTTCGCCCAGGGTAGCGCGGCAGTCTGCTTCGACTTTACGCATTTCACCAGAACGCAGACGCAGGGTGACATAAGCACCATCACGCGCAACGATCTGAACGTAAGTACCAGCGGAACGTGCCAGCTGACCGCCTTTACCTGGTTTCATTTCTACGTTATGAACGGTAGAACCAACCGGGATATTGCGCATCGGCAGGGTGTTACCTGCTTTGATTGCAGCATCAACGCCAGACTGAATCTGGTCGCCAGCTTTCAGGCCTTTAGGGGCCAGGATGTAACGGCGTTCGCCATCTTTGTACAGAACCAGCGCGATGTTCGCGGAACGGTTCGGATCGTACTCAAGACGCTCAACAACTGCTGGGATACCGTCTTTGTTGCGTTTAAAGTCAACAATACGATAAGCCTGCTTGTGGCCACCACCGATGTGACGAGTGGTGATACGGCCATTGTTGTTACGACCACCGGATTTGCTGTTCTTTTCCAGCAACGGAGCAAAAGGCTTGCCCTTGTGCAGCTCAGGGTTAACCACTTTAACAACGTGGCGACGACCCGGAGATGTCGGTTTACATTTAACAACTGCCATTGTATTACTCCTCCGACTTACTCAGCGCCGCCAACGAAGTCCAGATTCTGGCCTTCTTTCAGGGTGACGTAAGCTTTTTTCCAGTCGCTACGACGACCGATACGCTGTCCGTGACGTTTAACTTTCCCTTTAACTACCAGGGTGTTAACGACTTCGACTTCGACTTCAAACAGTTTCTGCACAGCAGCTTTGATTTCTGCTTTGGTCGCGTCTTTAGCAACTTTGAGAACGATGGTGTTAGTTTTTTCCATCGCAGCAGACGCTTTTTCAGAAACGTGCGGTGCACGCAGCACCTTCAGCAGACGTTCTTCACGAATCATGCCAGCATCTCCTCAACTTGCTTAACAGCATCAGCAGTCATTACGACTTTGTCGAAGGCGATCAGGCTAACCGGGTCGATACCAGTTGCATCGCGTACGTCAACCTTGTGCAGGTTGCGCGCAGCCAGGAACAGGTTCTCGTCCAGCTCACCGGTGATGATCAGCACATCTTCCAGAGCCATGTCTTTCAGTTTCTGTGCCAGCAGCTTAGTTTTAGGCGCTTCTACAGAGAAAGATTCGACAACGATCAGACGATCCTGACGTACCAGCTCGGACAGAATGCTTTTCAGCGCGCCGCGGTACATCTTTTTGTTAACTTTTTGACTGTGGTCCTGCGGGCGAGCAGCGAAGGTCACGCCACCGGAACGCCAGATCGGGCTCTTGATAGAACCTGAACGCGCACGGCCGGTACCTTTCTGGCGCCACGGCTTTTTGCCGGAACCAGTTACTTCAGCACGAGTCTTCTGAGCACGAGTACCCTGACGAGCACCAGCTGCATAAGCAACAACAACCTGGTGAACCAGCGCTTCGTTGAAATCACGACCGAAGGTAGTTTCGGAAACAGTCAGCGCGCTCTGCGCGTCTTTCAATACTAATTCCATTGCTATCCCCTTACGCCTTCACAGCTGGTTTAACGATCAGGTCGCTACCGGTTGCACCCGGAACTGCACCTTTAACCAGCAGCAGGTTGCGCTCAGCGTCAACACGTACTACGTCCAGGCTCTGAACGGTTACACGTTCGTTACCCAGCTGACCTGCCATTTTCTTGCCTTTGAACACTTTGCCCGGAGTCTGGTTCTGACCGATAGAACCCGGAACGCGGTGAGACAAGGAGTTACCGTGAGTAGCGTCCTGGGTACGGAAGTTCCAGCGCTTAACGGTACCAGCAAAACCTTTACCTTTAGAGGTACCGGTTACGTCAACTTTTTTAACTTCTGCAAACAGCTCAACGCTAATGTCCTGACCTACGGTGAACTCTTCGCCTTCAGCAAGACGGAATTCCCACAGACCACGGCCAGCTTCTACGCCAGCTTTAGCGAAGTGACCAGCTTCCGGCTTGGTTACACGGTTAGCTTTTTTAGCACCAGTGGTAACCTGAACGGCACGGTAGCCATCGTTAGCCAGATCTTTAACCTGAGTAACGCGGTTTGCTTCAACTTCGATTACGGTTACTGGGATAGAAACGCCATCTTCAGTGAAGATGCGGGTCATACCCACTTTTTTACCGACTAAACCAATCATTGTATCAACCTCTCAATCGCTCGATGACCTGATTAACCCAGGCTGATCTGCACGTCTACACCGGCAGCCAGATCCAGACGCATCAGAGCATCAACGGTTTTCTCAGTTGGCTCAACGATGTCAACCAGACGCTTGTGAGTGCGGATCTCATACTGATCACGCGCGTCTTTGTTAACGTGCGGAGAGATCAGAACGGTAAAGCGCTCTTTGCGGGTCGGCAGCGGGATCGGACCACGGACTTGCGCACCAGTGCGCTTAGCAGTCTCGACGATTTCCGCGGTTGATTGATCGATCAGACGATGATCAAACGCTTTAAGGCGGATACGGATTCTTTGGTTCTGCATGAGACCAGAGCTCCAATTATTTTATAAACGAAAATGATCACTACTCAGACCCATTACGATTGATGGGAGAGTGTAACCGTTCTTACGTAGCCCCCCGATTGGGAGCATTGTTAGGCAACTGAAAAAGATTGCTGCCCGGGGTTCAGATTGAACCAGCTGTCAATTACGACAAGCCCGCGCATTATACGTAAATCTGGGCAAGACGCAAGCCCAGTTTAGAAAATAGACGGCAGGGCTCAATTTTGCGTGGCGCCTCGTAAACGTACTGCAAAATTGCTGCGTCGGGCCAGCAGTCAGGAAGACATTTCGCAGAGTTATATTTTGCTATTTGTTTGGCCGTCAGGTTTGAGAGGAGTATGGACGCACATATTTCATGGAGGTCGAGGCCAATGCTCACTACCCTACCCTTTCTCATTGCCTATCTGGGTTTAACCATCCTGCTTGTTCGTGAGGATATTCGATCGCATCTTCTGCCGGATAAGTACCTTTGTCCGCTACTGTGGATGGGATTGCTTTACCATCTTTGCCTTCGTCCCGGGCAGCTGCCTGCCGCAGTCGCAGGCGCGATTGCGGGCTATGCGGGTTTCGCGGTGATTTATTGGGCTTATAAATTGATTCGAAAACGCGAAGGTCTCGGATACGGTGACGTGAAGTATCTGGGTGCGCTGGGCGCATGGCATGGATGGTGCGTGCTTCCTGTACTGGCTTTATCAGCCGCCCTGCTGGCAACACTTTATCTTTTGATACACGCGATGTGCAAACCTGGAAAACAGATATTAAAAAACCCGCTGCCATTTGGGCCTTTTATGGCGGCAGCGGGTTTAATGGTGGGTATGGACAGCCTGATTAGCTTTCCACTTTAATCTGCGACTGGAGGTAATTTTGCAGTCCAATTTTACCGATAAGGTCCAGTTCAGTTTCCAGCCAGTCAATATGACCTTCTTCATCGGCCAGGATCTGAATCATCATGTCGCGGCTAACGTAATCGTGAACGCTATCCGCATAAGCGATGGCTTCACGCAGATCTTTCGCCCCTTCAAGTTCCAGGGTCAGATCCGAACGCAACATTTCTTCAACGTCTTCACCAATGCCCAGCTTGCCGAGATCCTGCAGGTTGGGGATCCCCTCAAGAAATAAAATACGCTCGATGTACTTATCGGCGTGTTTCATCTCATCGATGGACTCATGGTATTCAACATCGTTGAGGCGGGTTAGCCCCCAGTTCTTGAACATTCTCGCATGGAGAAAGTATTGATTGATTGCGACAAGCTCATTTCCCAATAATTTATTGAGATAACTTATGATTTTAATATCACCTTTCATTATAGTCCCTCCGCTTCCACTCATTGAAGCGTAGATGGGGCTACAGGGATGTCAAAAAAAAGAGTGAGCCTCAGGCAATCTCTTTGTATTCCGGGATCTGCATCAATTCATCCTGCATGATCTCACGGGCAGCACGAACGCACTTACCGCATTGATTTCCTACCGGAATAAACTTTCGCAGCTGCTGAAAAGATTGGGGTTGAAACTGGCGAACGGCCTGCCGAATTTTTTTATCACTTACACCGTTACATAAACAAACGTACATAACCACTCCCGTTCAAAATATGCGCAAAGTGTAAGTGAGAATAATTATGATTACAATAGCACAAGCGTCAGGATACGGGGCGGGAGCGAACAAAAAATGCGAAAATTTGTGACATGGCAAAGCTGCAAAAACAAAAAAGGACGCCGGAGCGTCCTTTTTAATTCAGGGGTAATTAATTAGCCCAGAACTTTAGCAACAACACCCGCGCCAACGGTACGGCCACCTTCACGGATTGCGAAACGCAGACCGTCGTCCATCGCGATTGGGTGGATCAGGGTAACAACCATTTTGATGTTGTCGCCTGGCATTACCATCTCAACGCCTTCTGGCAGTTCGATGGTACCGGTCACGTCAGTAGTACGGAAGTAGAACTGTGGACGGTAGCCTTTGAAGAACGGAGTATGACGGCCGCCTTCGTCTTTGGACAGAATGTACACTTCAGATTCGAACTTGGTGTGTGGCTTGATTGAGCCTGGCTTCGCCAGAACCTGACCACGTTCGATTTCTTCACGCTTGATACCACGCAGCAGAACACCAACGTTCTCACCCGCACGGCCTTCGTCCAGCAGTTTGCGGAACATTTCAACGCCAGTACAGGTAGACTTCGCAGTCTCTTTGATACCAACGATTTCAACTTCTTCGCCAACTTTGATGATACCGCGCTCTACACGACCGGTAACAACGGTACCACGACCGGAGATGGAGAATACGTCTTCGATTGGCAGCAGGAATGGCTTGTCAATCGCACGCTCTGGCTCAGGGATGTAAGAATCCAGGTAGCCAGCCAGCTCGATGATTTTCTCTTCCCACTCAGCTTCGCCTTCCAGCGCTTTCAGCGCGGAACCGCGAACGATTGGGGTGTCATCGCCCGGGAAGTCGTACTGGGACAGAAGTTCACGAACTTCCATTTCTACCAGTTCCAGCAGCTCTTCGTCATCAACCATGTCGCATTTGTTCAGGAACACGATGATGAAAGGAACGCCTACCTGACGACCCAGCAGGATGTGCTCACGGGTCTGAGGCATTGGGCCGTCAGTCGCAGCAACAACCAGGATCGCGCCGTCCATCTGCGCAGCACCGGTGATCATGTTTTTAACATAGTCGGCGTGGCCCGGGCAGTCTACGTGCGCGTAGTGGCGAGTCGGGGTGTCGTATTCAACGTGGGAAGTGTTGATGGTGATACCACGAGCTTTTTCTTCTGGTGCGTTATCGATCTGGTCGAATGCACGAGCAGAACCACCGTAGGTTTTAGCCAGAACGGTAGTGATTGCAGCAGTCAGGGTAGTTTTACCGTGGTCAACGTGGCCGATAGTACCAACGTTGACGTGCGGTTTTGTACGTTCAAATTTTTCTTTAGACACGGCTATATTCCTTACTATAGTGCTCTCCCCTTTGGAGAGAGCACGGGACTTAGGTTTTAATCCTGTGGATTATTTACCACGGGCTTCAATTACGGCCTGAGCAACGTTGTTCGGCGCATCATCATACTTCAGGAATTCCATAGTGTATGATGCACGACCTTTGGTCAGAGAACGCAGCTGAGTTGCATATCCGAACATTTCAGACAGTGGAACTTCAGCGTGGATCTTAACGCCAGTTACTTCAGATTCCTGACCACGCAGCATACCGCGACGACGGCTCAAGTCACCGATAACGTCACCGGTGTTCTCTTCAGGAGTTTCTACTTCAACCTTCATGATCGGCTCAAGCAGAACTGGTTTCGCTTTCTTAAAGCCTTCTTTAAAGGCGATAGAAGCTGCCAGTTTAAACGCCAGTTCAGAGGAGTCAACGTCATGGTAAGAACCGAAGTGCAGACGAACACCCATGTCTACTACCGGATAACCAGCCAGTGGACCAGACTTCAGCTGCTCCTGGATACCTTTATCAACGGCAGGGATGTATTCGCCAGGAATTACACCACCTTTGATGTCGTTGATGAACTCGTAACCTTTCGGATTAGAGCCCGGCTCCAGTGGGTACATGTCGATCACAACGTGACCATACTGACCACGACCACCAGACTGCTTAGCGTGTTTACCTTCAACATCGGTAACTTTCTGACGAATCGCTTCGCGATAAGCAACCTGAGGTTTACCTACGTTAGCTTCAACGTTGAATTCACGCTTCATACGGTCAACGATGATGTCCAGGTGCAGTTCACCCATACCGGCGATGATGGTCTGGTTAGATTCTTCATCAGTCCATACGCGGAATGATGGGTCTTCTTTAGCCAGACGGCCCAGAGCCAGACCCATTTTTTCCTGGTCAGCTTTGGTTTTTGGTTCAACGGCGATAGAGATTACCGGCTCTGGGAACTCCATGCGCTCCAGAATGATTGGGTGATCTGGGTTACACAGGGTGTCACCAGTAGTCACGTCTTTCAGACCGATAGCAGCAGCGATGTCGCCCGCACGAACTTCTTTGATCTCTTCACGTTTGTTCGCGTGCATCTGTACGATACGACCGAAACGCTCACGTGCAGCTTTCACGGAGTTCAGGATGGTGTCACCGGAGTTAACCACACCAGAGTACACGCGGAAGAACGTCAGGTTACCCACGAACGGGTCGGTAGCGATTTTGAACGCCAGAGCAGCGAACGGCTCGTCATCACTTGCGTGACGCTCAGCCGGCGTGTCTTTACCGTCGTCCAGGATACCGTTGATCGCAGGAACGTCTACCGGGGATGGCAGGTAGTCAACTACCGCATCCAGCATCGCCTGAACACCTTTGTTCTTGAACGCAGAACCACAGGTAACCAGGATGATTTCGTTGTTCAGAACACGCTGACGCAGAGCTTTTTTGATCTCTTCTTCAGTCAGTTCTTCACCACCCAGGTATTTCTCCATCAGGTCTTCTGAAGCTTCAGCAGCGGACTCGATCAGGTTCTGGTGCCATTCGTCAGCCAGGTCCTGCATGTCAGCCGGAATATCTTCATAAGTGAAGGTTACACCTGCGTCTTCTTCATTCCAGTTGATGGCTTTCATTTTCACCAGGTCGATAACACCGGTGAAACCTTCTTCAGCACCAATTGCCAGCTGCAGCGGAACAGGGTTCGCGCCCAGACGGGTTTTGATCTGACCAACAACTTTCAGGAAGTTCGCACCCATGCGGTCCATTTTGTTAACGAACGCAATGCGTGGAACTTTATATTTGTTTGCCTGACGCCATACGGTTTCAGACTGTGGCTGAACACCACCAACTGCGCAGTAAACCATTACCGCACCATCAAGAACACGCATGGAACGTTCTACTTCGATAGTGAAGTCAACGTGGCCCGGGGTGTCGATGATGTTTACGCGATGCGGTTCATACTGCTTAGCCATACCAGACCAGAATGCAGTAGTCGCTGCAGAGGTGATGGTAATACCACGCTCCTGCTCCTGCTCCATCCAGTCCATGGTAGCGGCGCCGTCATGAACTTCACCGATTTTGTGGTTTACACCGGTGTAGAACAGAATACGTTCGGTGGTAGTGGTTTTACCGGCGTCGATGTGCGCACTGATACCGATGTTACGGTAGCGTGCGATGGGTGTTGTACGAGCCATTTGATTCCTCGTTTATCTTTTTAGGCGTTCAGTTAAGTAACCCAAAGCGGGCTGCTTCGCTGAAGCGCCCGCCTGGTGACTAATACTCCGAAGGGATTACCAACGGTAGTGTGCGAACGCCTTGTTGGCTTCTGCCATACGGTGAACGTCTTCACGTTTCTTAACTGCAGTACCTTTGTTGTCTGCAGCATCAGAAAGTTCGTTCGCCAGACGCAGAGCCATGGATTTATCACCGCGTTTACGAGCAGCTTCAACGATCCAACGCATTGCCAGAGCATTACGACGGACCGGACGAACTTCAACTGGTACCTGATAAGTAGAACCACCAACGCGGCGAGACTTAACTTCTACAGTCGGGCGCACGTTGTCGAGAGCGACTTCGAAAGCTTCCAGTTCATTTTTACCAGAACGCTGAGCCAGGGTCTCCAGCGCGCTGTATACGATTGCTTCTGCAGTAGATTTTTTACCATCTACCATCAGGATATTTACAAATTTTGCCAGCAGTTCTGATCCGAATTTCGGATCTGGAAGAATTTTACGCTGACCAATGACGCGACGACGTGGCATGGGAATACTCCGTTGTTAATTCAGGATTGTCCAAAACTCTAAGAGTTTAGTGTGACATTAAGATAAATCAGTTTGGCCTTACTTAACGGAGAACCATTAAGCCTTAGGACGTTTCACGCCGTATTTGGAGCGAGATTGCTTACGGTCTTTAACGCCGGAGCAGTCAAGCGCACCACGAACGGTGTGGTAACGAACACCCGGGAGGTCTTTTACACGACCGCCACGGATCAGGATCACGGAGTGCTCCTGCAGGTTGTGACCTTCACCACCGATGTAGGAAGTCACTTCAAAACCGTTGGTCAAACGCACACGGCATACTTTACGCAGTGCGGAGTTTGGTTTCTTAGGAGTGGTGGTATATACACGAGTACATACACCACGTTTCTGCGGGCAGGCTTCCAGCGCAGGCACGTTGCTTTTCACAACTTTGCGTGCACGTGGTTTGCGTACCAGCTGGTTAACTGTTGCCATTAAATAGCTCCTGGTTTTAGCTTTTGCTTCGTAAACACGTAATAAAACGACCTCATACAATATGAGGACGCGAAATTTTAGGGCTACGTCGAAAAGGTGTCAAGAATTATACAGCGATCTCAGATCACCAGTTCATTTGGCCGGCGTGCTGGATGGCCAGATTGACGAAATCAGTATAGCTAACCACGTCAATACTGGTTGAAATTTGACCAGATAAACCGCGTGCATCAATGTCATCTTTAAGCGCTGAGACAGAGATGGGGGCATTGCAGAGAATATCAACATAGCGGCTGCCTTCCACCGCGGCCAGAACGCCATCCTGAATGAGCAGCACAGCGTCGCCCTCACGCAGCATGCTTAACAGGCTTTCGATGTCGCAGTGCCAGGGGGAGTGGCTCAGGGTATGGAGCATGACCGCCTCAGAATGTCAGTATGGTGTCGTAATGGGAGAGCTGTTCACGCAGCAAAGACGGCGCGAGTACGGTGGCGTCCAGCACAAAAGGCGTGCTCTCATTCAGGCCACGCGCCTGCAGTGAAGAAGCACAGACATAAAACGTCTCGATGTCATACAGCGGCAGGACTTTAAACGTGGCGATGTAATCGCGCGCCAGAACAGCTTGTGGCTGCTGGCCGGCAAGCAGCTGAAACACGCCGTCGCCAATAAAGAAAACGCCGATCTCTTCCGTTAACGCAGACGTAGCCAGTAACGCATCCAGCCCTTCCCTTCCGGAAGCGCTGCCATGCGGAGCAGAATTAAATACAAACGCAACGCGGTTCATCAGAATTGCACCATCCGGTCGCAGGTTAATGCAGCCTGAGCCAGCGCGCCAAGGCCGCTCAGGGAAAAGCCGTCATTAAGATTCGCAGCGGGCAAGCCCAGGCGTTGCGCTTCGTTCGCGTCGCTCACGCCCCGACGTAGTGCCGCCGCCACGCAGATATGCAGGGCAACGCCGTGTTCCTGATTCAACGCCTGCCAGGCACGCACCAGATCGAACTCGTCTGAAGCTGGCGACGTCAGCTGGTTAGCGTTATACACCCCTTCCCGATAAAAAAAGACGCTGACAAGCTCGTGACCAGCCGCCAGCACTGCACGGGCAAACTGCAACGCGCTGCTGGCCTGCTGTGTACCGTAAGCCGGGCCTGTCACCATGAGTGCAAAACGCATTACTTCTCTTGCCCCAGGAAATCGCCGCTTTTGAACTGACGGATGTAGAGATACACCGTGTGCTTGGAGATATTGAGACGATCGGCCACCTGGTTAATGGCGTCTTTAATATCGAAAATGCCTTTTTCGTAGAGGTTAAGCACGATCTGACGATTCTTGGCATTGTTAGAGACATTGCGATCGGCATTAACCTCCTCAATGGTGAATTCCAGCGTCTGGGTAACGAGGTCTTCAACGGAAGAGGCGAAGTTGACAGAGGATCCGACATCCGGCGTTTCTGGCGGAATAAAGGTACTCATGATCTGGGAGAACGGCACATCAAGGTTCATGTTGATGCAGAGTAAGCCAATCACGCGATGGTCGCGGTTGCGAATGGCGATGGTCACAGACTTCATGAGAACGCCGCTCTTCGCGCGGGTGAAATAGCATTTGGAGACGCTGCTGTCCGCGCCGGTCATGTCATGCAGCATACGCAGTGCAAGGTCGGTGATTGGCGAGCCAATTTTACGGCCAGTATGCTCACCATTGGCAATGCGGATGGCAGAACATTTCAGATCTTGCAGGGAGTGCAAAACGATTTCGCAGTGGGACCCAATGAGCATCGCTAACCCGTCCACTACCGCTTCGTAGGATTTAAGAATATCGAAATCGGTTTGATCGAAAGGACGTTGATCCAGCAAATCAAGTTCGCTGGTTTCGTTGGTTAAGAGCGACCTGGTCATGAAAAAAACACTCCTTTTCAGGAGCCTGTCGGTAGGTTTTCAGGGCAGGCTCATTATTTACACGGGCAATTAAATTAATACAGCGTAGGTAGCGCTTCCAGTGTTAATTATATCTGCACCACAATAAAAAAACCGCCGCTTTAAAGGCGGCGGTTTTTACCGGTTTACTTCTTGGTGGCTTCTGCCGGCGCTTCTGGCTTCGCGTCAGGCTTAGCATCCGCCTTCGGCGCTGGCTTGATGTCCAGCAGCTCTACGTCGAACACCAGTGTGGAGTTAGCCGGGATACCCGGGACGCCCGTTTTGCCATAAGCCAGATCCGGTGGGATGACCAGCTTGATTTTACCGCCTTTCTTGATGTTTTTCAGGCCTTCGGTCCAGCCAGGGATAACACCATCCAGACGGAAGGAAAGCGGCTCACCACGGGTATAAGAGTTATCGAACTCTTTACCGTCGGTCAGCGTACCTTTGTAGTTAACAACTACGGTATCGCTGTCTTTCGGTGCGTCGCCGGTACCTTCTTTCTCTACTTTGTAGACCAGGCCAGTAGGAGAGGTTTTCGCGCCTTTCTCTTTAGCGAAAGCATCACGGTAGGCTTTGCCTTTCGTTTCGTTCTCAGCCGCGTCTTTCTCCATCTTCTCCTGCGCGGCGCCTTTCACGCGTGCTTCGAAAGCTTGCAGAGTCTGTTCGATTTCCTGGTCAGACAGTTTGCTCTTGTCCGCAAACGCATCCTGAACGCCAGCGATCAGCTGAGCCTGGTCCAGTTTGATGCCCAGTTTTTCCTGCTCTTTCAGAGAGTTTTCCATGTAACGGCCCAGAGATGCGCCCAGTGCGTAGGCTGATTTCTGGTCGTCATTTTTGAACGCCGCATTGCTGTCAGCAGTCGCAGCAGGTTTCGCAGGCGTATCAGCAGCGAAAGTCAGCGGCGCATGCAGAGCGACAGCCATCGTGGTCGCCAGCAGCGTTACTTTAAACAGTGATTTCATCCATTTCTCCAGGGCCGGGGACTCTCACCCCGTGTTAAGCGTAAATGAGTAGCGTACTATAAAACGTTGAGGAACAAATCTACAGGTAGACACCCCTGATTCGCACCACATTTCAGACTATTTTTGTTTAAATTAGTTTCTTAGCGAGGGGATGTTTACTGCGCGCAGGGATAATCTCGGGTAATATTCGCCGCCGCCAGCCCCGGCCGGGGTTAAAGAGACAAACGAGGTGAATCATGCAGAATACAGAAATGGAAGCACGTCTGGCTGAGCTTGAAAGCCGCCTGGCTTTTCAGGAGATCACCATCGATGAGCTGAATCAGACCGTAACCGCACACGAACTGGAAATGGCCAAGCTGCGGGATCTGTTGCGTCTGCTAACAGAAAAAGTGAAAGCGTCGCAGGCATCACACATTGCGTCACAGTCGGAAGAGACGCCGCCGCCCCACTATTAAGACGTAAAAAAAGCGGGAATATCCCGCTTTTTTGCGCTTAAGGCGTAACGATTAGTGGCAACCGCAGCCGCCGTTGCCGCCGCAACCGCCTTTACCGTGGTCGTGACCATGGTCGTGATCGTGGCCGTGCCCGCCGCAGCAGCCATCGTGACCGTGATCGTGGTCATGGCCGTGCGCACCGTGAACGTGGCCGTGAGCCAGCTCTTCTTCAGTGGCTTCGCGGATTGCAACCACTTCAACGTTGAACTTCAGGTTCTGGCCAGCCAGCATGTGGTTGCCGTCAACCACAACGTGGTCGTCTTCAACTTCGGTGATTTCTACTGGAACCGGACCCTGGTCAGTTTCAGCCAGGAAACGCATGCCAACCTGCAGCTCGTCAACGCCCATGAAGACGTCTTTAGGAACACGCTGCACCAGGTTTTCATCGTACTGGCCGTAAGCGTCGTTAGACGCAACTTCTACGTCAAATTTGTCGCCAACTTCATGACCGTTCAACGCGTTTTCCAGACCGGAAATCAGGGAACCGTGACCGTGCAGGTAGTCCAGCGGCGCACTCACCGGAGACTCATCAACCAACACACCGTCTTCTGTACGTACCTGATAGGCCAGGCTGACCACCAGGTCTTTTGCTACTTTCATGATATCTCCTGAGCGTGGGAAAATTGCTGGCGCAGATTGTAACGGAAATCTGCACCCGTGTACCCTTTAGCTTAAAAAAACTCAGGGCATATCGCTAGTCGGGATGAAAAATCCCGATCACTTGCTCTTCTTTGCGAACGTGCTCGCGCGCCTCTTTATCGGCCTCACGCATCTGGTGTCCGCACTTAACACACTCAACAATATCGATATTATTCTCCCGCCACATGGCCAGTGAATCCTGAGCCTGACAGGCCGGGCATTTCGCGCCGGCGATAAAACGTTTACGTACCGCCATTCTCTACCTCGTTATTCAAACTCGTCCCAGCCATCCAACTGCCGCCGCTCCTGCTGCATCTCACGCTGGAAAATCTCTTCCAGCTCACGACGCGCCTCCCGTACGCGAGAGATCTGCACCGTATCGGTATGCACCGGCATCAGCTCGCGCAGCATGCGCATATCCAGACGACGAAAATGTAACTGGGCGCGCTGGGCCTGATGTGGATGCATGCCCAGCGTCACCAATGTTTTACGCCCCAGTTCCAGCGCACTGGAGAAGGTCTCACGGGTAAAATACTTTACCCCGGCCTGGAGCAACTCGTGTGCTTCAACACGTCCTCGCGCACGGGCAAGAATATGCAGATGCGGAAAATGCTGCTGGCAGATTTCCACAAGTTTCATGGTGTCTTCAGGATCATTACAGGTGATGACTATCGACTCTGCCGCCTCTGCCCCTGCGGAGCGCAGCAGTTCGACCTGAGTGGCATCCCCGTAATAGACCTTGTAACCGTATTTGCGCATCAGGTTGACCGCGCTGATGTCGCGCTCCAGTACCGTCACGCGCTTTTTATTCGCCATCAGCAGGCGCCCGATAACCTGACCGAAACGTCCAAAGCCCACCACAATCACCTGGGGTTTATCATCTTCCACCCAGGGCGCTTCGTGCTCATCTTCCGGGGCATTGATGCGGCGGGACAAATGCTTATCGATAAGCTTCATCAGCAGCGGTGTGGTCATCATCGACAGCGTCACGGTCACCAACAGCAAAGCCATCTGATCATGCTGGAACAATCTCTGGGATGATGCTGTGGAGAAGAGCACAAAAGCAAACTCTCCCCCCTGGCTCAGCACCCCGGCCAGCTGTGCACGCTCCGTCTGACGCAAGCCATAAACCCGCGCCAGCACATACAGCACCAGCATTTTGACGCCCACCAGCACGGCAACGCTCATCACGACCCACAGGATATGGGTGTAGAGCACGCCGAGGTTCAGCGCCATGCCGACAGAGATAAAGAACAACCCTAGCAGCAGCCCTTTAAAGGGATCGATGGCAATTTCCAGTTCGTGCCGGTACTCACTCTCCGCCAGCAGCACGCCCGCAATGAAGGTGCCCAGCGCCATCGACAGCCCCAGCGCGTCCATAAACAGCGCCGATCCCAGTACCAGCAGCAGCGTCGCGGCGGTAAACACTTCCCGCACCCCGGATGCCGCAATAAAGCGGAACACCGGGCGAAGCAGATAGCGTCCGCCCACCAGCATGCCGGCAAAGGCCAGCACCTTCATGCCGATCTTCATCCAGTCGAAATGTTCATCTCCCGATCCCGCCAGCAGCGGAACCAGAGCCAGCGCCGGGATCACCGCCAGATCCTGAAACAGCAGAATTGAGAAGCCCAGCTGTCCCGCCTCGCTCCGGTTCATGCCCTTATCGCGCATCAGCTGTAACGCCATTGCCGTGGAGGACATCGCCAGGCCAATCCCGCCTACCACCGCAGCCTGCCATGAGAACTGGGTCAGCATCAGGAGCCCGCCGAGGATCACCGCGCTACACAGCACCTGCGCGGCGCCTACGCCAAAGATAGAACGCCGCAGCTGCCAGAGCTTCGCCGGGTTCAGCTCGAGGCCGATGATAAACATCAGAAAGACGACACCCAGTTCCGAGAAGTGCAGGATTTCATCCACATCGCTGATGAACCCCAGCCCCCACGGGCCGATGGCGATGCCCGCCAGCAGATAACCCAGCACCGCGCCAATCCCCAGACGCGACGCCAGCGGCACCGCCACTACGGCGGCAAGCAGGAACAATACCCCTGCCAGCAAAAGATCAGATCCTTCCATCAGTGGCCTCCCGTCAGCGTTGGCGCCGCCAGCCAGTCGCCGTACGCTCTGGCATGGCTGGCCAGCTGATCCTGGGGCTGTCGGCGCGCCCAGTAGACCACAATCGGGCTTAGCCAGTGCATACGGCACATGGCCGCCGTGAGCTCGAACGGGCGTAAAATATCGTTCATCGAATAGCGATTAAGCCCATCGTGGCGGTAAGCACTCTCCGGCTCGCCGGTGGTAATGACGCTCCGCCAGTACTTTCCCGCCAGCTGGTTTCCTCCCGGACCGCTGGAAAAGCCGCGGCTCAGCACGCGGTCCAGCCACTCCTTCAGCAGCGCCGGGCAGCTGTAGGTATAGAGAGGATGCTGGAACACGATAACGTCGTGCTGGCGCAGCAGCTCCTGTTCACGAGGGATGTCGATAAAAAAATCGGGGTAGTGCGCATAGAGATCGTGCACCGTCACATTACTGAGCTGAAACGCCGGTTGTAGCAAAACCCGGTTGGCGACCGAGTCCTGAGACTCCGGATGGGCATACAGCAGCAGCACTTTTGCTGTCTGGGACATCATTCCTCTCCCGGGTCGTCATCACTGTTGTTTTGGGCTACCATGGCACACCCACGCGGCGCGTGGCGGCACACTTAACCTGATTATAATGACAACTTAACATAGTCGGAACATACGGCGCTCTATGATTGTTTTCTCCTCATTACAAATTCGTCGCGGCGTACGTGTCCTGCTGGACAACGCTACAGCCACCATTAACCCGGGCCAGAAAGTGGGCCTGGTGGGCAAAAACGGCTGTGGTAAATCCACGTTACTGTCATTGCTGAAAAACGAAATCACTGCCGACGGCGGTAACTTCACCTACCCCGGCAACTGGCAGCTGGCCTGGGTAAACCAGGAGACGCCCGCCCTGAGCGTACCGGCGATGGACTATGTTATCGACGGCGACCGTGAGTACCGCAAGCTGGAAGCCGAACTGCACGCCGCTAACGAACGTAACGACGGTCATGCGATCGCCACCGTACACGGCAAACTCGACGCCATAGATGCCTGGACCATCCGTTCCCGCGCCGCCAGCCTGTTGCACGGCCTGGGGTTCAGCAACGAGCAGCTGGAGCGTCCGGTGAGTGATTTCTCCGGTGGCTGGCGCATGCGCCTTAACCTGGCCCAGGCACTGATCTGTCGTTCTGACCTGCTGCTGCTTGATGAACCGACTAACCACCTCGATCTGGATGCGGTCATCTGGCTGGAAAAGTGGCTGAAGAGCTATCAGGGCACGCTGATCCTCATCTCCCACGACCGTGACTTCCTCGATCCGGTGGTGGACAAAATTATTCATATCGAACAGGAAACCATGTTCGAGTACACCGGCAACTACAGCTCGTTTGAGCGCCAGCGTGCGGTGCGACTCTCCCAGCAACAGGCGATGTACGAGAGCCAGCAGCAGCGCGTGGCGCACCTGCAGAGCTTTGTCGATCGCTTCAAAGCGAAGGCGTCAAAAGCAAAACAGGCCCAGAGCCGAATCAAGATGCTGGAACGTATGGAGATGATTGCCCCGGCGCACGTCGACAACCCGTTCCACTTTAACTTCCGGGCCCCGGAAAGCCTGCCCAACCCGCTGCTGAAAATGGAAAAGGTCAGCGCTGGCTATGGCGATCGCATCATCCTGGATTCTATCAAGCTCAACCTGGTGCCGGGTTCCCGTATCGGCCTGCTCGGGCGCAATGGTGCCGGTAAATCGACGCTGATCAAGCTGCTGGCAGGCGAGCTTGCGCCTGTGCGTGGCGATATCGGTCTGGCGAAGGGCATTAAGCTTGGCTATTTCGCCCAGCATCAGCTGGAATTTTTGCGCGCTGACGAATCACCGCTGCAGCATCTGGCGCGTCTGGCGCCGCAGGAGCTGGAGCAGAAGCTGCGCGACTATCTGGGCGGCTTCGGTTTTCAGGGCGATAAAGTCAGCGAAAATACCGAGCGCTTCTCCGGGGGCGAAAAAGCGCGCCTGGTGCTGGCGCTGATCGTCTGGCAGCGCCCTAACCTGCTGCTGCTCGATGAACCGACTAACCACCTCGATCTCGACATGCGTCAGGCGCTGACCGAAGCATTAATTGAATTCGAAGGCGCGCTGGTGGTCGTTTCGCACGACCGCCACCTGCTGCGCTCCACGACCGACGATCTCTATCTGGTGCATGACGGCAAAGTCGAGCCGTTTGATGGCGATCTGGAAGATTATCAGCAGTGGCTGAGCGACATTCAGAAGCAGGAAAGCCAGCCAGCAGAAGGGGCTAAAGATAACGCCAACAGCGCCCAGGCCCGTAAGGATCAGAAGCGTCGCGAAGCGGAACTGCGCACCCAGACCCAGCCGCTGCGTAAAGAGATAACCCGTCTGGAAAAAGAGATGGAGAAGCTCAACGCCACGCTTGCCACGGTAGAAGAGAAGCTCGGTGACAGCGGCCTGTACGATCAGAGCCGCAAGGCGGAACTGACAGAGTGTCTGCAGATTCAGGCAAAAACCAAATCCAGCCTTGAAGAGTGTGAAATGGCCTGGCTCGATGCTCAGGAGCAGCTTGAAGAGATGCTGCAGGCAGAATAATTCCCGCCCGCCCGGCTTATCAGGTGGCAAACCCGCCGCCTGATAAGCCGCGATTTAACAAACGTTAAAGGTCCCGGGCTGTATAGTAAAAGCAGACCACAAAAATACTTCACATCCCTATGACGCAAACAATCCCATCTGATTTCAATTTTTCCCACGACGAGCGCGCGATCTTTGTGCCCATGCGCGGCGTGGCGAACCCCCATCTGCAAACCATGCTCCCGCGCCTGCTGCGCCGCAAGTTACAGTTCACACCCCACTGGCAGCGGCTCGACCTGCCGGATGACGACTTCGTGGATCTGGCCTGGAGTGAAGATCCCGCAGGGGCACAGCATAAACCGCGACTGGTGGTGTTCCATGGTCTGGAGGGAAGCCTGCACAGCCCTTATGCCCACGGCCTGATCCATGCCGCGAAAGCGCGCGGCTGGCTTGGGGTGGTGATGCATTTTCGCGGTTGCAGCGGCGTACCTAACCGGCAGAAACGGATCTACCACTCCGGCGAGATCGAGGATGGCCGCTGGTTCCTGAACTGGCTGGTGCAGACCCACGGTCCGGCCCCCACTGCGGCGGTAGGCTATTCACTGGGGGGCAATATGCTCGCCTGCCTGCTGGCAAAAGAGGGCGATAATGTCCCGCTCGACGCGGCGGCCATTGTCTCTGCGCCCTTCATGCTTGAGCAGTGTAGCTATCATATGGAAAAAGGGTTTTCGCGCGTTTATCAGCGCTACCTGCTGAACTTACTGAAAGCCAATGCCGCCCGCAAACTGAAGGCCTACCCGGACACGCTCCCCGTCAGCCTTCAGCAGTTGAAACGCGTGCGCCGCCTGCGCGAATTTGACGATTTGATCACCGCGAAAATCCACGGTTTTGCCGATGCTATCGACTACTATCGCCAGTGCAGCGCCATGCCGTTGCTGAATCAGATCACCCGGCCTACGCTGATTATTCACGCGAAAGACGATCCCTTTATGGATCATCACTCGATTCCGGCGCCGGAACATTTACCGGCTAACGTAGAGTATCAACTGACCGAACATGGCGGACACGTGGGCTTTATCAGCGGCACGCTGCGTCGACCGCAGATGTGGCTGGAGACGCGTATCCCGGACTGGCTGACCACATATCTGGAAAAATCAAAATGATCATTCCCTGGCAGGATCTGGCTCCCGAAACGCTGGACAATCTGATTGAAAGCTTTGTATTGCGTGAGGGCACAGATTATGGTGAACATGAACGCACGCTTGAAATGAAAGTCGCCGATGTTAAACAGCAGCTTAAAAGCGGTGAGGCCGTTCTGGTGTGGTCCGAATTGCACGAGACGGTGAATATCATGCCCCGTGGTCAGTTTCGCGACTGATCGCACACTCTTTCCACTCAGGGAGTTGCTATGTCCGCCAGACATCCGGTTATTGCCGTTACAGGGTCGAGTGGTGCAGGTACCACTACCACCAGCCTCGCCTTTCGTAAGATTTTCTCGCAGCTACATCTGCGTGCTGCAGAGGTAGAGGGCGACAGCTTTCACCGCTTCACCCGCCCTGAGATGGATATGGCAATCCGTAAAGCGCGCGATTTAGGCAAACATATTAGCTACTTTGGCCCTGATGCGAACGACTTTGGCCTGCTGGAGCAAACCTTTGCAGAATACGGTCGCAGCGGGACCGGCCAGTCGCGCAAATACCTGCATACCTATGATGAAGCGGTGCCGTGGAACCAGGTGCCAGGTACCTTTACCCCCTGGCAGCCGCTGCCGGAGCCTACCGACGTACTGTTTTATGAAGGTCTGCACGGCGGCGTCGTCACGCCGCATCACGACGTGGCGCGCCATGTCGATCTGCTGGTGGGCGTGGTGCCTATCGTCAACCTGGAGTGGATCCAGAAGCTGACGCGGGATACCAGCGAACGCGGCCACTCCCGTGAAGCGGTGATGGATTCCGTGGTTCGCTCCATGGAAGATTACATTAACTTCCTCACGCCGCAGTTTTCCCGCACCCATATTAACTTCCAGCGCGTCCCGACCGTGGACACCTCGAACCCCTTTGCTGCAAAAGCCATCCCTTCGCTGGACGAGAGCTTTGTGGTGATCCATTTCCGCAATCTGGACGAGATCGATTACCCCTGGCTGCTGGCGATGCTGCAGGGTTCATTTATTTCCCACATGAATACGCTGGTGGTGCCTGGCGGCAAAATGGGGCTGGCGATGGAATTGATCATGACGCCGCTGGTGCAGCGGTTAATGGAAGGCAAGAAGATCGATTGAGAAGGTTTGCCGGATAGCGCTGCGCTTATCCGGCCTACGTCCGTGCCGTTGCAGGCCCGGTAAGCGCAGCGCCACCGGGCAACGGACTCACGCCTCAATCACTTCATACGAATGGGTAATCTTGACCGCTTTTTCCAGCATCAGCGCTACGGAACAGTACTTCTCCGCAGAGAGATCTACCGCACGGGAGACCGCCGCGTCTTTAAGGGCTTTGCCGGTCACCACGAAGTGAAGATTGATATGGGTAAACAGGCGCGGCGCTTCATCCCGGCGCTCTGAGGTCAGTTTCACTTCGCAGTCGGTCACATCGTGACGCCCTTTTTGCAGAATCGATACCACGTCGATAGCGCTGCATCCACCCGCCGCCATCAGAACCACTTCCATTGGACTTGGCGCTTTGTCACCGGAGTTGCCATCCATCAAAATCTGGTGCCCCGAGGCGGACTCACCGAGGAACGTTAACCCTTCAACCCATTTCACACGTGCTTGCATTTTAATTAACTCCAGGATTGCATTTTTCCTGACAGATTACGCGTCAGTAACAATTCTGACAACGGAAGTCGACCTGCATCAAGCTGAAGCGAGACACCAGGAGACATGCGGCAAAACCTATGCTAAAACAGTCGTGATGCTACAGTAATACATTGACGTTGCACATGTATGCAGAGGACATCACACATTACAGGCTGCTAATTATTGTGACAGCCGGCTCCCCAGGTAAGGGGAAGAATTCGATTGCAACCCCAGAGCGAAGGTACACAGCCTGACTCTGGAGACAGCTTATAACAGAGGATAACAGCGCATGGTGCTTGGCAAACCGCAAACAGACCCGACTCTCGAATGGTTCTTGTCTCATTGCCATATTCATAAGTACCCATCGAAGAGCACGCTGATTCACCAGGGTGAAAAAGCGGAAACGTTGTATTACATCGTCAAAGGCTCAGTAGCAGTGCTGATCAAAGATGAAGAAGGCAAAGAGATGATCCTCTCTTACCTGAATCAGGGAGACTTTATCGGTGAACTGGGCCTGTTTGAAGAAGGTCAGGAGCGTAGCGCCTGGGTTCGTGCGAAAACCGCGTGTGAAGTGGCTGAGATCTCTTATAAGAAATTCCGCCAGCTGATCCAGGTTAACCCGGATATCCTGATGCGCCTCTCTTCGCAGATGGCTCGCCGTCTGCAGGTCACATCCGAGAAAGTGGGCAACCTCGCCTTCCTGGACGTGACGGGCCGTATCGCTCAGACGCTGCTGAACCTGGCGAAACAGCCAGACGCGATGACCCACCCGGACGGTATGCAAATTAAAATTACCCGTCAGGAAATTGGTCAGATCGTCGGATGTTCTCGTGAGACAGTGGGTCGTATCCTGAAAATGCTGGAAGATCAGAACCTGATTTCCGCCCACGGTAAAACCATCGTGGTTTACGGAACACGTTAATTCCACTCAGACGGCGTGGCATCCCAGGATGACACGCCGTTTTTGTCTCTCTCTCCCATGTGGCGCAGGCTCATTTATCACCCGGAAGTTAACTACGCACTGCGGCAAACCTTGGTGTTGTGTCTCCCTGTGGCTGTGGGTTTAGTTCTCGGTTATCTGCAATACGGTCTCCTGTTCTCCCTCGTCCCTGCCTGCTGCAACATTGCTGGCCTCGACACACCGCACAAACGCTTTTTTAAACGCCTGATGATTGGCGGCTCGCTGTTTGCCGGCTGTAGCCTGGCCGTACAGTTGCTGCTGGCGCGCGATATTCCGCTGCCCCTCATTCTGACGGTGCTGGCGATGACATTAGGCGTCACGGCAGAGATCAGCGCCCTGCATGCCCGCCTGCTGCCCGCCTCGTTGATTGCCGCCATCTTTACCCTGAGTCTGGCGGGAAATATGCCGATCTGGGCACCGCTGCTTATCTACGCGCTGGGTACCCTCTGGTACGGGCTGTTTAACTGGTTCTGGTTCTGGATGTGGCGCGAGCAACCGCTGCGTGAATCCCTGAGCGTGCTCTACCGCCAGTTGGCCGAATATTGCGAAGCCAAATACACCCTGCTGACCCAGCATACCGACCCTGAAAAATCGTTACCGCCGCTGCTGGCCCGGCAACAGAAGGTGGTCGACCTGATTAGCCAGTGTTATCAACAGCTGCACATGCTCGCCGCGAACAGAAATCATGAGTACAAACGCCTGCTGCGCACCTTCCAGGTGGGGCTGGATCTGCAGGAGCACATCTCCGTCAGCCTGCATCATCCGAAGGAGGTGCAAACGCTGGTGGAGCGCAGCCACGCCGAAGCGGTGATCCGCTGGAACGCCCAGACCGTCGCCGCCCGTCTGCGCGTGCTCGCGGATGACATTCTCTATCATCGCTACCCTACCCGCTTCAACATGGACAAACAGCTCGGCGCGCTGGAAAAAATCGCCCGCCAGCACCCGGATAACCCGGTGGGGCAGTTCTGCGCATGGCACTTCAGCCGTATTGCCCGCGTGCTGCGCACTCAGCGCCCGCTCTATCCGCGCGACCTGATGGCGGACAAGCAAAAACGCCTGCCGCTGATCCCCGCCCTGAGAAGCTATCTGTCGCTGAAATCGTCCGCCCTGCGTAATGCGGCCCGCATCAGCGTGATGCTGAGTATCGCCAGCCTGATGGGCATGGCGCTGCATCTGCCGAAGCCGTACTGGATCTTAATGACCGTCCTGCTGGTGACGCAAAACGGCTACAGCGCCACGCGGGTGCGCATTCTCCACCGGGCGGCCGGTACCCTGGCGGGACTGGTTATTGCCGGCGTCACCCTGCACTTCCACGTACCGGAAGGCTATACCCTGGCGGGAATGCTGATGGTCACCCTGGTGAGTTATCTGTTCATTCGTAAAAATTACGGCTGGGCGACGGTGGGCTTTACGGTGACCGCCGTGTACACCCTGCAGCTGATCACGTTGAATGGGGATCAGTTTATTCTCGCCCGGCTGGCCGATACCCTGATTGGCTGTTTGATCGCCTTCGGCGGGATGGTCTGGCTGTGGCCGCAATGGCAAAGCGGGCTGCTGCGCCAGAACGCCCACGACGCGCTGGAGGCCGATCAGGAGGCTATCCGCCTGATCCTCAGCGACGATCCGCAGCCCACGCCGCTGGCGTGGCAGCGCATGAAGGTCAACCAGGCGCACAACGCACTGTTTAACTCCCTCAACCAGGCGATGCAGGAGCCGGGCTTCAACTCAGCCTATCTGGCGGATATGCGGCTGTGGGTGACGCACAGCCAGTTTATCGTCGAACATATCAATGCGATGACGACTCTGGCGCGTGAACATACGATGCTGACGCCCGATCTGGCGCAGCGTTATCTGCAGTCGTGTGAAATTGGGCTTCAGCGCTGTCAGCAGCGTCTGGAGTATGACGCGCCGGGCGAGAGCGGGGACAGTAATATTCTGGAAGCGCCAGAAACCCTGACGCACGGCCCCATGAGTACGCTGGAACAGCATCTGCAACGCATTCTGGGACATCTGAACACCATGCACACCATTTCGTCGGTGGCGTGGCGCCAGCGCCCTCATCACGGTATCTGGTTGATCCGACGGCTGAAGCGCACAGCGCATTAAACGCCGGGTGGCGCTGCGCTTACCCGGCCTACGGTCTTGTAGGCCCGTGCAAGCGTAGCGCCGCCGGGCAACACAGCTACTGCTGAACCACGCGCTTCACCGCGGCGGCAAAGCGGTTCATCCCTTCGTCGATATCCGCGCTTTCCACCAGCAGCGACGGCGCAAAGCGCATCACGTCCGGCCCGGCGTTGAGCACCATCGCCCCTTCACTGGCAGCGGCGTAGAGGAAATCACGCGCCCGGCCTTTGTACTGCGGCTTCAGCTCGGCGCCAATCAACAGCCCCATGCCACGAATATCACTAAAGACATCGTACTGAGCGTCGATCTGCTGGAGATGCTTCACGAACTGCTCGCGCTTCGTATTGACGCCGCTCAGCACTTCCGGGGTATTGATGATATCGAACGCCGCCCCGGCGACCGCACACGCCAGCGGGTTACCGCCGTAGGTGGAGCCGTGAGAGCCTACGTGGAAGGCCGAGGCGATATCCTGCGTGGTGAGCACCGCGCTGACCGGGAACCCGCCGCCGAGCGCCTTGGCGCTGGTCAGAATGTCCGGCGTCACGCCGTAGTGCATGTAAGCAAAGAGATCCCCCGTACGCCCCATGCCGCTCTGCACTTCGTCAAAGACCAGCAGCGCCTGGTGCTGGTCGCACAGATCGCGCAGCCCCTGCAGGAATTCTGGCGTTGCCGCCATCACGCCGCCTTCGCCCTGGATTGGCTCGACGACGACCGCGCAGGTGTGATCGTCCATCACCGCTTTTACCGCATGCAGATCGTTAAACGGCACGTGGATGATGTCGGCCGGTTTCGGGCCAAAGCCGTCGGAATATTTTGGCTGACCGCCCACGGTCACGGTAAACAGCGAACGACCGTGGAACGCGTTGTGGAAGGCGATGATTTTGCTTTTAAACGGGCTGTGGCGCGTGGATGCGTAATACCGGGCCAGCTTGAAGGCGGTTTCGTTGGCTTCGGTGCCGGAGTTCATAAACAGCACGCGCTCAGCAAAGGTGGCGTCGATGATTTTGCGCCCCAGACGTAGCGCGGGTTCGTTGGTAAAGACGTTACTGGTGTGCCACAGGGTTTCGCCCTGGGTTTTCAGCGCCTCGACCAGCGCCGGGTGGCAGTGACCTAACGCCGTCACTGCAATGCCGCCTGCAAAATCAATGTACTCTTTGCCCTGTTGATCCCAGACGCGGCTGCCCTTCCCTTTCACCGGGATAAACTCAGCCGGTGCATAAATTGGCAGAATTACTTCATCGAATGTCGCGCGCGTAATTGCAGATTGTTCAGTTGCCATGTAACCCCACCCTTTTTTAAGCAAAAAGCAGAAGTGAAAATATAATCACGAAATATGCTTAAAAAATCACTTCATGGCAACTAAAAATCAACGATTAAGGAAATTAGCCAGCAGCTGGTGGCCCTGCTCGCTGAGAATACTTTCCGGGTGGAATTGCACTCCTTCCAGATCCCATTCACGGTGGCGGATACCCATGATCTCCTGCGTCTCGCTCCAGGCGGTGACCTCAAAGCAGTCGGGTAAGGTGGGCGGGTCGATGACCAGCGAGTGATAGCGGGTGACGGTAAGGGGGTTATTCAGGCCCTGGAACACTCCCGTACCGGTGTGCGTTACCGGGGAGGTTTTGCCGTGCATCACTTTAGCGGCCCGGACAATGGTGGCGCCAAAGACCTGGGCAATGGCCTGATGTCCCAGGCAGACGCCCAGAATGGGTAAATGACCGGCATAGTGCCGGATCACCGCCAGCGAAACGCCGGACTCGTCCGGCGTGCAGGGGCCAGGAGAGATAACGATTTTCTGCGGATTGAGCGCCGCAACATCCTCCAGAGAGAGCACGTCGTTGCGCCGGACCTCCACCTCCGCACCCAGCTCGCAAAAATACTGGTACAGGTTCCAGGTAAAGGAATCGTAATTATCAATCAGCAGAATCATGGCGGCTCCTGAAAAAATGGCCGCCCTATTCTACTCAGTTTCCCGGGCTTCGCTTACCACTTTACTGAAGATTGCGTTCAACGCGCTCAGATCGCCCATCGCACCGCTCTGGTTGGCCTGCGCCCACTTCTCAGGATCGATATCGCGCCAGTCAAGCTGATAGCCTGCATGAATCGCCAGCTGCTCAAAGAAGATACGCTGAACAATGCCGTTGCCGATGCGGAACGGGTGCAGGACGTTGATTTCGCAATAGTAGTGGCTGAGGCGATTGATAAATTCCGCTTTCTCGAGCCCGACGAGGTATCCCTCCTCCTCCAGATCCTGCATCAGGGCATTGCCCTCTTTTTCGATGTAGGCGAAGTGGCAGAACCGGGTGTCGCCCTGGTAGATATCCATTTCACGAATATCACCCGCCCAGTCGAAGATATCCTGGTAGATGTGCTGGTGAATGGCGCACAGGTGCGGCAGACCACGCAGCGGTGGCCCCAGGCCCAGGGTAGCCGCGCGCAGAGCGGTGAATTCATACGCCGCCTGGGCAAGACGCTCCGCCTGGCGAATGCCCAGCCGGTTGCGCATCACATTGATCCCCGGATACAGATAAGGATCGCGATCGTTGCCGTATTTATCGCTCATAGTGCCTCCTGAGTTCCTCAAGACGCAGCAATGCCTCATCGGCGCTGAGCGTGACTAGCGGACTGTCGACACCTTCAAGACGGCGACTGGCCTGAAAATTCGCGTTTCGCTGTTGCTCCCAGAGACGGGATTTTTGCTTCTCAGTGAGTTTTTTCACCTGTTACCTCCCTGCTTGTGCCCGTGTTGCCACAAGTATAAGCAGCAAACTGCGGTTTCGCAGGGAGATACAGGCAACGCGGGCAACGTCTGCCCGCGCCAAAAGGGATTAAGGCAGGACTTTCGCAGAGAGGATAACAACCGGTTTTGTCGGCACATTCTGGTAAGGGCCTACGTCATGCGTCTGCACCTGAGAAATTTTATCGGCCACATCCATGCCTTTCACAACTTTACCAAATACCGCATAGCCGAAATCACGCTGGCCGTGATCGAGGAAAGCGTTGTCCGCCACGTTGAGGAAGAACTGGCTGGTAGCGCTGTCTTTATCGGCGGTACGCGCCATTGAGATGGTGCCGCGGGTGTTGCGCAGGCCGTTATCGGCTTCGTTCTTGATAGGCGGGTTCGGCTGCTTCTGCTGCATCTGCTCGTTGAAGCCGCCGCCCTGCAGCATAAAGCCTGGGATTACACGGTGGAAAGTGGTGCCGTTATAAAAACCGCTGTTCACGTAATCGAGGAAGTTTTTCACAGAAACAGGGGCTTTCTGACTGTTCAGTTCCAGCTCAATGTTACCGGCAGAGGTGGTCAACAGAACGTGCGGGTCTCCTTTCGCTGCCAGCGCAGCAGGAGAGAGGGCTGAAAGAGCAAGTACAGCCGCGACAGCCGCCAGGGTTGATTTGAGCATGAGAATTCCTTAACAAAGCGCAGTAAAGAAAGCGAATGGCTTGATTCTAAAGAGCAGTATGAACGTAGGCCAGCCATTTACCTAATTTTACCAATTTGAAACAGATGTAACCGCCGGGCAAATTCACGCCAGCGATATTAACGTGATTCATATCACTTATTTTTATGCAATTGATGAATAATTTATCTTAAAAGATTTAATTAGATCACATTCGCGACTAAAATCTGGCCGCTCGCAGCGCAGTCAACGCGCTTTACATATCTATTCACAGGCCAGTCATGACTAACAGCAACCGTATCAAGCTCACATGGATCAGCTTCTTCTCCTACGCCCTCACCGGTGCGTTGGTAATTGTCACCGGGATGGTGATGGGAAATATCGCAGACTATTTCAACCTGCCCGTTTCCAGCATGAGTAACACCTTTACTTTCCTTAACGCCGGGATCCTGATCTCCATTTTCCTTAACGCCTGGCTGATGGAAATCGTCCCGCTGAAAACCCAACTGCGTTTTGGCTTTGTGCTGATGGTGCTTGCCGTGGCGGGCCTGATGCTTAGCCACAGCATTGCCCTGTTCTCCGCCGCCATGTTTGTGCTGGGGCTGGTCAGCGGGATCACCATGTCCATCGGGACCTTCCTCATTACCCATATGTATGAAGGCCGCCAGCGCGGCGCGCGACTGCTGTTCACCGACTCCTTCTTCAGCATGGCCGGGATGATCTTCCCGATGGTGGCCGCCGCGCTGCTGGCCCGCAGCATCGAGTGGTACTGGGTCTATGCCTGCATCGGTCTGGTCTACGTGGCGATCTTTATTCTGACCTTCGGCTGCGACTTCCCGGTACTGGGTAAAAAAGCGCAGACCACCAGCGAACCGGTCGCGAAAGAAAAATGGGGTATTGGCGTGCTGTTCCTCTCCATCGCCGCCCTGTGCTACATCCTGGGCCAGCTGGGCTTTATCTCCTGGGTGCCAGAGTATGCGAAAGGTCTGGGCATGAGCCTGAATGATGCCGGTAAACTGGTGAGTGACTTCTGGATGTCATACATGTTCGGCATGTGGGCGTTCAGCTTTATCCTGCGCTTCTTCGATCTGCAGCGGATCCTCACCGTACTGGCCGGCGCCGCGACCGTGCTGATGTACCTGTTCATCAACGGTTCCCCGGAGCAGATGCCGTGGTTCATTCTGACGCTCGGCTTCTTCTCCAGCGCCATTTACACCTCGATCATCACCCTGGGTTCTTTGCAGACCAAAGTGGCTTCGCCGAAGCTGGTTAACTTCGTGCTGACCTGCGGCACTATCGGCACCATGCTGACCTTCGTGGTAACCGGCCCGATTGTGGCCCACAGCGGCCCGCTGGCGGCGTTACACACCGCTAACGGTCTCTATGCCGTGGTGTTTGTGATGTGTCTGGTGCTGGGCTTTGTGACCCGCCACCGCCAGCACAACGCGGCGGCAGCGGCTCACTAACCCTTAAGCCCCTTTGCGCTCGGTAAAGGGGCTGTTTCTGGTAAAGAACACCTCTTCCCCGCCGCTGTCCATCTGTACCCAGGTCTGCGCCAGCTGGGTCGTCGCAATCACCCTGCCCTGACGAATCGACCAGCGCACCGGCACCTGGCAGCGCACCGCTTCAAAGCCGCTTTCCGCTGGCAGAATAATCAGATTCGCCGGGTTCCCCGTTTCGATACCGTAATCATTCAACCCAAAGGTGCGCGCGCTGTTGTGGGTGATCAGGTTAAGGCCGCTATCAATTTGCTGATAGCCCATCATCTGGCAGACATGCAGCCCCATATGCAGAACCTGCAGCATATTGCCGGTACCCAGCGGATACCAGGGGTCAAACACGTCGTCATGGCCGAAGCAGACGTTAATCCCCGCCTCCAGTAACTCCTTCACCCGGGTGATGCCGCGCCGCTTTGGATAGTCATCAAAGCGCCCCTGCAGGTGGATATTCACCAGCGGATTGGCAACGAAGTTGATCCCGGAGAGCTTCAACAGACGAAACAGCCGTGAGGTATAGGCGCCGTTATAGGAGTGCATTGCGGTGGTATGGCTGGCGGTAACGCGCGGGCCGATCCCCGCTTCATACGCCAGCGCGGCTACCGTTTCGACAAACCGCGACTGCTCGTCGTCGATCTCATCGCAGTGAATATCCAACGGGCGGTCATATTTCTTCGCCAGTTCAAAAGCGATATGCAGCGACTGCACGCCGTATTCCCGGGTGAACTCAAAATGCGGGATAGCGCCTACCACGTCGGCCCCCAGCCGTAGCGCCTCCTCCAGAAGCGCGGCTCCGTTGGGATAGGAGAGGATCCCCTCCTGCGGGAACGCGACGATTTGCAGCTCAACCCATGGCGCGACCTCCCGCTTAACGTCCAGCATCGCCCTGAGGGCGGTGAGAGTCGGGTCGGAGACATCAACATGAGTGCGCACAAACTGGATGCCGTTGGCGATCTGCCACTTCAGGGTTTTCCAGGCCCGGGCTTTAACATCCTCGTGGCTGAGCAGCGCCTTGCGCTCCGCCCATCGTTCAATGCCCTCAAACAGCGTCCCGGACTGATTCCAGCTCGGCTCCCCCGCGGTCTGGGTGGTATCCAGGTGGATATGCGGCTCGATAAACGGCGGAATAGCTAACCCCCCGCGGGCGTTTAACACCTCATAGCTCTCGCTCTGCTTTTCGCCCGTCGGGGTGATTTCGCCAAAATGACCGTTCTCAATAGCCAGTTGCCATAAGCCGTCACGCCCCGGTAAACGGACGTTCTGGATAAGCCATAGCGGTGCTGTAGACATCATATTCTCCCTAAAATGGGGGCTGAAATTCAGGAGTAACTGAAAGCAAAAATTAGCCTTCTATTTTGTACACAAAATCATCGATTACGAAAAGCCTGAGATTTCCACTACTTATAAAAAACCTGACAAATCAAAGATCTACCCATTAAGGAGTAGTGGAAGGCGTATTTGATTTGCATCAATAAGCGGCTTTGCTGAATCGTTAAGGTAGGCAGTAATAGAAAAGAAATCGAGGCAAAAATGAGCAAAGTCAGACTCGCTATTATCGGTAACGGCATGGTCGGCCACCGCTTTATTGAGGATCTTCTTGATAAAGCCGACGCCGCCCGGTTCGACATTACCGTGTTCTGTGAAGAACCCCGTAAGGCGTACGACCGCGTGCACCTCTCCTCCTATTTCTCTCACCACACTGCCGAAGAGCTCTCTTTAGTGCGTGAAGGTTTTTACGAGAAACATGGCGTGAAGGTACTGGTGGGCGAGCGCGCGATCACCATCAACCGTCAGGAAAAAGTGATTCATTCCAGTGCGGGACGCACGGTTTTTTACGACAAGCTGATCATGGCGACTGGCTCATACCCGTGGATCCCACCCATCAAAGGGTCGGAAACTCAGGATTGCTTCGTCTATCGCACCATCGAAGATCTCAACGCCATTGAATCCTGCGCCCGTCGCAGCAAACGCGGCGCGGTTGTCGGCGGCGGCCTGCTCGGCCTCGAAGCCGCTGGCGCGCTGAAAAACTTAGGCGTTGAAACCCACGTCATCGAATTTGCCCCGATGCTGATGGCAGAGCAGCTTGACCACATGGGTGGTGAGCAGCTGAAGCGTAAAATTGAAAGCATGGGTGTGAAAGTTCACACCAGCAAAAATACCAAAGAGATCGTGCAGGAAGGCACCGGGGCGCGTAAAACCATGCGCTTCGCCGACGGCAGCGAGCTGGAAGTCGACTTTATCGTCTTCTCCACCGGTATTCGCCCGCGCGACAAGCTGGCTACCCAGTGCGGTCTGGCCGTGGCCCAGCGCGGCGGGATCATGATCAACGCCACCTGCCAGACTTCCGATCCGGATATCTACGCCATCGGCGAATGCGCCAGCTGGGAAAATCACGTCTACGGTCTGGTTGCGCCGGGCTACAAAATGGCGCAGGTGGCTGCCGACCATATCCTCGGCAATGAAAATGCCTTCACCGGGGCGGACATGAGCGCCAAGCTGAAGCTGCTGGGCGTTGACGTCGGGGGTATTGGTGATGCGCATGGCCGCACGCCAGGCTCCCGCAGCTACGTCTACCTCGACGAAAGCAAAGAAGTTTATAAACGTCTTATCGTCAGCCCGGATAACAAAACCCTGCTCGGTGCGGTGCTGGTGGGTGATACCAGCGATTTCGGCAACCTGCTGCAGCTGGTGCTGAACGCTATCGAACTGCCGGAGAACCCGGATGCGCTCATCCTGCCTGCCCACGCGGCCAGCGGTAAGCCCTCTATCGGTGTCGATAAGCTGCCAGACAGCGCGCAGATCTGCTCCTGCTTCGACGTCACTAAAGGCATGCTGGTTGCCGCCATCAACAAGGGCTGCCACACCGTCGCGGCGCTGAAGGCCGAAACCAAAGCCGGTACCGGCTGCGGTGGCTGTATCCCGCTGGTGACCCAGGTGCTGAACGCCGAGCTGGCGAAACAGGGTATCGAAGTCAACAACAACCTGTGCGAGCACTTCGCTTACTCTCGCCAGGAGCTGTACCACCTTATCCGCGTTGAAGGCATCAAATCCTTCGACGAACTGCTACAGAAACACGGCCAGGGTTATGGCTGCGAAGTGTGTAAACCGACCGTCGGTTCCCTGCTGGCCTCCTGCTGGAATGAGTACGTGCTCAAGCCGCAGCACACCCCGCTGCAGGACACCAACGACAACTTCCTGGCGAACATCCAGAAAGACGGTACCTACTCCGTGATCCCTCGTTCTGCCGGGGGCGAAATTACCCCGGAAGGGCTGGTGGCGGTAGGTCGCATCGCACGCGAATTTAACCTCTACACCAAAATCACCGGCTCCCAGCGTATCGGCCTGTTCGGTGCGCAGAAAGACGATCTGCCAGAGATCTGGCGCCAGCTGATTGAAGCGGGCTTCGAAACCGGCCATGCCTATGCCAAAGCGCTGCGTATGGCGAAAACCTGCGTCGGCAGCACCTGGTGCCGCTACGGCGTGGGCGACAGCGTCGGCTTCGGCGTCGAGCTGGAAAACCGCTACAAAGGCATCCGTACCCCGCACAAAATGAAGTTCGGCGTCTCTGGCTGTACCCGTGAATGTGCTGAAGCGCAGGGTAAAGACGTGGGGATCATCGCCACTGAGAAAGGCTGGAACCTGTATGTGTGTGGTAACGGCGGGATGAAACCGCGTCATGCGGATCTGCTGGCGGCGGATATCGATCGTGAAACGCTGATCGCATACCTCGACCGCTTCATGATGTTCTACATCCGCACCGCAGACAAACTGACCCGTACCGCACCGTGGCTGGATAACCTGGAAGGCGGCATCGACTACCTGAAGTCCGTCATCATCGACGACAAGCTGGGCCTGAACGCAACGCTGGAAGAAGAGATGGCCCGCCTGCGCGATGCCGTAATTTGCGAATGGACCGAAACCGTCAACACGCCGTCGGCGCAGGTTCGCTTCAAACACTTTATCAACAGCGACCAGCGCGACCCGAGCGTGCAGGTGGTGCCTGAGCGCGAACAGCATCGTCCGGCGACGCCGTATGAACGCATTCCGGTTACTCTGGTGGAGGAAAACGCATGAGCCAGTGGGTAAACATCTGCAACATCGACGAGATCCTGCCTGCCACCGGCGTGTGCGCGCTGTTGGGTCATGAGCAGGTTGCCATTTTCCGTCCGCGTCACGACGAACAGGTTTTTGCCATCAGCAATATCGACCCGTTCTTTGAAGCCAGCGTGCTGTCTCGCGGGATCATTGCGGAACATCAGGGCGAGCTGTGGGTTGCCAGCCCGCTGAAAAAGCAGCGTTTCCGCCTGAGCGACGGTCACTGCATGGAAGATGAAAGCCACTCCGTGAAGCACTATGACGTGCGCGTGAAGGACGGCAAGGTGCAGTTGAGAGGCTAACCCTCACCTTATCAATACGAAAGGCTTATGACCCCTTATGGGTAACGGCAGGAAAAACCGTATGTTCTGTACATTTCCTGCTGTTATCCTGACGTCAATTCTTCTCCCCCGCCATGAATGCTGTGAGGTAATGTCGTGGATCACCTGCCGATTTTCTGTCAATTACGCCATCGCGACTGCCTGCTCGTGGGTGGTGGCGATGTGGCTGAGCGCAAAGCCCGCCTGCTGTTAGACGCAGGTGCCCGACTCACCGTTAACGCCCTCGACTTCGCCCCGCAATTTACCGTCTGGGCGCAGGAAGGGATGCTCACCCTTGTTGAAGGTGAGTTCAACGAATCCCTGCTCGATACCTGCTGGCTGACCATCGCCGCCACCGATGACGATGCGGTTAACCAGCGCGTCAGTGACGCCTGTGAAACCCGGCGGATCTTCTGCAACGTGGTGGATGCGCCGAAAGAGGCAAGTTTCATCATGCCGTCGATTATTGACCGCTCGCCGCTGATGGTCGCCGTCTCCTCCGGCGGCACCTCGCCGGTGCTGGCACGCCTGCTGCGCGAAAAGCTCGAGGCGATTCTGCCGCAGCATTTAGGCCAGGTGGCCCACTATGCGGGGCAGCTGCGCGCGCGGGTGAAAAAGCAGTACGCCACCGTAGGCGAACGCCGTCGCTTCTGGGAAAAATTCTTCGTCAACGACCGGCTGGCGCAGTCGCTGGCTAACCAGGATCGGAAAGCCGTGGACGAGACCACCGAGCAGCTGTTGAATGCACCGCTCGATCACCGTGGCGAAGTGGTGCTGGTGGGCGCCGGGCCGGGAGATGCCGGTCTGTTAACCCTGAAAGGACTGCAGCAGATCCAGCAGGCCGATATCGTGGTCTATGACCGTCTGGTCTCCGACGACATCATGAACCTGGTACGCCGGGATGCCGATCGGGTGTTTGTCGGCAAGCGCGCCGGTTATCACTGCGTTCCGCAGGAAGAGATTAACCAGATCCTGCTTCGTGAAGCGCAAAAGGGTAAACGCGTGGTGCGTCTGAAAGGCGGCGATCCCTTTATCTTCGGACGCGGCGGCGAAGAACTCGAGACGCTGTGTGACGCGGGCATTCCGTTCTCGGTGGTGCCGGGCATTACCGCCGCCTCTGGCTGTTCCGCCTATTCCGGCATTCCGCTGACCCACCGTGATTACGCCCAGAGCGTGCGCCTTGTGACTGGCCACCTGAAAACCGGCTGCGAACTGGACTGGCATAACCTGGCCGCAGAGCAACAGACCCTGGTGTTCTATATGGGGTTAAATCAGGCGGCGACCATTCAGGCCAAACTGCTGGAACACGGGATGGAAGCAGAAATGCCGGTTGCGCTGGTGGAGAACGGCACGTCGATCAAACAGCGCGTGGTCAGCGGCGTGTTAACCCAGCTTGGCGAGCTGGCCCGGCAGGTTGAAAGCCCGGCGCTGATCGTCGTAGGCCGCGTGGTGGCGCTGCGTGACAGACTCAACTGGTTCTCCAACCATTAAGACAGACTGAACATAAACCCCGCTCAATGAGTAGTCCTGTTATGGACTACTCCTCTCTTGCCGCTGTCGATAACATACCTTCCGCGAAAGCATATTTTCTATATATTCCCTCATGTTATACACAAGGAAGCGTTATGTTCAAACTGGCAAAGATTGCCCTGGTTGCAGGCATCTTAACAACTCTGACAGCGTGCACCGGCCACGTGCAAAACACCAAAAATAACTGCAGCTACGATTACCTGCTGCACCCGGCGATCTCTGTCTCCAAGATCATCGGCGGCTGTGGCCCGGCAGCAAATCAGTAAGCCTTTTTCAGGCATAAAAAAACCGGGAATTTCCCGGTTTTTTTTTCGCCGGGTGGCGCTACGCTTACCCGGCCTACACTGCCCCGTAGGCCGGGTAAGGCGAAGCCGCCACCCGGCAAACAAGCTTAAGGTTTAGCCACAAACCCAATCGCCTCGTACACCGCTTTCAGCGTTTCAGAGGCACGTGCGCTGGCTTTCTCTGCGCCCTCTTTCATCACTTTCTGCAGGAAGGCTTCGTCATTACGGAACTGGTGATAGCGCGCCTGCAGGTCGGTGAGCATGCCGGACACCGCGTCAGCCACTTCACCTTTCAGGTGACCATACATTTTGCCTTCAAAGTGCTGCTCCAGCTCTGGAATGCTGCGACCCGTCACGGCAGAGAGAATATCCAGCAGGTTAGAGACGCCCGCTTTGTTCTGCACGTCGTAACGCACAACAGGCGGCTCGTCCGAGTCGGTAACCGCACGCTTGAGCTTCTTAACGACCGCTTTCGGATCTTCCAGCAGGCCGATAACGTTGTTGCGGTTATCGTCTGACTTGGACATCTTTTTGGTTGGCTCCAGCAGGGACATCACGCGGGCACCGGACTTTGGAATAAACGGCTCTGGCACCTTAAAGATGTCGCCGTAGATCGCATTGAAGCGCTGCGCGACATCGCGGCTCAGCTCCAGGTGCTGCTTCTGGTCTTCCCCCACCGGGACCTGGTTGGTCTGGTACAGCAGGATGTCAGCGGCCATCAGCACCGGGTAGTCGAACAGACCGGCGTTAATGTTTTCAGCGTAACGGGATGATTTATCCTTGAACTGGGTCATGCGGCTCAGTTCGCCGAAATAGGTGTAGCAGTTCAATGCCCAGCCCAGCTGCGCGTGTTCCGGCACATGGGACTGAACGAAAATGGTGCTTTTCTCAGGATCGATACCGCAGGCCAGATACAGCGCAAGGGTGTCGAGCGTCGCTTTACGCAACTGCTGCGGATCCTGGCGCACGGTAATGGCGTGCTGGTCAACGATGCAGTAGATACAGTGATAATCATCCTGCATGTTCACCCACTGACGCAGCGCACCCATATAGTTGCCAATGGTCAGTTCACCTGAGGGCTGTGCGCCACTAAATACGATGGGCTTAGTCATTTTTCAATTCCTGATTTTCACTGTGCGTAAGCCCGAGAACGGGCAGTAAATCTTTGAAGTGGTCGAAGACAAAATCCGGCTCACTCAGCGTAATGGATTCACCGTAGTTATAACCATAGGTGAGGCCAACGGACGGGCAGCCTGCGGCCCTGGCAGCCAGAATATCATTGCGCGAATCACCGACAAAGAGCAGGGCTTCAGGCGATAAAGATAATTTTCCTGCCACCAGCAGTAGCGGTTCCGGATGCGGTTTCTTATTCTGCACATCATCGCCACCGACAATCACCGAGAAATAGTGGGCGATATCCAGCGCTTCCAGTAACGGCGCGACGAATGCCGTCGGCTTGTTGGTCACCAGCGCCAGCGGCATACCCTTGGCATGCAGTGCGCTCAGCGTACCGGCGACATCCGGGAACAGGAAGCTGCCCTCTTCCACCGTCTCTTCATAAAAGCGGTTAAACAGCTTACGCAGGATACGGACCTGCTCTTCCTGCGGGATATCCGCATGATCGACACCCGGCTTACCCTGTGCCGCACGTTGAATCGCGCGTTCCTGACGGGCCCAGGTCAGCGCGCGCTCCATCAGCACGTCCGCCCCGTTACCGATCCACGTAATCACGCGCTCTTCGCCCGCGACCGGCAGCTCCAGCGCGTACAGCGCCTGATCGACTGCCGCCGTTAAACCCGGTGCGCTGTCCACCAGCGTACCGTCGAGGTCAAATGCAACACCCCGAATTGCCTGCAAATTATCCATGACTTACCTTCGCCAGTTCACTGCGCATTTCATCGATGACTTTTTTGTAGTCCGGCTGGTCGAAGATTGCCGACCCCGCGACAAACATATCCGCGCCCGCCGCAGCAATTTCGCCAATGTTGCTCACCTTCACGCCGCCATCCACTTCGAGGCGAATATCAAAGCCAGACTCATCGATGCGGCGGCGTACTTCACGCAGCTTATCCAGGGTTTGCGGAATGAAGGACTGCCCGCCAAAGCCCGGGTTTACGGACATCAGCAGGATCACGTCCAGCTTGTCCATGACGTAATCAAGATAACTGAGCGGCGTGGCCGGGTTAAAGACCAGGCCCGCTTTACAGCCGTGCTCTTTGATCAGCTGCAGCGTGCGGTCAACGTGTTCGGAGGCTTCAGGATGGAAGGTGATGATGCTGGCGCCCGCGGCGGCAAAGTCCGGCACGATGCGATCAACCGGTTTCACCATCAGATGCACGTCAATGGGTGCGGTGATGCCATAGTTGCGCAGCGCCTTCAGGACCATCGGGCCGATGGTCAGGTTAGGCACGTAGTGGTTATCCATAACGTCGAAATGAACGACATCCGCACCGGCAGCCAGTGCTTTCGCGGTGTCTTCGCCCAGCCGGGCAAAATCAGCCGAAAGAATTGAGGGTGCAATCAAATACTGTTTCATCCGCATCTCCTTGAACTTTGTTTAACGGCGGGCGAAACGGCTCAGGGCAGATAGAGAGCCAGCAGTTCGTCCACCTTTTTACGTGTACCGCCGTTGCTGCTGATGCTGCGCCGGACTTTGACCTGAAAATGCTGTGCGGCCTTGTACCATTCGCGCGTATCGGGCGTGTCGTGATTCGAAATTAACACCGGGATACTTTTGCTGACCAGTTTTTCCGCCATCTCCGCCAGACGCGCCTGCTCGGCAGGGCTAAAGCTGTTGGTGTGATACGCGGTGAAGTTCGCCGTTGCCGACAGTGGAGCGTAAGGCGGATCGCAGTAGACTACCGAATTGGTGTCAGCCTTATCCATACACTCTTCATACGAGAGGCAGTGGAACTCCGCATTCTGCGCTTTTTCAGCAAAGTGATACAACTCGGCCTGCGGGAAATAAGGACGCTTGTAGCGACCAAACGGCACGTTGAATTCGCCACGCAGGTTATACCGGCACAGGCCGTTGTAGCCATGGCGGTTAAGATAGAGGAACAACAGCGCACGGCGGAACGTATCCTGGCTCTGATTAAACTCCGCACGGTACTGATAGTAAACGTCCGGGTTGTTGTTCTCTGGGGTAAACAGCTTGCGCGCCTCATCGACGTACTCATCGGTACGCTCTTTGACGATGGTATAGAGGCTAATGAGATCGCTGTTGATATCCGCAAGGATATAGCGGGAGTAGTGGGTATTGAGAAATACCGAGCCCGCGCCAACAAAGGGTTCGACAAGACACTCGCCGTCTGGCAGGTGTTTTTGAATATCATCGAGCAGGGGGTATTTCCCCCCTGCCCATTTCAGAAAAGCGCGATTTTTTTTCATGCTGACTAACTGATTACACCTTCTCCGGCTGTGGAGAAAGCTCCGACAGCATCCTGCGCTTCACAGATTACTTCAAATCGGACTGAACCTGACGGATCGGCTTCGCCCACGGGTTTTTCGCCTGAACGTCGGCTGGCAGCGTGGCAACCGCGCGTTTGGCTTCATCTTTCGAAGAGTACACGCCGCTCACCAGCACATACCACGGCTGGCCGTTACGGGTCGTCTCGTAAACAACGAAGTTTTTCAGGTTCGATTTTTTCGCCCAACCGTTGAGGTTGTCATAGCTGGAAGAGCTGCTCAGCTGCAACGTGTAGTTGGTGGATGGCGCAGACTTCAGTGAACCCACGTTGCCTGTCGATTTCCCGGTGCTTGCAGAGGCTGCCGGCGCCGCGGCGGCAGGCGTCGATGCGGTTGCCGTAGGCGTAGCCGTCGCTTTCGGTGCCGTCACGGTTGCCGCTGGCGCTTTGACCGGGGCGCTGGTTGCCGTTTCAGTGTGCTTCGGCTGCGCGGCCGCTTTCGGCGCTTCGGCTTTGGCAACGGGCTGTGGCTTCACTTCACGCTTCGGCTCGATGACCGTCTGCTTACGTTCCTGATGCTGTGCAGGCTTAGTCTGGCGTGGCGCAGATTCTGTGGCCGCCGTCTGCTGCTGCCCGCTGGCACCACGAATCGGCGCGACGGTGGCAGGCTCGGTCGGCAGCGTGGAATTGACCGCCACGTTGTTAATCTGCTGCTGGTTCTGCGGCTGCGTCAGGGCATTATTCAGATCGCCCTGCACTTCAACACGCTGCTGGCCTTCCGGGGTCGCCGGAGCCTGGCCCTGAGTAGGCGTGGAGGCAACAGGCGGCAGAGAGATATCCTGCTGGGTATTCCCGGCGGTATTCTCTGCAGAAGTGGTGCCTGGCGCAGGCTGCGTGCCATTCGCCTGATCGGCAGCACTGCCGGAAAGATCGATGCTCTTCTCACCGGAAGCGGTCTGTTCAGCAGGCGTGGTGGACGGGGCTTTCAGTGCTGAGCCGACGCCGATAATCAGCAGCAGCAGGACCAGCACACCCAGACCCATCATAATGTACTGGCGGGAAGCGGGCTTCGCCGGAGCAGCTTTACGCTTACGCGGGCGACGCTCTACGGGCTCTTCGTCCATTGAATCTTCTTCGGACTCATAATCCTCTTCGTCACGCTCGTTGCGGGCAGCGCGGCCACGCGAAGGACGAGGATCGTCATTGTCCAGATCGACCTCATCAAAGTTAATTTGCGGATCGTTATCACGTTCTGAAGATTGGCGAGTACGACCAGTACGACGATCGCTGGGATCGGGTTTCAGCTCGTCTTCTGGTTTGAATTCATCCATTTAACACCCCACTAAAAGGCTTATGCCTACAACTTTGCATATCACCTGAAGCAAAATGGCTACGTTTTACCGCAGCCGGACCTTTCTAATAGTTACGCTTGCTGGCAATCAGCAATAGCGCCAAGAACGACATCGTGCGGCACACCGCCACGAACTTCACTCTTTCCGATTGCAAGCGGGAGTACCAGACGCATCTCGCCTGCTAAGACTTTTTTATCACGCATCATGTGCGGCAAGTAGGCCTGCGCAGACATTTCTCGCGGCCCCGTCACCGGCAAACCGGCGCGCTCAAGCAGCGTGATAATGCGTTGTGTATCCGCCTTGCTGAACTGACCCAGACGCTCCGAGGTACGTGCGGCCATTACCATTCCCGCCGCCACGGCCTCGCCATGCAGCCAGTTACCGTAGCCCATTTCAGCTTCGATAGCATGACCGTAGGTGTGCCCCAGATTCAGTAAAGCACGTAAGCCTGTTTCGCGCTCGTCTGCGGCAACCACTTCTGCTTTCAGCTCACAACAACGGCGAATACAATACGCCATCGCCTGACCCTCCAGGCGCAATAAGGCGTCCATATTCTCTTCCAGCCAGCTGAAGAACTCGCCATCCAGAATAATGCCGTACTTGATTACTTCCGCCAGGCCCGAAGCCAGTTCACGCTCAGGCAGCGTTTGCAGACAGTCGAGATCCACCACCACCGAAGCGGGCTGGTAGAACGCGCCAATCATGTTTTTGCCAAGCGGATGGTTTACGGCGGTTTTGCCGCCAACCGAAGAGTCGACCTGCGACAACAGCGTGGTAGGAATTTGAATAAAACGCACGCCGCGCTGATAGCTCGCCGCAGCAAACCCCGTAAGATCGCCAACGACCCCGCCGCCTAATGCCAGCAGTGTCGTGTCGCGACCGTGCGGTTTTTGCAGTAATGCGCTGAAGACGGTATCAAGTACCGTCAGGCTTTTATTCTGCTCGCCATCAGGCAGAATCACACTGTCGACCTTCACGCCAGCCTGTTCGAGCAGCTGACGCACGCGGTCGAGATAAAGCGGAGCCAGAGTCTCATTGGTGACCAGCATTGCCTGATCACCCGCTTTCAGTGGTAAGAAGGAAGCTGGGTCGTTAAACAAACCAGCCGCGATAGTGATAGGGTAACTCCGTTCACCGAGAGTGACTGTAATCCTCTCCATAGCGCGACATCCACCTTAAATGCTTTTACCCGCAGGCGAGTGTATATAAAGCCAGAATCAGTTGCTTTCCAGCATATGAATAATCTGGTTTGCGACCACTTTTGCGCTCTGGTCGTCTGTGCGAATGGTGACGTCAGCAATCTCTTCATACAGCGGATTACGTTCACCAGCCAGGGCTTCCAGAACTTCACGTGGAGGCGTCTCAACCTGCAGCAACGGGCGTTTTTTATCACGCTGCGTACGCGCCAGTTGTTTTTCGATGGTCGTTTCGAGATAGACCACGACACCGCGGGCGGAGAGACGGTTGCGAGTTTCGCGAGATTTTACAGAGCCGCCGCCGGTAGCCAGCACAATGCCCTGCTTTTCCGTAAGTTCATTGATGACTTTTTCTTCTCGGTCACGGAAACCCTCTTCGCCTTCTACATCGAAGACCCAGCCCACATCAGCTCCGGTTCGTTTCTCAATCTCTTGATCAGAATCGTAAAATTCCATATTGAGTTGTTGAGCTAACTGGCGCCCAATAGTGCTTTTGCCGGCACCCATAGGCCCAACCAGAAAGATATTGCGTTTCTCTGCCATTTTTTCGGTACTACTAAGACTATTCGTTAATGGTAAACCCGCTTCGCCGATACCTGGCGTAACAGGACATGAACTGAAACCTCATATGCGATAGAGCGAGAGTCAGACTAAAAATTATCTCAATACTCCAGCTTGTTTGGCAACAGAATAAATCACCAGGCTTGCCGCTTAAGTTAATAAGGCGTGAGATTAGGTAAGCTGATTCTCAAATCGGTACTCCTTGTATGCTAATTCATGCCCCACGTCAAACATCTGCAACAAACAGAATGCAAAATCACGTGGGGCATTTCTGCCCATTATGGCGTGGCAACCAGACGCGGGGTGATAAAAACCACTAACTCCCGGCGCTCGTTGTCTTTACCCTGATGGCGAAAAAGCTGCCCCAGGAGAGGAATACGGCTCAAGCCTGGCACATTTTCGCTTCCGCTTTTATGTCGTTGAGAAAAAATTCCCCCTAAGGCCAGCGTTTCACCACTTTTGACCTCTACCTGGGTTTCAATCTCCTGCTTATCGATCGTCAGGGTTTCACTGTCGGCCTGCTGCAGCACCTGGCCCGGACTGTTCTCGCTGATGCGCAGCTTCAGGCGTACCCGACCGTTGGCCAGCACCACCGGCGTCACCTCCATGCCCAGCACCGCCTCTTTAAACTCCACCGACGTCGCGCCACTCTCTCCGCTGGAGACCTGATAAGGTATCTCGCTGCCCTGCTTGATGCTGGCGGGCTGCATGTGGGATGCCAGCAGTCGCGGGCTGGCGATAATATCCACCTGCTGCTTTTGTTCGAGGGCGGAGAGTTCAATATCCAGCAGCCGGCCATTAATCCGCCCGATATTAAAGCCCGCCTGCGTGGTGGCGGCGTTAACGGCAAGATCGGTGCTGAGTATCGTCAGTTGCCCTGGCTTACCGGCCTGCTGCGCCTGGGCCAGACTCCACTTCACCCCTAGCTCGCGCAGGCTTTTTTCACTCATGCTGACGATGTGCGCCGCCAGCTCGACCTGGGCAACCGGCAGATCCATCTGCGTCACCCAGTGCTGTAATGCGTCCAGCGCAGCCCGGGTGTCGCGCACCAGCAGACGATTGGTGCGTTTGTCCACGGCGAGGCTGCCTTTGGGGCTAAGGAGCTTTTCAGCAGCCTGCTGGAGATCGCCCGCATCCGCATAGGAGAGAGGAAAGCCGCGCGCCTCCAGCGGCACGCTGAGCTGGCGCTTCGCCCGCTCCGCCTCCTTTCTCGCCTGCTGTTGCTGTTGCCAGGCGGCGCTATGGATATAAACGATGCCCTCCTGCTGGCGCATTACCAGCCCGGCGCTGGTGACCACCGTCTGTAGCGCCTGTAGCCAGGGCACCTTCTGCAGACGCAGCGAGACATTGCCGCTTACGTCCGGCGCGATAATCATGTTGCGGTTCTCCTGCTCCGCCAGCGCCTGCAGAAGCTGGGCCACCGGCACATCATCCACCACCAGATTGACTGCCGCCGGTTCCGCTGCCAGTGTCCGGCTGCCGATCAGCAGCAGTGCCACGATCCATGTTTTCATTTTTTGTTCCTTGTCGTTGCCATCGCCACAGCGGCTGGTCACAGGCCTCAGACGTATCAATAACCAGCTCCTTTTCATCCAGCGTTATTACCCGCCAGCCCTGAGGCAGCGTGGCGCCGCGACGCACGCGCAGCCAGCGCGACCTTTCATCCCTGACGATCCCTACCGGCACCGCACCGGACACCAGCCCGGCATAGCGCCACTGGCTCAGGGCGGCGTCGGGGCAGCGTGAAACCGGGGCCTGAAACGGATCGCGCATGCCAAGAAGCAGCGGCAGTAAAAGCAGCACGCCCCGGCTAACCCGCATTCTGGCGCTCCAGTTGCAAAGTGAGCCGTAGCTTTTGCTGTTCTGGCTGGAGGCTAAAACGCACGACCGCCACGTCGCGCCGGGCGAGAGTGGAAAACAGCGCGGGAATTTGCGGCCATACCGCATCCACCACCAGCTCTCCGCCAGCGCTGGCGGGCTGCCAGCGCACCATCTGCATCTCAGCGGTATTGAACTCCAGCGGCGAAAAAGGAGGTGGCGCCACGGTCGATGGGGTGTCTTCTGCTGGCGGGAGCTTACGCACCGCGGCCCATAAGCGGGCGTTGAGGGCCGCGTCTTGCATCTGCTGAGCCTGCTGCGTCGTGAGCTGTTGATGCTGAATGTGCAGCTGCGCGCCGATCGCGCAGAGCAGCATTAGCCCTGAGCAGATGAGCCAGCACAAACCGCGCCAGCGTGGAGACAATGCATACCAGATTTCAGGATGGATCCGCATCAGCCTGCTCCTTTCGGGTGAGCGTCCAGCTAAACTGCCAGCGTCCCTGCGCGTCCTGGCGCATCTCTCCCGGCGCGCCCGGCCTTAGTCCGGGCAGCTGGCGTAGCGCCGTCTCCAGCGCCGCCAGTGCCGGTAAGGTGGTAGCGTACCCGCTCAATGAGAGCGTGGACTGCTGAAAGCGTAGCTGCGCCAGCCATGCCTGCTCCGGCAGGGCCTGGGCTAAGGCGGTAAGCTCCGCCTGCCAGGCTGCCGTCTTAGCTTTTTGCTGTGCCCAGCGCTGTCGTTGCTGGCGCTGAACGCTGAACGCCGTCCACTGCTTTTGCCGCAGCGTTAGCCCCTGTCGCAGCGCCAGATCGCTGGCCTGTCGCTGCGCGTAAATTTGCACCTGCAGAGATGAGTTGACCCTGAGAGCCGTCCAGAGCATCAGCGTTAACAGCAGCGAGCCGGTAAACATCCCGGCCCAGAAACGCAGGCAGTGACGTTTTTGTTGCTGACGCCACGGCAGCAGGTTGGCGCTCCTCATACCGGATTACCTCCCGCTGCCAGCGCCAGCGCGACGCTAAAATCCGCGCCATTTTCAGGTAGCGGCGGCTGTCGGTGAGGCACCACGCACCAGGGATCGAAACTGGCCATATCGCAGCAGGCAATCTCCTCAACCCTGAGCGCCAGCAGCGCGGCCAGCCGCTCGACATCGGGCGCCTCCGCCAGCGCTCGCCTGCCCCACTGGTGACGCATCGCCCAGAGCCACTGATCCCGATCGCGCCAGGCGACGCACTGGGCCGGGGCCTGCACAAAAGGCAGCAGATGCGCCAGCGCCCCGGCATCGGGCGTGATGGTGGTGAGTTGCAGGCGCAGGACTCGCGCCAGCTCCAGCAGCGCGTCGATCTCCTTGTTTTGTGCGGCAGTGACCTGAAAGGTCTGGCTGAAGGTATCTTCCGCATAGTCAAAACGCAGGGTATCGGGTGCCATCTCCAGTTCACGGCTCAAGGCAGAGGCAATCCAGGCCGTCTGCTCACTGTCACGCAGGGTCATCGCCGGGCGCGGCAGCGTGCGTTGCAGGGTGCGGGCGGCCGGAAAGGCGAGAAATATTTGATGCTGATGGGGCAACAGCTGGCGCCACTCGCGCAGCGCCGCAGCCAGTTGTTCGGGCTGAAGAATTTGCCCGTCGCGGATAATGCCTTTGGCCAGGGGAAGCTGCCACCAGCGCCGCAGCCCCCACCCCGATTTTTCGCGCACCAGCGCGACGGCCAGAACCTTATCCTGTTGAATATGAACGCCTGTTTTCCATGTTTTAAATGCCATGTTTCACGATCTCCTTATCGTCCCTGGGGATGACGGCTATATCAATGCTACAGGCTTGCCTTTATACTACCGCGCGATTGTTTAGAAACTGCCCAGTTCAAACTAAATGGGAAATCTCCAGTGAAGTTCGTAAAGTATTTATTGATCCTTGCAGTCTGTTGCATTCTGCTTGGAGCAGGCTCGATTTTTGGTTTGTACAAATATATTGAGCCGCAACTACCTGATGTCGCTACGCTTCGTGATGTACGACTTCAGATCCCGATGCAGGTTTATAGCGCCGATGGCGAGCTGATTGCCCAGTACGGTGAAAAGCGCCGTATCCCGCTGACGCTGAATCAAATTCCGCCAGTAATGGTGAAAGCCTTTATTGCCACCGAAGACAGCCGCTTTTATGAGCACCACGGCGTTGACCCGGTGGGGATTTTCCGTGCCGCAAGCGTAGCGCTGTTCTCCGGCCATGCTTCACAGGGGGCGAGTACCATCACCCAGCAGCTGGCGCGTAACTTCTTCCTCAGTCCTGAAAAAACGCTGATGCGTAAGATTAAGGAAGTGTTCCTTGCGATCCGCATTGAGCAACTGCTGAACAAAGATGAGATCCTTGAGCTTTACCTCAACAAGATCTACCTCGGCTACCGTGCCTATGGCGTGGGCGCGGCGGCGCAGGTCTATTTCGGTAAGTCTATTGAACAGCTCACCCTGAGCGAGATGGCTACCATCGCCGGTCTGCCAAAGGCGCCTTCAACCTTCAACCCGCTCTACTCCCTGGATCGCGCTACGGCGCGTCGCAACGTGGTGCTGTCGCGTATGCTGAGCGAGGGCTACATCACCCAGGCGCAGTACGATCAGGCGCGCAATGACGTGATTGATGCCAACTACCATGCGCCGGAAATTGCCTTCTCCGCACCGTATCTCAGCGAGATGGTTCGCCAGGAGATGGTCTCCCGCTACGGCGAGCAGGCCTACGAAGATGGCTACCGCGTCTACACCACCATCAGCCGCCACGTCCAGCAGGGCGCGCAGCAGGCAGTGCGTAACAACGTGATTGATTATGATATGCGTCACGGCTACCGCGGCCCGTCAAACGTGCTGTGGAAAGTGGGTGAAGCCGCGTGGAGCAGCAAAAAAATCACCGACACCCTGAAGCCGCTGCCGGGCTACGGGCCGTTCGTCGCGGCCGTGGTGACCCAGGCTAATCCGCAGGAAGCCACGGCGATGCTCGCCGACGGCACCTCGGTGTCGCTGCAGATGGAAGGGGTGCGCTGGGCGCGTCCGTATCGCTCTGATACGCAGCAGGGTGCAACCCCGCGTAAAGTGACCGATGCAGTCCAGGTGGGCCAGCAAATCTGGGTTCGCCAGGTGAACGACGCCTGGTGGCTGGGGCAGATTCCTGACGTTAACTCGGCGCTGGTTTCCATCGATCCGCATAACGGCGCGGTGCTGGCGCTGGTTGGCGGTTTCGACTTCAACCAGAGCAAATTTAACCGTGCCACTCAGGCGCTGCGTCAGGTCGGTTCCAATATCAAACCCTTCCTCTACACAGCAGCAATGGACAAGGGGCTGACCCTCGCCAGTATCCTCAATGACGTGCCGATCTCCCGCTGGGATGCCGGGGCCGGTTCCGACTGGCGTCCGAAAAACTCACCGGCACAGTACGCCGGTCCGATTCGCCTGCGTCAGGGGCTGGGCCAGTCGAAAAACGTGGTAATGGTGCGCGCCATGCGTGCCATGGGCGTTGATTATGCGGCAGAGTATCTGCAGCGCTTCGGCTTCCCGGCACAGAATATCGTGCACACCGAGTCGCTGGCGCTGGGCTCCGCGTCCTTTACCCCGCTGCAGGTCGCGCGCGGCTATGCGGTAATGGCCAACGGCGGCTTCCTGGTCGACCCGTTCTTCATCAGCAAAATCGAGAACGACCAGGGCGGCGTGCTGTTTGACGCCAGACCGAAAATCGCCTGCGCAGAGTGTGATATTCCGGTGATCTACGGTGACACGCCTAAGTCAGAGGCGCTGAACAACCAGGACATGGAAGATGTCGCAATTTCTCGGGAGCAGCAAAATGCGGCAGTGCCGATGCCGCAGCTCCAGCAGGCGAACCAGGCGCTGGTTGCCCAGACCGGTGCTCAGGAATATGCCCCGCACGTGATTAACACCCCGCTGGCGTTCCTGATCAAGAGCGCGTTAAACAGCAATATCTTTGGTGAACCGGGCTGGCAGGGCACAGGCTGGCGTGCGGGTCGTGATCTTCAGCGTAAGGATATCGGCGGCAAAACCGGGACCACCAACAGCTCAAAAGATGCATGGTTCTCCGGGTACGGTCCGGGTGCGGTGACGTCGGTGTGGATCGGCTTTGACGATCACCGTCGTGATTTAGGCCGTACCACGGCGTCCGGGGCGATCAAAGATCAGATCTCCGGTTACGAAGGCGGGGCCAAAAGCGCTCAGCCTGCGTGGGATGCTTTTATGAAGATCGTGCTGGATGGCGTACCGGAGGAGCCGCTCACGCCTCCACCGGGCATCGTTACGGTCAATATCGATCGCAGCAGCGGTCAGCTGGCTAACGGCGGTAACAGTCGCGAAGAGTATTTCATCGAAGGCACGCAGCCAACGCATCAGGTGGTGCATGAGGTGGGTACAACGTTGATTGATAACGGCGAAACGCAAGAGCTCTTCTGATACATCGTCCCCCTTTCCCTGTGGAGAGGGGGATGTTCCGCTACAGCCTTCCCTGCCCTTTCAGCCATTCACGTACCAGGAACAACGCGCTCACGTTCCGGGCTTCGTTAAAATCGGGCTCTTCCAGCAGATCCATCAGATGCGCCAGCGGCCAACGTACCTGCGGCAGCGGCTCGGGCTCATCGCCTTCCAGCGACTCAGGATAGAGATCTTCCGCCAGCACAATATTCATTTTGCTGGAGAAATAAGAAGGCGCCATGCTGAGCTTTTTCAGGAAGGTGAGTTCCTTCGCACCAAAACCGACCTCTTCTTTCAGCTCACGGTTGGCAGCCTCATAAACCGACTCGCCCGGATCGATAAGCCCCTTCGAGAAGCCCAGCTCGTAAGATTCTGTTCCTACCGCGTACTCGCGGATTAAAATCAGATGCTCGTCGACAATGGGCACAATCATGACGGCTTCGCGCGTGGAGGGACGCATACGCTCGTAGACGCGGCGCACGCCGTTACTAAACTCCAGGTCCACGCTCTCAACGTTAAACAGGCGCGATTTGGCGACGGTTTCAACATTCAGGATGGTGGGCTTTTGTAAGGGTTTGCTCATTTTGACGGGTCTTTGCTGGGTGAACTGGCGTCATTGTGCGATATGCCGCACGGTTTCGGCAATGTCAATCGCGCTTTATTTACATTATTGCAACTTTATGAGATTCATTCCTCATTTCAAGTCAAAAGTCAATAGGTTGAAATTGTTCCAGGAATTTGCTGATATTCCGCCACGGTTGCCTTTGTTATCATCAGCCATGACTGGGATGCGCTTCAAATTGCTCAAGTTCAACACCTTACATGCCGATAGCCAACCACAGACACGCATTCACTGTTAAGGTGCTACTGACTACACCTGTAAGTAAAAGTAAGATGGGGAAAGCATGAGCACCATTTTGATTGTCATCGCTGCTATGCTGGCCTGCGCATTCATTGCAGGGTGGTTGTACAGACGTCGGACGCAGCGTCGATATCGTCTGCCTTATCTCAATGCCTTTACCGGGGCGAGCACACGCAAACTCACCGCAGAAGAACGCAGCGCGATCGAGCAATATCTCGAGTCGTTTAACCGTATCCAGCAGACGCCTGCGACAGGTGCCAGCGCCGCGCCGGTATCGCTAAGCCTGAATACCCAGAGCAATACCGTACACTGCCTGACGCGCTCCATTACCCGCTACGGTATTACCACCGACGATCCCAATAAATGGCGTTACTACCTCGACTCCGTCGAAGTGCATCTCCCGCCGTTCTGGGAACAGTACATCAATGATGAAAACAGCGTTGAGCTGATCCATACCGACTCTATCCCGCTGGTGATTGCCCTGAACGGCCACTCCATCGCCGAATATGTTCAGGAAGCACCGCACCTGGCGCTGGAACACGTCAGCTCAACTCAGGCCTCGATTCGTGGCGAAGAGACAGAGCAGATTGAGCTGCTGAATATTCGCCAGGAGACCCACGAAGAGTACGCTCTCAGCCGTCCGGATGGGATCCGTGAAGCGCTGCTGATTGTCGCCGCCTTCCTGCTGTTTTTCTTCTGCTTGCTAAGCCCGGATGTGTTTGCCCCCTGGCTTGCCGGGGGCGGCGTGCTGCTGCTGGCGGCAGGATTATGGGGACTCTACGCGCCACCCGCAAAAACCGCGCTGCGTGAGATCCACTGCCTGCGCGGCACTCCTAAGCGCTGGGGTCTGTTTGGCGAGAACGATCAGGACCATGTCAATAATATCTCGATGGGCATTATTGACCTGATCTACCCGCGCCACTGGCAGCCGTGGCTGGCCCAGGATTTAGGTCAAAAGACCGACGTTGATATCTATCTTGACCGGCATGTGGTACGCCAGGGGCGTTATTTATCCCTGCATGATGAGGTGAAGAACTTCCCGCTGCAGCACTGGCTGCGCAGCACGGTGATTGCCGGTGGCGCAGGGATCGTGCTGGCGATGCTGATTTTCCTCGTACCGCTGGATATGCCAATCAAGTTTACCCTGTCATGGATCAAAGGCGCCCAGACCATCGAGGCTACCAGCGTCAATCAGCTTGAAAACGCCGGGGTGCGCGTCGGTGATACGCTGCAACTCAAAGGCACCGGGATGTGCAATATCCATACCCCGGGCAGCTGGAATGCCCGCCAGAGCTCGCCTTTTGCACCCTTTGACTGCTCGCAGCTGATCTGGAACGACGCGGCGCCGCTGCCGCTGCCGGAATCGGATACCGTTAACAAAGCCACGGCGCTGACCCAGGCCCTGAGCCGCCAGCTCCACCCAAAACCAGAAGATGAGACGCGCGTCAGCCCGTCATTACGCTCCGCCATTCAGAAATCGGGCATGATCCTGCTGGATGATTTTGGTGATATCGTGCTGAAAACCCAGGATCTATGCGCCGAAGCGGACGAGTGCGTCAGGCTGAAGAACGCGCTGGTGAACCTCGGTAACAGTAAGGACTGGGAAGCGCTGGTGAAGCGCGCTACCGCTGGCCGTCTTGATGGCGTTAACGTCCTGCTGCGTCCGGTGAGCGCCGAGTCGCTGGAAAACCTGGTCGCCACCTCTACCGCGCCGTTCGTGATGCGCGAAACCTCCCGTGCCGCCCAGGCCCTTAACAGCCCGGCGCCCGGCGGCTTTATTATCGTTAGCGATGAAGGCAGCGATCTGGTCGATCAGCCTTACCCGCCGGTGGCGCTCTATGACTACCCGGCCCAGGAGCAGTGGGGTGAGTTTCAGCGGCTGGCACAGATGCTCATGCGCACGCCGTTCAGCGCCGAAGGGATTGTGACCGGCATCTTTACCGATGCCAACGGTACCCGCCATATTGAGTTGCACCGCATGCCGGACAGCGCAGGCTTGTGGCGTTACATTGCCACCTCGCTGCTGATGCTGACGATGGTTGTGTGCATTATCTGGAACGGTGTTATGGCATTGCGCCGCTATCAGCGCTCGCGCACCCGCCTGGCTGAAATCCAGCAATACTACGAAAATTGCCTCAATCCGAAGCTTATTCACACCCCTGAAAGCCTGATCGGATAACCGCTGCGCGCGACAAGATATGCTACCCTGTCGCGCACGTTTCTTCTGGCTGGAGTACTCCCCATGCATCTTGATATCGCCTGGCAGGACGTTGATACCGTCCTGCTGGATATGGACGGCACGCTGCTCGATCTCGCGTTTGATAACTACTTCTGGCAAAAACTGGTGCCGGAAACCTACGGCGAGCAGCAAGGGATCACCCCGCTGGAGGCGCAGGAATTCATCCGCCAGCAATATACCGCCGTACAACATACGCTAAACTGGTACTGCCTGGACTACTGGAGCGAACGCCTCGGTCTGGATATTTGCGCGATGACTACCGCTCAGGGCGCGCGCGCCGTATTGCGTGAAGATACCGTCCCCTTTCTGGACGCACTTAAAGCCAGCGGCAAGAGGCGCATTCTGTTGACCAACGCGCATCCACACAATCTGGCGGTGAAGCTGGAACATACCGGACTGGGTTCACACCTTGATTTATTACTTTCCACCCACACATTTGGTTATCCGAAAGAGGATCAGCGACTGTGGCAGGCGGTGGCAGAAGAGACCGGCCTGCAGCCAGAGAGAACGTTGTTCATTGATGACAGCGAACCCATTCTGGATGCGGCGGCAAAATTTGGCATTCGTTATTGCCTTGGCGTGACTAATCCTGATTCTGGCCTGGCTGAAAAAAGCTATCTGCGCCATCCGGGGATGAACGACTATCGCCGGATGATCCCCTCACTCACCGTGAAGGAGAAGCCATGAAAGAGAAACCCTCCGAAGGGGTAAGACTGGATAAATGGCTGTGGGCTGCCCGCTTTTACAAAACGCGCGCCCTCGCCCGCGAAATGATTGAAGGCGGCAAGGTGCATTACAACGGGCAGCGCAGCAAACCGAGCAAGCTCGTGGAGCTGAACGCCACCCTGACCCTGCGTCAGGGCAACGATGAACGGACGGTGATCGTAAAAAACGTCACCGAACAGCGTCGCCCGGCAGCGGAAGCCAGCACCCTGTACGAAGAGACGGCAGAAAGCGTTGAAAAGCGCGAGAAGATGGCCCAGGCGCGTAAGTTGAATGCCCTGACCATGCCGCATCCCGACAGGCGACCGGACAAGAAAGAACGTCGCGATCTGATTAAATTTAAAAATGGCGAGAATGAGTGATTCTTGCTGAACGAGAGATGACTATGGCCCAACACGACCAATTACACCGCTATCTGTTTGAACAATTTGCCGTTCGCGGCGAGCTGGTTACGGTATCCGAAACCTGGAAACAGATCCTGGAAAACCACAACTATCCGCTGCCGGTTAAAACCGTGCTGGGTGAGCTGCTGGTCGCCACCAGCCTGCTGACCGCGACCCTGAAATTTGCCGGTGACATCACCGTGCAGCTACAGGGTGATGGCCCGATGAGCCTGGCGGTGATCAACGGCAACAACCAGCAGCAGATGCGCGGCGTGGCGCGCGTTCAGGGTGACGTCCCGGAAGATGCCGATCTGAAAACGCTGGTCGGCAACGGCTATCTGGTGATCACCATCTCCCCGGAAGAGGGTGAGCGCTATCAGGGCGTGGTGGGTCTGGAAGGAGATACCCTGGCGGCCTGCCTGGAAGATTACTTCATGCGTTCAGAACAGCTGCCGACGCGCCTGTTTATCCGTACCGGCGAAGTCGACGGCCAGCCGGCAGCAGGCGGGATGCTGCTGCAGGTTCTGCCTGCGCAGGACGCTCAGACCAATGATTTCGAGCACCTGGCGACCCTGACTGAAACCATCAAAGCCGAAGAGCTGTTCACCTTACCGGCGAACGACGTGCTGTGGCGTCTGTATCATGAAGAAGAGGTGACTCTGTACGATCCGCAGGACGTTGAGTTCAAGTGCACCTGTTCCCGTGAACGCTGCGCGGGTGCCCTGAAAACCCTGCCTGATGAAGAGATCGACAGCATTCTTGAGGAAGATGGCGAGATCGACATGCACTGCGATTACTGTGGCTCACACTACGTCTTCAACGCAATGGACATTGCCGAGATCCGCAACAACGCCTCTCCGGCAGATCCCCAGCTTCACTAAGTCCTGCCGTTAACTGCCCTCCCGCGAGGGCAGTTGACCTCTCCCCTTTCCTGCTACCCTTTAATTTCATTCACTATTCCCTCTCCCACTGCTGAATCGTTATCAGTGATGTAAGGCTTACGTAATTTTCTTTCATGTATGCGCTTACATTCACATTCTCGTAGTTAAATTTACCGCCTATTAACCTTTTAAGAACATTTTCCCCAACCGAAAAGTGATTCCTGCCATAATCTGCCCCGCGAGTGACAGGAGTCACAGCGTTTTCCGTCATAAAGGGTTTTTATCCAGATACGCAAATCTATGAGCCCGGTCGCGGTTAACATTCGAAGAAAAACCCTACAATTTCAGGCAGTATAAATTGGCTAAGGAGCAGTGATATGCGTGTTAATGGTTTAACCCCGCAAGATCTCAAGGCTTATGGTATCAACGACGCCCAGGATATCGTCTACAACCCCGATTACGATACGCTGTATCAGGAAGAGCTTAATCCAGCGCTGGAAGGATACGAGCGCGGGATCCTGACGACGACCGGCGCCGTTGCTGTCGATACCGGTATCTTTACTGGCCGTTCGCCGAAAGATAAATACATCGTTCGTGACGATACCACCCGCGACACCCTGTGGTGGGCCGATAATGGCAAAGGGAAGAACGACAACAAAGCGATCTCCCCTGAAACCTGGCTGCACCTGAAAAATCTCGTCACCCAACAACTTTCCGGCAAGCGTCTGTTCATTATCGACGCTTACTGCGGCGCCAATGCCGACACCCGCCTTTCCGTTCGCTTTATCACCGAGGTAGCCTGGCAGGCGCATTTCGTGAAGAACATGTTCATTCGCCCAACCGACGAAGAGCTGCAGAGCTTCAGGCCGGACTTTGTGGTAATGAACGGTGCGAAGTGCACTAACCCGAACTGGAAAGAGCAGGGACTGAACTCCGAAAACTTTGTCGCTTTTAACCTGACGGAACGTATCCAGCTGATCGGCGGCACATGGTACGGCGGCGAAATGAAGAAAGGGATGTTCTCGGTGATGAACTACCTGCTGCCGTTACAGGGCATTGCCTCTATGCACTGCTCGGCGAACGTGGGCGAGAAAGGCGACGTGGCGGTCTTCTTCGGCCTCTCCGGCACCGGTAAAACCACCCTCTCCACCGATCCGAAACGCCGTCTTATTGGCGATGACGAACACGGCTGGGACGATGACGGCGTGTTTAACTTTGAAGGCGGCTGCTACGCCAAGACGATTCGTCTGTCGGCAGAGGCGGAGCCGGACATCTTCCAGGCGATCCGCCGCGATGCGCTGCTGGAGAACGTGACGGTACGCGCCGACGGCACGGTAGATTTTGACGATGCGTCAAAAACTGAAAACACCCGCGTCAGCTACCCGATCTATCACATCGACAACATCGTTAAACCGGTATCAAAAGCGGGCCACGCGACCAAGGTGATCTTCCTCACCGCCGACGCGTTTGGTGTGCTGCCGCCGGTTTCTCGCCTGACCGCCAGCCAGACTCAGTATCACTTCCTCTCCGGTTTTACCGCCAAGCTGGCCGGTACCGAACGGGGTGTCACTGAGCCAACGCCAACCTTCTCCGCCTGCTTCGGTGCCGCTTTCCTGTCGCTGCACCCGACGCAGTACGCCGAAGTGCTGGTGAAACGCATGCAGGCCTCGGGTGCCCAGGCGTACCTGGTCAATACCGGCTGGAACGGCACCGGCAAACGTATCTCGATCAAAGATACCCGCGCCATTATCGACGCCATTCTGAACGGTTCGCTCGATGATGCGGAAACCTTCACCCTGCCGATGTTCGATCTGGCGATCCCGACCGAACTGCCAGGCGTAGACAGCCGCATCCTCGATCCGCGTAACACCTACGCGTCGCCGGAGCAGTGGCAGGAAAAAGCCACTCAGCTTGCGAAACTGTTTGTGGAAAACTTCGAGAAGTACACCGATACGCCAGCGGGTGCGGCGTTGGTGAGTGCAGGACCAAGGTAAACGCAAAAAGGCAACCTCGGTTGCCTTTTTTAATGTTTTCTCCCTCTCCCTGTGGGAGAGGGACGGGGTGAGGGCATCAGACCGCACAGTTTAAGGCTTAGCTCTCTTTCACCTGCCCACGCGGAAACGGAACCGGCAACCAGGCGCGGATACTTAAACCGCCCCGCTCGCTGGTACCAATCTCCAGCAGACCGTTATGGTTATCCACGATACGCTGCACAATCGCCAGGCCCAGACCGGTGCCGCTGGTACTGCGCGCGCTGTCGCCACGCACAAAGGGCTGGAACAGATGTTTGCGCTGTTCCGGTTTGATCCCCGGGCCGTCATCTTCCACCTGGAACCAGGCGCGATTCAGTTCCGAGCCGCTGCTGACCTTGATCCAGCCGTTGCCGTAGCGAGCGGCGTTCACCACCATATTCGCTACGGCGCGCTTAATGGAGAGCGGGTGCATGCGCACGGTGATATCGCCCGGCTGCAGATCGGTCTCGATCTCACGCTCGTAGCCGCTCTCGGCCGCCACCACTTCGCCCAGCACCGCGTTCAGTTCCGCGATCTCCATCGGCATCTCCTGCCCGGTGCGCAGGTAGTCGATGAACTGCTCGATAATGGCGTTGCACTCTTCGATGTCCTTGTTGATGGACTCCGCCAGATAGCCGTCCTCCTCGCCCATCATCTCGGTCGCCAGACGAATACGTGTCAGCGGCGTGCGCAGGTCGTGACTGACCCCGGCCATCAGCAGGGTACGGTCATCCGCCAGCTGCTTCACCCCGGCCGCCATATGGTTGAAGGCGCGGGTCACCGAACGGACTTCCGAAGCGCCATATTCGCGCAGCGGAGGCGGAATAATCCCTTTACCGACCTGAAGCGCCGCATGCTCCAGGTCGACCAGCGGTCGGTTCTGAATACGGATAAACAGCCATGCGCCGCCTATCGCCAGCAGCATGATCGCCAGGGTGTAACGGAACAGCGGCGAGAAGTCGCCCTGATGGATTTCGGTCAGCGGGACGCGCACCCAGATATTGGGTGACAGCCAGGTTTTCAGCCAGACGACCGGCGAGCTTTTGTTGACCTCAACGCGCACTTCCGTTGGGCCACCCAGCTGCTGCGCCATCTGCTGGCTGAGGAATTCATAATGCTGCGCCCAGCGCAGGCCTGCGTCTTCCGCCGCTTCGTTAGAATAGAGCGATATCCCCAGCTCACGGTAGATTTCACGGCGAAACGCCGGAGGCACCACCAGCTGCGTGCCGTCTTCCAGCTGTAGCTTATCGGTCATCAGCATACGGACTTCGTAGGCCAGGACCTTATTAAACTGCTGCAGGCTCGGCAGGATCGCAAAGTTCAGCACGACCAGATAGGTCGTCACCAGGCTGACAAACAGCAGGGTGACGATCAGTAACAGGGTGCGGGCAAACGAGCTACGCGGCGAGAAACGCATTCGCCTCATGCTTTAGAGCCGTCCGGGACAAACACGTAGCCCAGACCCCAGACGGTCTGGATATAGCGCGGATGCGCCGGGTCCTCTTCCACCATGCGGCGCAGGCGGGAGATCTGCACGTCGATGGAACGCTCCATCGCGGAATATTCACGGCCACGCGCCAGGTTCATCAGCTTATCGCGGGAGAGCGGCTCACGCGGATGGCTGACCAGCGCTTTCAGTACCGCGAACTCACCGCTGGTCAGCGGCATTGGCTCATCTTCACGGAACATCTCGCGGGTGCCGAGGTTAAGCTTGAACTTACCGAAGGCAATAACCGCCTCTTCCTGCGACGGCGCGCCCGGCAGTTCGTTCGCCTGACGGCGCAGGACGGCACGAATACGGGCCAGCAGCTCGCGCGGGTTGAAGGGTTTTGGGATGTAGTCGTCGGCGCCAATTTCCAGGCCCACGATACGGTCAACCTCTTCCCCTTTCGCCGTCACCATAATGATTGGCATCGGGTTACTCTGGCTACGCAGACGACGGCAGATGGAGAGACCATCTTCGCCCGGCAGCATCAGATCCAGCACCATCAGGTGGAAGGATTCGCGCGTCAGCAGGCGGTCCATCTGTTCGGCGTTGGCAACGCTACGAACCTGGAAGCCCTGCTCGGTCAGATAACGCTCGAGGAGCGCACGCAGGCGCATGTCGTCATCCACCACCAGAATCTTATAATTCTCTTGCATTGTCAGTACTCCCAAAGGTTCGGATAATCTTGAACAGCGTATTCTAAAAAAGTGCGCGTCCACGACCAGCTAATTCTGGTATAAATTCTAGTCGAAATTGTTACAAAGCATATTTAACAGCAGCTTATCTGTACATTCCATCACATAACTCATTATTAATCCTGTCTGTTAAGATAAGTGATACGTAATGTGCGCAAGGTAAGCAACCTCGTCGTAAGGCCAAAGAATGAAAACGCCCCTGATCACCCGCGAAGGGTATGAAAATCTGAAGAAAGAGCTGGACACCCTGTGGCGTGAAGAGCGCCCGGAGGTGACCAAAAAAGTCACCTGGGCGGCAAGCCTCGGCGACCGCAGCGAGAATGCCGACTACCAGTACAACAAGAAACGGCTGCGGGAAATCGACCGCCGGGTGCGGTATCTGACCAAATGCCTCGAGAACCTGAAAATCGTCGATTATTCCCCGCAGCAGGAGGGCAAGGTCTTCTTCGGCGCGTGGGTCGAGATCGAAAACGACGAGGGCGATCTCAAGCGCTTTCGTATTGTCGGCTACGATGAAATTTTTGGTCGTAAGGATTACATCTCCATCGATTCACCGATGGCCCGGGCGCTGCTGAAAAAAGAGGTAGGCGATCTGGCCGTCGTCCATACCCCGGCGGGTGAAGCCAGCTGGTATGTAAATGAAATCGAGTACGTAAAATAGTCCGAGAGCGCCCTCCACGGCTGGCATTTTGCTGTGCCAGTCCGTATAACTATCCCCTGATTTTTCGACCCACAAGATGAAATAGCCATGATGAAAGATTCGCTCTGCCGCATTATTGCGGGTGAACTTCAGGCAAGGGCTGAACAGGTAGAAGCTGCCGTTCGCCTGCTTGATGAAGGGAACACCGTGCCGTTTATTGCACGTTATCGTAAGGAAGTGACTGGCGGTCTGGATGATACGCAGCTGCGTAACCTGGAGACCCGCCTCGGCTATCTCCGTGAACTGGAAGACAGGCGTCAGGCGATTCTGAAATCCATCGGCGAACAGGGCAAGCTGACCAGCGAGCTGGAGGCAGCCATCAACGGCACCCTGAATAAAACCGAACTCGAAGATCTCTATCTGCCGTATAAACAAAAGCGCCGCACCCGCGGACAGATTGCCATTGAAGCAGGCCTGGAGCCGCTGGCCGATCTGCTGTGGACAACGCCGTCCCACGACCCGGAAACCGAAGCCGCGAAGTTTATTGATGCCGATAAAGGCGTGGCCGACACCAAAGCTGCCCTCGATGGCGCCCGCTACATTCTGATGGAGCGCTTTGCCGAAGACGCGGCCCTGCTGGCAAAAGTGCGTGATTATCTGTGGAAGAACGCCCACATCGTCGCCACCGTGGTCAGCGGCAAAGAGGAAGAAGGGGCGAAATTCCGCGACTACTTCGATCATCATGAACCGATCTCAACCGTGCCGTCTCACCGCGCGCTGGCGATGTTCCGCGGCCGCAACGAGGGCATTCTGCAGCTCTCCCTGAACGCCGACCCGCAGTTCGATGAGCCGCCAAAAGAGAGTCACGGCGAGCAGATCATCACCGACCATCTCGGCCTGCGCCTGAACAACGCCCCGGCGGACAGCTGGCGCAAAGGAGTGGTGAGCTGGACCTGGCGTATCAAGGTGCTGATGCACCTCGAAACCGAACTGATGGGCACCGTGCGCGAACGCGCCGAAGACGAGGCGATTAACGTCTTTGCCCGTAACCTGCACGACCTGCTGATGGCGGCCCCGGCTGGCCTGCGCGCCACCATGGGTCTCGATCCGGGCCTGCGTACCGGCGTGAAGGTAGCCGTCGTGGATGGCACCGGCAAGCTGGTGGCCACCGACACCATTTATCCCCATACCGGTCAGGCAGCGAAAGCCGCCGTCGCCGTGGCGGCGCTGTGCGAGAAGCACAACGTTGAGCTGGTGGCGATCGGTAACGGCACCGCCTCCCGCGAAACCGAGCGCTTCTTCCTCGATCTGCAAAAGCAGTTCCCGAAAGTAACGGCGCAAAAGGTGATTGTCAGCGAAGCGGGCGCCTCGGTGTACTCGGCCTCCGAGCTGGCGGCGCAGGAGTTCCCGGATCTGGACGTCTCCCTGCGTGGTGCGGTCTCTATCGCCCGCCGCCTGCAGGATCCGCTGGCGGAACTGGTGAAGATCGACCCGAAATCCATCGGGGTGGGCCAGTACCAGCACGACGTCAGCCAGACGCAGCTGGCGCGTAAGCTGGATGCGGTGGTGGAAGACTGCGTTAACGCCGTGGGCGTTGACCTGAACACCGCCTCCGTCGCCCTGCTCACCCGCGTGGCGGGTTTAACCCGCATGATGGCGCAGAACATCGTCGCCTGGCGCGATGAGAACGGACAGTTCCAGAACCGCCAGCAGCTGCTGAAGGTCAGCCGTCTGGGACCGAAAGCGTTTGAACAGTGCGCGGGCTTCCTGCGTATTAACCACGGCGACAACCCGCTGGACGCCTCTACCGTTCACCCGGAAGCTTATCCGGTGGTGGAACGCATTCTGGCGGCCACTCAGCAGGCGCTGAAAGCGCTGATGGGCAACAGCAGCGAGCTGCGTAACCTGAAAGCGGTCGACTTCACCGATGAAAAATTCGGCGTGCCGACGGTGACCGACATCATCAAAGAGCTGGAGAAACCTGGCCGCGACCCGCGTCCGGAGTTCAAAACCGCGCAGTTTGCGGAAGGCGTCGAGACGATGAACGACCTGCTGCCGGGCATGGTGCTGGAAGGCGCCGTCACCAACGTCACCAACTTTGGTGCCTTTGTGGATATCGGCGTCCATCAGGACGGTCTGGTGCACATCTCCTCTCTTGCCGACAAGTTTGTGGAAGATCCGCATACGGTGGTGAAAGCCGGCGACATCGTGAAGGTAAAAGTGCTGGAGGTGGATCTGCAGCGCAAGCGTATCGCCCTGACCATGCGTCTGGACGAGCAGCCTGGCGAGACCAACGCCCGTCGCGGCGGCGGAAACAGCGAGGCGCGCCAGCAGCGTCCGGCGGCAAAACCTCGCGGTCGCGAAGCACAGCCATCCGGTAACAGCGCGATGATGGATGCGCTGGCAGCGGCGATGGGTAAAAAGCGTTAATACTGGCAGTGCCCGGTGGCGCTTCGCTTACCGGGCCTACAAAACCGTAGGCCGGGTAAACGCAGTGCCGCCCGGCAAACAGAGGGCACGAATTAAATAAATATGGAACCGATTGCATATCCATATTTAAACCGATAATTATCACTCCATTAACAATAAGTCTTTTTTTCTCTCACCCGCAGTCTTCGCAAATATTGAGCAAGGTCAATCAGGCTGCAAATTAATAGCGCCATGCACATTCCGTCACAGTTTTAATATTGATGATAGAAACTATTCTCATTACCATTGTGCCTGTAGATTATTTAACCGTTCGTTAAGTAGGCACTATGCAATTCACTCCAGACAGCGCGTGGAAAATTACCGGTTTTACCCGCGAAATCAGCCCGGCCTATCGGCAGAAACTGCTCTCTTTAGGGATGCTTCCCGGCTCCTCTTTTAACGTTGTGCGCGTTGCCCCGCTGGGCGATCCGGTCCATATCGAAACCCGACGTGTGAATCTGGTTCTGCGTAAGAAAGATCTCGCATTAATAGAAGTTGAAGCTCTGTCTCAATAACACGCCAGCTCTTGTAGCGAGTCTGAAATAAATGAAAAAATTAACCATTGGCTTAATTGGCAATCCCAATTCCGGCAAGACAACCCTGTTTAATCAGCTTACCGGTGCGCGTCAGCGCGTCGGTAACTGGGCAGGCGTCACGGTCGAGCGTAAAGAAGGTTTGTTCACGACCACCGATAACCAGGTCACGCTCGTCGATCTGCCCGGCACCTACTCGTTAACCACCATTTCATCCCAGACGTCACTGGATGAGCAGATCGCCTGCCACTATATTCTGAGCGGCGACGCCGACCTGCTGATCAACGTGGTGGATGCCTCGAACCTCGAGCGCAACCTCTACCTGACGTTACAGCTGCTGGAGCTGGGCATTCCCTGTGTGGTGGCGCTGAACATGCTCGATATTGCCGAGAAACAGCAGATCCGTATCGACGTTGACGCCCTCTCTGCCCGCCTGGGTTGCCCGGTGGTGCCGCTGGTCTCAACCCGCGCCCGGGGTATCGACGCCCTGAAGCTCGCCATTGACCGTCACGGCCGTAACGCCGACGTGGAGCTGGTGCACTACCCTCAGCCGCTGCTGCGTGAAGCCGGGATCCTGGCGAAGGCCATGGCACACAGCATGTCGTTCAAACAGCGCAACTGGCTCGGCCTGCAGATGCTGGAAGGCGATATCTACAGCCGCGCCTATGCCGGTGACGCCGCGCAACAGCTCGACGCGTCCCTTGCACGCCTGAACGACGAGCTGGACGACCCGGCCCTGCACATCGCCGACGCCCGCTATCAGAGCATTGCCGCTATTTGCGATGTGGTCAGCAACGCCCTCACCGCCGAGCCAAGCCGCTTCACCCGGGCGATGGACAGGGTGATCCTCAACCGTTTTCTCGGCCTGCCGGTGTTTCTGCTGGTGATGTACGTGATGTTCCTGCTGGCCATCAACATTGGCGGCGCGCTGCAGCCGCTGTTTGACGTTGGCTCCGTGGCGATCTTCATTCACGGCATTCAGTGGCTGGGCTATACCCTGCACCTGCCGGAATGGCTGACCATTTTCCTCGCCCAGGGGCTGGGCGGCGGGATCAACACCGTGCTGCCGCTGGTGCCGCAGATCGGCATGATGTATCTGTTCCTCTCCTTCCTGGAGGACTCCGGTTACATGGCCCGGGCGGCCTTCGTGATGGATCGCCTGATGCAGGCCCTCGGTCTGCCGGGTAAATCCTTCGTGCCGCTGATTGTCGGTTTTGGCTGCAACGTGCCGTCGGTAATGGGTGCCCGCACCCTGGATGCGCCCCGCGAACGCCTGATGACCATCATGATGGCGCCGTTTATGTCCTGCGGCGCGCGGCTGGCGATTTTTGCCGTCTTTGCCGCCGCCTTCTTCGGTCAGGAGGGGGCGCTGGCGGTCTTCTCGCTTTACGTGCTGGGTATCGTCATGGCGATCCTCACCGGCCTGATGCTCAAGCACACCATCATGCGCGGCGAAGCCACGCCGTTCGTGATGGAGCTGCCGGTTTACCACGTCCCACACCTGAAAAGCCTGCTGATCCAGACCTGGCAGCGCCTGAAAGGCTTTGTCCTGCGGGCGGGTAAAGTGATTGTGGTGGTGAGCATTTTCCTGAGCGCGCTTAACAGCTTTACCCTCAGCGGCCAGGCGGCGGATAACATTAACGACTCGGCGCTGGCCTCCGTCAGCCGCGTCATCACCCCGCTGTTCAAGCCCATTGGCGTACATGAAGATAACTGGCAGGCCACCGTCGGGCTGTTCACCGGCGCAATGGCAAAAGAGGTGGTCGTCGGTACGCTGAACACCCTCTACACCGCCGAAAATATTCAGGAAGCGGAGTTTAACCCGGCGGAATTTCACCTCGGGGACGAACTCTTCAGCGCCGTGGATGAAACCTGGCAGAGCCTGAAAGAGACCTTAAGCCTGAGCGTGCTGGCGAACCCGATTGAAGCCAGCAAAGGCGACGGTGAGATGGCAACCGGCGCAATGGGCGTGATGAGCGAGAAGTTTGGCAGCGCCTCGGCGGCGTACAGCTACCTGATCTTTGTTCTGCTCTACATTCCATGCATCTCGGTGATGGGCGCCATCGCCCGCGAATCAAGCCGCGGCTGGATGGGCTTCTCCGTGCTGTGGGGACTGAATATCGCTTACTCGCTGGCAACGGTCTACTACCAGACGGTCAATTTCAACCAGCATCCGCAGTACAGCCTGGTGTGTATCCTGGCCGTGGTGCTGTTTAACGTGCTGGTGATCGGGCTGTTGCGCCGGGCGCGCAGCCGCGTGGACGTCAATCTGCTGGCGAAAGGCAGGACCGCGGCGGCCTGCTGCGAAAGTCCGGCCAGCGACTGTCATTAGGAGGCGGCATGGCATCGTTAATTGAGGTGCGTGATTTGCTGGCGCTGCAGGGAAGAATGGAGGCCACCCAGCTCAGCCAGATCCTGCATACCCCGCAGGCGATGATCGAGGCCATGCTGCAGCGTCTGGAGGCGATGGGCAAAGCGAAGCGCATTCAGGAAGAGGCCGACGGCTGCTTAACCAGCAGCTGTAAAAGCTGCCCTGAAGGAAAAGCCTGCCTCAGGGAGTGGTGGGCGCTTCAGTAGCCTGAAGCGCCAGATTATTCACAACGAATTATTTGAACACTTCCGCCGTGGCACGAATGTCTTTTTCATTCTTCGTGCCGCTGGTGATCACATAGTAAGTGCCGCCCATTTCATCTGCTTTATCAGACAGCTCTTTTTTGGCATCCATCGGCGCAGTTTTGTCAGAGGTAGAAACATCCCCGACCTTTGTCAGATTCATCTTTTTAGCTTCATCGCGTTGCAGCTCTTTCGCCGCAAAAGCACCAAAAGACAGCGACCCAATAACCAGTGAAGCGACAATTCCTGTGACAAGTTTCATATCCATACTCTCCATCGATTGGTAATTGTGTTTATCGCTGGCGTTACCGCCACCACGACGTAATCAGTATCGTAGCGGCTGGCGACTTTTTCCACGCTGAATACGAAACAATCAGAGTATTCGTTGACGCAGCGCCGTTAAGGCGGCGCAAAAGGCCTGCGGATGCGAGATGAAGGGCGCATGGGCGGCTTTCGCGATGATCTGCGACTCGCTTTGCGGCCACAGTGCATCCAGCAGCGGTACCACCTTACGCGGCACCAGCCCGTCCAGCGCGCCATACAGGCGCAGATGCGGTAGCGACAGCGTCGCCAGCGGGACGCGCAGGTCGATGGTTTTGAGGATCTCCAGCCCGCCATTCAGCACATCCACTTCCGGCATCGGCAAGGCGAGCACCGTGGTTTTCAGCGCGCGGGCATCCTGACGCGCGGTCTCTGTGCCCATGGTCTGTAGCGCCAGAAAACGCTCCACCGTGCGCTGGAAATCATCGCTGAGCTGCTGCTGGAAACCGGCCAGCACCTCGGGTTTGATCCCCGGCCAGTCGCTGCGGGCGCTGAAACAGGGAGATGACGCCACGGTCACCAGCGCCTGCACCCGCTCCGGGTGCGTCAGGGCAATCTGGCTGGCAACCAGCCCACCCAGACTCCAGCCCAGCCAGATCGCCTGTTCAGGGGCCTGAGCCAGCACCTGCTCCGCCATTGCCTCAAGTGACATCGCCGCAAAATCGCGGCTGCGGCCAAAGCCCGGCAGGTCCACCAGGTGCAGCGTAAATTGCGAGGCCAGTTCCTCACTGACGCAACGCCAGACCTCGGCATTCAGTCCCCATCCGTGCAGCAGCACAAGATGACAATTTCCTGTTCCGACGGTCTGCCACCAAAGCGTGTTCATCGATTACTGTTCTCTTTTTTTCACAAGGAGGTTGCCTATGCTAACAGTGCCCGGCTTGTGCTGGCTATGCCGGATGCCGTTGTCGCTCGGCCACTGGGGGGTCTGTTCCCTGTGCGAAAGGGGGATGACGACGCGGGCATGCTGTTGCCCCCAGTGCGGCCTGCCGGCCCTCCATCCCCACCTGCCCTGCGGCCGCTGCCTGCACAAGCCGCCGCCGTGGCAGGCGCTGGTGGCGGTGTGCGGCTATACGCCGCCGATAAGCGCCCTCATACACCAGCTCAAATTTTCCCGACGCACTCAGCTGGCCCAGCCGCTGGCGAGGCTATTACTGCTGGCGCTGTTGCGCGCCAGGCGCAGCCGGGATTTGCCGCGTGTCGATATGATGGTCTGTGTGCCGCTCTGGTCCCGGCGTCACTGGCGGCGCGGGTTTAACCAGAGCGATCTGCTCTGTCGCCCGCTGGCCCGCTGGCTGAACTGCCGCTATGTGCCCGATGCTATTCGCCGTATCCGCGCCACCCCGGCGCAGCATCAGCTGAGCGCGAGATTGCGCAAACGCAACCTGCAGCACGCTTTTGCGCTTGAATTACCGGTCGTCGGGCGCCATATCGCTCTGGTGGATGATGTCGTGACAACAGGCGCTACCGTCGCGGAACTCTCCCGCCTGCTTTTGCGAAGCGGCGCGGCGTCGGTTCAGGTATGGTGTCTGTGTCGAACCTTGTAGCGCCCTCTGGTTGGGCGTATTATACCCAGGTAATTTAGTCAACTATTAGGCCAATGCTATGATCCGTATTTCCGATGCTGCACAAGCGCACTTTGCCAAACTGCTGGCAAATCAGGAAGAAGGGACCCAGATCCGCATATTCGTGATCAACCCGGGCACCCCGAATGCAGAATGCGGCGTCTCTTATTGCCCACCGGATGCTGTGGAAGCAACTGACACCGCCCTGAAATTTGAGCAGCTCACTGCCTATGTCGATGAGCTGAGCGCCCCGTATCTGGAAGATGCGGAAATTGATTTTGTGACCGACCAGCTGGGCTCCCAGTTAACGCTGAAAGCGCCAAACGCCAAAATGCGTAAAGTGACCGATGACGCCCCGCTGATGGAGCGCGTTGAGTACCTGCTGCAGTCCCAGATTAACCCGCAGCTGGCTGGCCACGGTGGTCGCGTCTCCCTGATGGAGATCACCGAAGACGGCCTGGCCATTCTGCAGTTTGGCGGCGGCTGTAACGGCTGTTCCATGGTCGACGTCACCCTGAAAGAAGGGATCGAGAAGCAGCTGCTGAACGAGTTCCCGGAGCTGAAAGGCGTACGCGATCTGACCGAACACCAGCGCGGCGAACACTCCTACTACTGATGCCTGTCTGTTGGCCCGGTGGCGCTACGCTTACTGGGCCAAAAATTCTCTCCCCTGCTTTCCCTGCCTCATAACATGACCTGCGTCTCAGAATTCACATTTTGACCGCCAGGGCCATTCTCAAGCCGCATATGTTACCCGTATCATTCTCGTGGGCACTAAAACAGCTTTACGCCGACCGACTAAACTAAAGATTTAGAAGGCAGCCAGACTGTGTGCCATCAGTTAGCTGTTCCCAGTTGGGGCAACATTAATATGTCGTTGAAACAATGACGTTACCCATAACAATTTTAAGGCCAGATAATCATGCCATTAGTCATCGTCGCTATCGGTGTAATCCTGTTACTGCTCTTGATGATCCGTTTCAAAATGAACGGCTTTATCGCCCTTGTTCTGGTGGCACTTGCTGTCGGCCTGATGCAGGGTATGCCGCTGGTAAAAGTTATCAGCTCCATTAAAGCTGGGGTGGGCGGTACGCTCGGTAGCCTGGCGCTGATCATGGGCTTCGGTGCCATGCTCGGTAAAATGCTGGCTGACTGCGGTGGCGCACAGCGCATCGCGACCACGCTGATTGCCAAATTCGGTAAAAACAACATTCAGTGGGCGGTGGTCTTAACCGGCTTTACCGTTGGTTTCGCCCTGTTCTACGAAGTGGGCTTCGTGCTGATGCTGCCGCTGGTGTTCACCATCGCGGCCTCTGCCAGCATCCCGCTGCTCTATGTGGGCGTGCCGATGGCCGCTGCGCTGTCCGTCACGCACGGCTTCCTGCCGCCGCACCCGGGCCCGACCGCAATCGCGACCATCTTCCATGCGGACATGGGTAAAACCCTGCTGTTCGGTACCATCCTTGCCATCCCGACCGTTATTCTGGCCGGCCCGGTATTTGCCCGCTGCCTGAAAGGTATCGACAAGCCGATCCCGGAAGGTCTGTACAACGCGAAAACCTTTACCGAAGCCGAGATGCCAAGCTTTGCGGTCAGCGTCTGGACCTCTCTGGTACCGGTCGTCCTGATGGCCCTGCGTGCCGTCTGTGAAATGGTCCTGCCGAAAGGCCATCCGGTTCTGGGCGTGGCCGAGTTCCTGGGTGACCCGGTGATGGCAACCCTGATCGCCGTTCTGATTGCGCTGTTCACCTTCGGTCTGAACCGTGGCCGCTCCATGGACCAGATCAACGATACCCTGGGCTCATCGATCAAAATCATCGCTATGATGCTGCTGATCATCGGTGGTGGCGGTGCGTTCAAACAGGTTCTGGTTGATAGCGGCGTGGATAAATACATCGCCTCTATGATGCATGATACCAATATCTCCCCAATCCTGATGGCGTGGTCTATCGCGGCGGTCCTGCGTATCGCGCTGGGTTCTGCCACCGTTGCCGCTATCACTGCGGGCGGTATCGTTGCCCCCCTGATCGCAACTACCGGCGTCAGCCCTGAGCTGATGGTTATCGCGGTCGGTTCCGGTAGCGTGATTTTCTCTCACGTAAACGATCCGGGCTTCTGGCTGTTCAAGGAGTACTTCAACCTGACCATCGGTGAAACCATCAAGTCCTGGTCCATGCTGGAAACCATCATCTCCGTCTGCGGCCTGATCGGGTGTCTGCTGCTGGGTATGGTAGTGTGATGTGATAGTGCCGGGTGGCGGCTGCGCCTTACCCGGCCTACAAAAGCAGAGCATGTACATTCCGTAGGCCCGGATCGCTACGCGTCACCGGGCACTAAAAAACCCGCCTTCTGGCGGGTTTTTTATCACTTCTTCGCGGCCGCTTTTCGCCGCTTATCGATATCCTTAATCAGCTTGTTCACCCCTTCGTCCGCAAACATCGCTTCAAGGGAGGTGGAGAGCTTACGCCGCCAGTTCTTGTACTGGTAGCTGGTACCCGGAATGTTCACCGGTTCTGCCATGTCAATCCAGTCTTCCGGCTGCAGCCCTAACAGGGCGCTGTTACTGTCGGCGATATAACGCTGCAGGCCACGGTTAAGGGTGGGGGTCATCGACATCATCGACGCCTTATGCCCGGTGCGTTTCGGCAGGCAGCCGTGCGCGTGCAGCGCATCGAGCAGCCCCTGCTTCGACAGCTCGCGATCCTGGTACAGCCCGCGCAGCATTACGTCATCAGGGTAGAGACCCAGCGTCTTGCCCAGGGTAAGGTCGCCGCTGTCCCACCAGCCCCGAAGCGTAGGAAGGTCATGCGTCGTCGCGACTGCCATTGATTGTTCTGGATACGCCTCCGGCGCGCGGAAGTTCTTTTCAAGGTCGTTTTCAAAATAGAGCACCTTGTAAGAGTAAACGCCGCTGTCACGCAGCTTGCTGACGATTTCCACCGGCACGGTGCCGAGGTCTTCGCCGATCACCATGCAGTTGTGGCGTTTGCTCTCCAGGGCAAGGATAGAGAGCAGATCGTCCACCGGATAATGCACGTAGGCGCCGTGATCGGCGGTTTCGCCGTACGGGATCCACCACAGGCGCAGGACCGACATCACGTGGTCGATACGCAGCGCCCCGCAGTTCTGCATGTTGGCGCGCAGCAGTTCGATAAACGGCTCATAGGCGCGGGCCGCAATCACGTGCGGATCCATCGGCGGCAGGCCCCAGTTCTGACCCAGCGGGCCTAAAATATCCGGCGGCGCACCGACGGACGCTTTCAGGCAGTAGAGCTCGCGATCGCACCAGGTCTCCGCCCCGCCCTCGGCCACGCCCACCGCCAGGTCGCGGTAGAGGCCAATCGGCATGTTGTAACCCTGGCTCTCCTGCCAGCAGGCCGCGAACTGGCTGTACGCCAGCCACTGCAGCCAGAGGTAGAAATCGACCTCTTCAGCATGCTCTTCGCAAAACGCTTTCACCGCCGGGGAATCCACGGACTGATACTGCTCAGGCCAGACCGGCCAGCCCCAGCGCATTTCGTCCTCTTTCACCTGGTACGCATGCAGGGCATCAAACGCCGCCTGCCAGTAGAGGCTCTCTCCTTCACGGGCAACAAACTCGCGGAACGCCGCCATCTGGTCGTCGTTACGCCGGGCAAAGCCTTTCCACGCCATGCGCAGGGCGGCCATTTTCAGGGCGGTGACGGTGGCGTAATCCACCCACTGGGCATCGCGGGCGCGCTGCAGCGCCTGACGCGTGGTCTCCATGCCCCACCATGCCTGGGCTTCGTCGCTGTTGCGGAAATCTTCAACGGCGTTTACGTCGATATAAATCACGTTCAGCCAGCGACGGGACGACGGGCTGTACGGGCTGGCGCTCTCCGGGTTAGCCGGATAGAGTGCGTGGATGGGGTTGAGGCCGATAAAGGCCCCGCCGCGCTTGCCGACATCGGTCAGCATCTGTTTCAGATCGCCGAAGTCGCCGATCCCCCAGTTATTCTCAGAGCGCAGCGTGTAGAGCTGCACGCAGGCGCCCCACAGCTTTTTGCCCTCTTTCAGCGCCTGCGGCTCGTAGCAGCGTTTTGGCGCCACAATCACCCGACAGTGCCAGCGGCTGCCGTCCTGGGTCAGCGTCAGGGTGTGGTAACCCTCCGGCAGTTTTGCCGGAAGGTTGAGCGTTTTACCGCCTGTGGTATGGCCCTTATGCTGATGCCCCTCCTCGGTGGTCAGCAGCCAGCTATAGTCGCCGCTGCCTTCGAGGGTCAGCGGCATCTTTTTCCCCGCGGTGTAGACCATCACGTTCGGGACGGGGGTGACCGCCGCTTTCACGACGGGTTTGGCTTTATGCATGGCATCCAGCAGACGTCTCTTGGTTTCAGCACCAATCGACTGCGGTTTACCATGAGCATTGATGTAGCTGGGGCTGATCCCCGCCGCCAGCGCGGCATTATCGAGACGTTTACTTTCCATCGCGCTTCCTTAGCGTTTTGCCTGCCAGATGCGGGCCTGGTAGTCGCGGATTGAGCGGTCAGAGCTGAACATGCCGCAGCGTGCGGTGTTCAGAATGCACGCCCGGGTCCAGGCTTCCTGGTCGCGGTACAGGACATCAACCTGCTTCTGCGCCTCGACGTAGCCCGCAAAGTCCGCCATCAGCAGATACGGATCGCCGCCCTGCTTGCCGATGCTGTGCAGCATCTGGTCAAACGCATGCTTGTCGCCGTCGCTGTATTTACCGCTCTCCAGCTCTTTCAGTACCGCGTCCAGCAGTTTGTCTTTTTTACGCCATTTCACCGGGTCGTAACCCTTAGCTTTAATGGCTTTCACCTCTTCCACAGTATGGCCGAAGATAAAGATGTTCTCGTCGCCCACCTGCTCGGCGATCTCTACGTTCGCGCCGTCGAGGGTTCCCACCGTCAGGGCACCGTTCAGGGCCAGCTTCATGTTGCCGGTACCGGAGGCCTCTTTACCGGCAGTAGAAATCTGCTCGGAGACGTCCGCCGCCGGGATCAGCAGCTCAGCCGCAGAGACGCAGTAATCCGGCAGGAAGACCACCTTCAGCTTGTCGCCCACCTGCGGATCGTTATTCACCGCGTCGGCCACTTTATTGATAGCGAAGATAATATTTTTTGCCAGGTAGTAGCCCGGCGCCGCTTTCGCGCCAAACAGGAACACGCGCGGCACGCGGTCGGCCTGCGGGTTCTCGCGGATCTCTTTGTAGAGCGCCAGAATGTGCAGCAGGTTCAGGTGCTGACGCTTGTACTCATGCAGACGTTTAATCTGGATATCAAAAATCGCGTTCGGGTTGATCTCAATCCCGGTGCGGGTTTTAACGAACGCCGCCAGGCGCACTTTGTTGTCCTGCTTGATGGTGCGGTACGTCTCGCGGAACGCTGCATCGTCAGCATACTTTTCCAGGTTGATCAGCTGGTCGAGATCGTTGGCCCACTCTTTGTCCAGGGAGGCGTCCAGCAGCGCGGCCAGCTTCGGGTTGCACTGTTTGATCCAGCGGCGCGGCGTGATGCCGTTGGTGACGTTGTGGAACTTGTTCGGCCACAGCTGGTGATATTCCGGGAACAGATCTTTCACCACCAGGTCGGAGTGCAGTGCCGCCACGCCGTTTACCGCAAAGCCGCTCACTACGCAGAGGTTAGCCATGCGCACCTGCTTATCGAACACCACCGCCAGCTTCGCCCAGACGGCTTTATCGCCCGGCCAGGTTTTATCCACCAACTTTTTAAACTGGTCGTTGATCTTGTTGATGATCTGCATATGGCGCGGCAGCAGGGTTTTAATCAGCTTCTCGTCCCAGCACTCCAGCGCCTCTGGCATCAGGGTGTGGTTAGTGTAGGCGAAAGTTTTGCTGGTAATGGCCCAGGCGTCGTCCCAGCTCAGCTGATGCTCGTCGATCAGCACGCGCAGCAGTTCCGGGATGGCAATGGTCGGGTGAGTATCGTTCAGCTGGATCACTTCGTAATCCGCCAGCTCGGCCAGTTTGCGGCCCGCCAGGTGATGGCGACGCAGGATATCGGCCACGGAACAGGCGCACTGGAAGTACTGCTGCATCAGGCGCAGCTTTTTACCCGCCAGATGGTTGTCGTTCGGGTAGAGGACTTTAGTCAGCTTGTCGGCGTCGATGCCCTGCTGTTCGGCACGCAGGAATTCGCCGTCGTTGAATCGGGTCAGATTGAACGGGTGAGCGTGCGTCGCCTGCCACAGGCGCAGCGGCTGTGCCACGCCGTTACGGTAGCCCAGCACCGGCAGATCCCAGGCCTGGCCGGTGATGGTGAAGCCCGGCTCCCACTGGCCCGCTTTCGTCACTTTACCGCCAATGCCCACCTGCACATCCAGCGCTTCGTTGTGACGGAACCACGGGTAGCTGCCACGATGCCAGTCATCCGGGGCTTCCATCTGCTGGCCGTCAGCGAAGGACTGACGGAACAGACCGTACTGGTAGTTCAGGCCATAGCCGGTAGCCGACTGCCCTACCGTCGCCATGGAGTCGAGGAAGCAGGCCGCCAGACGCCCCAGACCGCCGTTACCCAGCGCCGGGTCGATCTCCTCTTCCAGCAGGTCGGTCAGGTGGACGTTGTGCGTGTTCAGTACATCGCTCACCTCCTGATACCAGCCGAGGTTCAGCAGGTTGTTGCCGGTCAGGCGGCCAATCAGGAACTCCATCGAGATATAGTTGACGTGGCGCTGGCCTTTCGCCGGTTTTACCGCGGGTTGGGCGCTCAGCAGCTCTGCGAGCGCTCCGCTGACGGCCTGCCACCACTGGCGGGAGGTCATCTCTTCAGCGGCATGTAGTCCAAAACGCTGCCACTGACGCGTCAGGGCAGCCTGGAATTGAGCTTTGTTGAAAGTAGGCTGTGACATAGGGAATCTGCATCCTGTAGAGAGAAAATAAAACGTTGGTGCTAGTGTGCCTGGCTACTTATGGCTCTTCCTCCTCCTGCCGGGGATTAGGCGGGGAGGAGTAGCAGGGATGAGCGATAAAGTGTGATCGCGGCCACTTTCTGTTGCCGGAGTGTGGGGCATTGAGGATGAGATTACCGGGAAGGAAGTCAAAGAAATGAAATGCAGTTTCGACTGAAATATACCGGCAGGAAATAATTACTTACCCGACGTAATATCATTCAGAATTTACTGCCTTCCGGATTGTTATTTCAGGCAAGTTATCATTCCAGGACTTTATTAACTTTTCACAGCATTTACGATTCTATATTCCTTTTTATGCTTAACCGTCCGGCATCTCACCAGGCCAGTATCCATGCGCTTTCGGGGCTCATTTAAAAAGTTCCCTTCCCCCTTCTGACTTTTTGTGACAGAGTGCAAATTAAGGGACATAAAACCCGGACATAACTTGCAATAAAGAAGTTTCTGACCGACCTTATATGCATTAATTACGAAGCGCAAAAAAAATCAAAAATCTCGATTTCCACACAGTGAAGTGAAACCTATGTTGATTCCGTCCAAATTAAGTCGCCCGGTTCGTCTTGACCATACTGTGGTCCGCGAACGCTTGCTGGCGAAACTTTCCGGCGCGAACAATTTCCGACTGGCGCTGGTAACGAGCCCTGCCGGGTACGGCAAAACAACGCTCATTTCGCAGTGGGCATCCGGCAAAACCGATCTCGGCTGGTACTCCCTGGATGAGGGCGACAACCAGCAGGAGCGTTTTGCCAGCTATTTGATCGCTGCCGTTCAGCAGGCGACCAACGGACACTGCGTGACCAGCGAAAGCATGGTGCAAAAGCGGCAGTACGCCAGCCTCTCCTCGCTGTTCTCGCAGCTGTTTATCGAGCTGGCCGAATGGCATCGCCCGCTCTATCTGGTCATTGACGATTACCACCTGATCACCAACCCGGTTATTCATGAGTCGATGCGCTTCTTCCTGCGCCATCAGCCAGAGAACCTGACCCTGGTGATCCTGTCGCGCAATCTGCCGCAGCTGGGCATCGCCAACCTGCGCGTGCGCGACCAGCTGCTGGAAGTGGGCAGCCAGCAGCTCTCCTTCACCCATCAGGAAGCGAAGCAGTTCTTCGACTGCCGACTGAAATCCCCTATCGAGGTGGCTGAGAGCAGCCGCCTGTGCGACGACGTGGCAGGCTGGGCGACCGCCCTGCAGCTGATTGCCCTTTCCGCACGGCATAACAACAGCTCGACGCAGCAGTCCGCCCGCCGTCTGTCGGGGATCAATGCCAGCCATCTCTCCGATTATCTGGTGGATGAAGTGCTCGACAGCGTCGATCAATCCACCCGCCAGTTCCTGCTGAAAAGCTCCCTGCTGCGCTCGATGAACGATGCGCTGATTGTGCGCGTCACCGGCGAAGACAACGGCCAGATGCGCCTGGAAGAGATTGAACGTCAGGGGTTGTTCCTGCAGCGTATGGACGACTCCGGGGAATGGTTCAGCTATCACCCGCTGTTCGGCAGCTTCCTGCGCCAGCGCTGCCAGTGGGAGCTGGCGACCGAGCTGCCGGAAATCCACCGCGCCGCCGCCGAGAGCTGGATGGCGCAGGGCTTCCCGAGCGAGGCCATTCACCACGCCCTGGCAGCGGGCGACGCCCATATGCTGCGCGATATCCTGCTCAACCACGCCTGGAGCCTGTTTAATCACAGCGAGCTGGCCCTGCTGGAGGAGTCGCTCCGCGCCCTGCCGTGGGAAAGCCTGCTGGAAAATCCGCGTCTGGTGCTGCTGCAGGCCTGGCTGATGCAGAGCCAGCACCGCTACAGCGAAGTGAACACCCTGCTGGCCCGCGCCGAGCAGGAGATGAAAGGCGAGATGGACGCCGCCCTGCACGGCGAATTTAACGCCCTGCGCGCGCAGGTAGCCATCAACGACGGCGACCAGGAAGAGGCCGAGCGCCTGGCGATGGTCGCGCTGGAAGAGCTGCCGCTGGCGAACTTCTACAGCCGCATCGTTGCCACCTCGGTGCATGGCGAAGTGCTGCACTGTAAAGGCGATCTCACCCGCTCCCTGTCGCTGATGCAGCAGACCGAGCAGATGGCGCGCCGTCACGACGTCTGGCACTACGCCCTGTGGAGCCTGATCCAGCAGAGCGAAATTTTATTTGCCCAGGGCTTCCTGCAGGCCGCCTGGGAGACGCAGGAAAAAGCGTTCAACCTGATCCGCGATCAGCATCTGGAACAGCTGCCGATGCACGAGTTCCTGCTGCGCATTCGCGCCCAACTGCTGTGGGCGTGGGCACGTCTGGACGAAGCCGAAAGCACCGCCCGCATGGGGGTCAATGTGCTTTCCACCTACCAGCCGCAGCAGCAGCTGCAGTGTCTGGGCCTGCTGGTTCAGTGTTCCCTGGCGCGCGGCGATCTGGACAATGCCCGTAACCACCTTAACCGTCTGGAAAACCTGCTCGGCAACGGCCAGTACCACAGCGACTGGGTATCCAACGCCGATAAGGTGCGGGTGATCTACTGGCAGATGACCGGCGATAAGAAATCGGCGGCCAACTGGCTGCGCCAGACGCCGAAACCGGCGTTTGCCAATAACCACTTCCTGCAGAGCCAGTGGCGCAACATCGCCCGGGCGCAGATCCTGCTGGGCGAGTTTGAACCGGCAGAGATGGTGCTGGAAGAGCTGAACGAGAATGCCCGCAGCCTGCGTCTGATGAGCGATCTCAACCGCAACCTGCTGCTGCAAAACCAGCTCTACTGGCAGGCTGGCCGTAAGAATGACGCCCAGCGCGTGCTGCTGGAAGCGCTGCAGCTGGCGAACCGCACCGGGTTTATCAGCCACTTTGTGATTGAAGGCGAGACCATGGCGCAGCAGCTGCGCCAGCTTATTCAGCTCAATACCCTGCCGGAGCTGGATCAGCATCGCGCCCAGCGTATCCTGCGCGAGATTAACCAGCATCATCGCCACAAGTTTGCCCACTTTGACGAAACCTTCGTCGAGCGGCTGCTGACTCACCCGGAAGTGCCGGAGCTGATCCGCACCAGCCCGCTGACCCAGCGCGAATGGCAGGTGCTTGGGCTGATTTACTCAGGCTACAGCAATGAGCAGATTGCCGGTGAGCTGGCCGTGGCGGCCACCACCATTAAAACGCACATTCGTAATCTGTATCAGAAGCTGGGGGTTGCCCACCGTCAGGATGCGGTACAGCATGCGCAGCAGCTGTTGAAGATGATGGGGTATGGGGTGTAATGCATCGCCCGGCGGCGCTACGCTTGCCGGGCCTACGCTTTGTAGGTCGGGTAAGCGCAGCGCCACCCGACACCACAGTCAGCACAGTTCTAACTGCACATTATTGTCTTTAATTACCTGCAACACTCCCGCCGGCGGCATCACGTCCGTATAGACCGCATTCACCATGCTGATGCTGCCCATATTCACCATCGCGTTACGGCCAAACTTGGAGTGATCCACCACCAGCATGACGTGGCGCGAGTTCTCAATGATGGCCCGCTTGGTGCGCACTTCGTGGTAGTCAAACTCCAGCAGCGAGCCGTCCGTATCGATGCCGCTGATCCCCAGAATGCCAAAGTCGAGGCGGAACTGGGAGATGAAGTCGAGGGTCGCCTCACCGATAATGCCGCCGTCACGGCTGCGCAGCTCACCGCCTGCCAGAATGATGCGAAAATCCTCTTTCTGCATCAGGGTGGTGGCCACGTTCAGGTTGTTGGTCACGATGCGCAGGTTTTCATGGCCGAGCAGAGCATGGGCCACCGCTTCCGGCGTGGTGCCGATGTCGATAAACAGCGTCGCGCCGTTGGGGATCTGGCTCGCCACTTTACGGGCGATGCGCTCCTTCTCGGAGGTCTGCGTCGCTTTGCGGTCGTGCCAGGAGGTGTTTACTGAACTGGACGGCAGCGCCGCGCCGCCGTGGTGGCGCAGAATGCGGTTCTGATCGGCCAGGTCGTTAAGGTCGCGGCGGATGGTCTGCGGGCTAACGGCAAACTGCTCCACCAGCTCTTCGGTACTGACGTATCCCTGCTTTTTCACCAGATCGATAATGGCGTCGTGACGTTGTGTTTGTTTCATCGGAGTTCCCTGCCAGAATTATGTTCGTTTTCGCGCATTTAGCGTATCGGCAAACGCCATCGCCAGCCCGACCGCCAGCCCGGCCACGTGGGCGCCGTTGGCAATCGCCATTCCAAACAGATCGAACCATCCGGCAATAATCCAGATTAACGCAAAGGTCATCAACCCGCGCTGCAGGTAGATACCGCTCTCGGGATCGCGCTCGCCGCGCAGCCAGACGTAACCCATCAGCGCGTAAACCACGCCGGAAAGCCCACCGAACCACGGACCGCCAAACTTATGCTGGATAAAGCCGCTGAGCAGCGCGCTGATAAGGGTGAGCACGATAAGCTTGCCGCTGCCGAGCCGCTTCTCCACCGCCCCGCCGAGATACCACCACCACAGCAGGTTAAAGAGAATATGCAGGAACGAGAAGTGCATCAGCGCGTGGGTAAAGTAGCGCCAGAATTCGAACTCCACCGAGGCGTCATACGGCCAGGACAGCATCAGCATCACCTGCTGATCCCCCGCCACGCTCATCATAATGAAGACCAGGATACAGGCCGCCATTAACCCCAGGGTGAACGGCCCCGCGCGTTCGCGCACGGTGGCAAGAAAAGGAAAGCGCTGGTAGCGCAGGCCGCTGCCGGTATGGCCGGACTGCCAGCTTGCCGCCAGATAGCGCGCATCGCCGGGGTTTTCCAGAAAACGCGCCAGTTCAGCGTTAACCCGGCTGGCCTGGCTCTCATCCGCCAGCCAGACGTCGGTTTGCGTATGTTGTTGAATAGTGAGGATGACCCCCTGCGTCGCCATATAGTCGACAAACGCCTGGGCCACGCGCGGGTTGTTAAAAGAGGTAATCAGTAGCATCGGCGGCAGTCGCTTATTCCACACAAAAGGGGACAGTATATACCCTAAATGCCGGCGTGCTCGACTTCTGCCGGGAAATGACGGTGCCAGGCATCGAATCCACCGTCCACGCTGTAAACCGCGTCATAGCCCTGCTGCAGCAGATACTGCGCCGCACCTTTGCTGCTGTTGCCGTGATAGCACATCACCATCACCGGGGTATCGAAATCGTGGTCGCGCATAAACTCGCTGAGGGAGGCGTTGGTCAGATGGAATGCGCCCGGCGTGTGGCCCATCGCAAAACTTTGCGGATCGCGAATATCCACCAGCACCGCCGTGCCCTGGTGCATCTTCTGATGGGCTTCTTCTACGTTAATACATTCAAATTGTTCCATAGTGTTCTCTTTCATCGAGTGCAAATTCATTTCCCCTCACCCCGGCCCTCTCCCTCAGGGAGAGGGAGCAAACCATCCCCTCGCCCCTCTGGGGAGAGGGTTAGGGTGAGGGGAAAAATATACCGCGTAGTGTACGTCGTGGCGGCGGGTAAACGCCATTATGTTAGCTCTATCACTCAAAATTGTTTTTTTGATGTTACAAAAATCCATTTCCTTTGCTAATATGAGCGATATCGAACATTTGTGAGCTTTAACGAAAGTGCGTGAGGATACAATGGAAACCAAAGATCTGATTGTTATCGGTGGCGGAATTAACGGGGCGGGCATTGCGGCTGACGCTGCCGGACGCGGGCTATCTGTCCTGATGCTGGAAGCGCAGGATCTCGCCTGTGCCACCTCCTCCGCCAGCTCCAAACTGATTCACGGTGGCCTGCGTTACCTGGAACATTACGAGTTCCGCCTGGTGAGTGAAGCCCTGGCCGAACGTGAAGTGCTGCTGAAAATGGCCCCGCATATCGCCACGCCAATGCGTTTTCGCCTCCCGCACCGCCCGCATCTGCGTCCGGCATGGATGATCCGCATTGGTCTGTTTATGTACGACCATCTGGGCAAACGCACCAGCCTGCCGGCCTCTGCGGGTGTGCGTTTTGGCGCAGATTCCGTGCTGAAGCCTGAAATCGTGCGCGGATTCGAATATTCCGACTGCTGGGTGGACGATGCCCGTCTGGTGCTCGCCAACGCGCAGATGGTTGAGCGCAAAGGCGGCGAGGTCAAAACCCGCACCCGGGCCGTTTCGGCGCGTCGGGAAAAAGGGCTGTGGATCGTTGAAGCCGAAGATATCGATACCGGCGAGCGTTTCAGCTGGCAGGCGCGTGGGCTGGTTAACGCCACCGGTCCGTGGGTAAAACACTTCTTTGACCACGGGATGCAGCTGCCGTCGCCATACGGTATCCGTCTCATCAAGGGCAGCCATATCGTGGTGCCGCGCGTGCACACCCAGAAGCAGGCCTACATTCTGCAGAACGAAGACAAACGTATCGTGTTTGTGATCCCGTGGATGGATGAGTTCTCCATCATCGGCACCACCGACGTGGAGTACAAAGGCGATCCGAAGAACGTCGAGATCGACGAGAGCGAAATCAGCTATCTGCTGAAGGTTTATAACGCGCACTTTAAGAAGACGCTGACGCGCGACGACGTGGTCTGGAGCTACTCCGGCGTGCGTCCGCTGTGCGATGACGAGTCTGACTCACCGCAGGCCATCACCCGCGACTACACGCTTGATATTCATGATGACCAGGGCAACGCGCCGCTGCTGTCGGTGTTTGGCGGCAAGCTGACTACCTACCGTAAGCTGGCGGAGCATGCGATGGAAAAACTGGCCCCGTACTATAAGGGTATCGGCCCGGCATGGACCAAAGGGGCAGTATTGCCTGGCGGCGAAATCGGCGGCAACCGCGATGACTACGCGGCCAGACTGCGCCGTCGCTATCCGTTTATCAGCGAATCCATGGCCCGCCACTTTGCCCGCACCTACGGCAGCAACAGCGAGCTGATCCTGAACGAGGCGAAAGATCTGACCGATCTGGGCGAACATTTTGGTCATGAGTTCTATGAGGCGGAGCTGCGTTATCTGGCCGACCACGAGTGGGTACGCCGCGCGGACGATGCGCTGTGGCGTCGCACTAAAGAGGGGATGTGGCTGAACGCGGAGCAGCAGTCCCGCGTGGCGCTGTGGCTGGCGGAACGTGTGGGAAAGCGTGAGCTGTCGTTAGCGTCGTAATGTGAGTAAAGCCGAAAAGTAGGCCGGGTAAGGCGAAGCCGCCACCCGGCTTTTTTTCTGGCGCGACCCTCTCCCACAGGGAGAGGGTGCAAACACTAAAAAAGGCAACTGTTGTTGCCTTTTTGCTTTTATAACCGCACCGGTTTGATATGCCAGATGTTCTCGGCATACTCCTGGATGGTGCGATCCGACGAGAAGTAGCCCATGTTGGCGATGTTGTGCATCGCTTTGGTGGCCCACTCTTCCGGCTTACGGTACAGCTCGTCGACACGATCCTGGCAATCCACATAGCTACGGTAGTCCGCCAGCACCTGGTAGTGATCCCCGAAGTTAATCAGCGAATCCACCAGGTCGCGATAACGGCCAGGCTCGTCCGGGTTAAAGACCCCGGTGGCAATCTGGGTCAGTACCTGACGAAGCTCTTCATCCTTCTCGTAATAGTCACGCGGAGAGTACCCCTTCGCACGCAGGGCCTCCACCTCTTCCGTGGTGTTACCGAAGATAAAGATATTCTCTTCCCCCACGTGCTCCAGCATCTCGACGTTGGCGCCGTCGAGCGTGCCGATGGTCAGCGCGCCGTTCAGGGCAAACTTCATGTTACTGGTGCCGGAGGCCTCGGTGCCTGCGGTAGAGATCTGCTCAGAGAGGTCCGCCGCGGGAATGATCAGCTGCGCCAGGCTCACGCTGTAGTTCGGGATGAAGACGACCTTCAGCTTGTCACCAATCTGCGGATCGTTGTTGATCACCTTCGCCACGTCGTTGATCAGATGGATGATGTGCTTCGCCATGTAGTAGGCCGAGGCCGCTTTACCGGCGAAGATGTTGACGCGCGGCACCCAGTCGGCATCCGGCTCGGCCTTGATGCGGTTGTAGCGGGTGATCACGTGCAGCACGTTCATCAGCTGACGCTTGTACTCGTGAATACGTTTGATCTGCACGTCGAACAGCGCTTTCGGGTTGGCTACCACGTTCAGGTGTAGCGCCATCCAC